>NZ_JARXYJ010000003.1 GCF_029894425.1 Streptomyces sp. SAI-127
GTACGGTCCTCCACCGCCTCCCCCCGGACGCACGCCGCCGGGCGAAGAAGCTGGCGCGCAGGGCGGACCCCTGGACCGGCGGCCGGCCATAGGAGCCGCGGCTACGACGCCGCCAAGAAGACACCGCACCCACCCCCGGCCGAGCACCCCGCTCGCCCCCGCCCCCCGTGAATGCCGCAGGCCCTGTGCGGCACTCCGGCGGTCGAGGTTGGTGTGGGTGGCCGGGTCGCGGGCCAGGAGCGCGGCCACCTGCTCCTGCGCCGCAGCCTCATGCAGCGCGTCCAGCAGCCCGGCCACGCCGTACGGCTCGTCGAGGTCGGCGTGGGTGGCTTCGTAGTGTGCGGCTTCTGGGATGCCGGTGTGCACAGGGTGCAGCTGGCCAACAAGAGCAGCTGCGGCCGCAGCGCTTCCGCCCGTTGTGGCGTGCTGTAGAGCTGGTCGGCGTCTCGGTACAGGCCGAGGCCTGGCGCGGTGTGGCCGAGGTCCAACACGCCGGCTGGGCTGTCGCGGCCTACTCCTGACGATGCCCCGCGCAGCCGGCACCCCGTGTGGCTCTGCCAGCGTGCCGACGTGCGTGTGACCGGGGGCAGGCATTCAGCGTCCGGGGCTGGCGCGGCTGGGCCGCGGGCACGGTCAGATGACTTCGGCAGCCCCGAAGGTCACAAGCCCGCACCGGCTCTCCATGAAGCCAAAGGGGGTAGCGGTGGCCGGAAGGGGACGCAAGTCGGTAGGCCGATGGCTGCCCGGCTCGGCCCGGTCATAGCAGGCCGGGCTGCTGCCATTCGGCGCCGAGAACGTGGTGGTCGAGGAAGTTGAGGAATGTCTCGTACCACAGGCGCGTGTGGTTCGGCCTCAGGATCCAGTGGTTCTCGTCCGGGAAGTAGAGGTACTTCGCGGGGACTTCGTGGCGCTGCAGTTCCTGGAAGAGCGTGGCGCCCTGCCCGACGGGCACGCGGTAGTCCTTGGCGCCGTGGATGACCAGCATGGGGGTGCGGATCTTCGCGACGTCCAGGTGCGGCGAGTCGGCCTCGTACCGCTCGGGGCGGGTCAGCGGGTCGCCGAAGATCCGCTGGAAGTACCAGGGCACATCGGTGTCGCCCTGGAACATCCGCAGGTCCCACAGGCCCGCATGGCTGATGATCGCCTTGAAGCGGTCCGTGCTGGTGGCGACCCGGTTTGCCATGTATCCGCCGTAGGAGCCGCCGGCGAGCGCAGTACGTGAGGCATCGATGTCGTCCCGGGCCTCGGTCGCGTCGGTCAGCGCGATCACATCCGTGTAGGGGCGCCCGCCCCACTGCCCCCAGCCGCGCCGGTGGTTGATCTGCCCGTAGCCGGTCGACAGGGCCGGATCCGGCAGCAGCACCGCATAACCGCGCGCGGCGAACGGCCAGGGGTTCCACCGCCAGGTCCAGCCGTTCCAGCTGGACTGCGGTCCGCCGTGGACGGCGACGAGCAGCGGAGCGGGCCGCTCGGCGGAGGCGCCCTCGGGCAGCACGAGCCAGCCGCGCAGCACGAACCCGTCGTCCGCCTCCGCGTGCACCTCGGTGAGCGCGCCGGGCAGCTCGCCGACGCCACCCGGGGCGGGCAGCACGGCCGGAGTCTGGTCCACGACGTCGGCGTAGATCCGGACGGGCGTCGGCGGCGCGTCGACCGCATGGCGCAGGGCGTAGAGCGTCCGCCCGTCGGGGGCTACGGCCAGCGAGCCGTACGCACCCGAAGCGGTGAGGCGTGTGACGCCACCGTCCGGGTCGCGCCGGAAGACGGGCGCGTGCCCCTGCTCGTCGGACGTGAAGAAGAGCGTGTCGTCCACCGGTGAACAGGCCACGCCACCAGGCCAGTTGTCGAACCCCGGCAGCAGGTCGCGCACCGCGCCGTCGGCCAGGTCGACCCGGACGAGAGTCGCTTCCCAGGGGTCGTTGTACGTCGGGTAGCGCATCCGGCAGCACACGACGGCCGAACCGTCGTGGGTGAACCGCGGCGCCTCGTAGAGGTGCTCCAAATCACCGACAACGATGATCTCCTCACCGCTCACCGCGTCGGCCACCACCACGGCGGTGCGATGCTCGTCCGGGACCCGCCCGGGCACGAACCGGCGGTACGCGACCCGTGTGCCGTCCGGCGACAACGCCGCGTCCCCCGGATCCTCCAGCCCGATCCCCTGCCCGCCAGCGACGACCGGCTCCGCGTCAACACCGGCACGGATAAAGGTGTGCGGCTCCGCCGGGCCGAGGTCGTGGTCCCAGGCGCGGGTCGGCCCGGCCTCATACAGGATCGCGGTGACCTTCGCCTCCTTTCGCGCCGCGCGCAGCTTGCCGTGCGCCTCGGCGTCAACGGCACCCGGCAGCAGGCCCGCGGTGTGGCACAGCGCGCCTGAGTCCCGGGCGACGGTGACCGCGGCGATCCCGCCTGGGTGCCGGGCCACGACGACGGCCTCCCCGCGCGGCGGAAGCGCCCACAGCGCGGCGCCCTCGTCCTCGTCGCCGTCCGCAGCGGCGCGTCCGGACAGGAAGTACAGCGTCCCGTCCGGACCGAACACCGGCCCCGACTCACCCTTGTCGGACCGGGTCAGCCGCAGCGCGTCGCGCTCCCCGGTCGGATCGATCTCCCACAGACCGGACACGAACCGCGTGCCGTCCCCGGACAGCACCTGCACGGCGGCGACGAGACGAGCGCCATCGACAGACAGCGCAAGGGAGTTGACGCGGGGGCAGGCGACGAGGGCGGACAGGTCACGGAAGGTGGACGGACCACCGGAGGACTCGGTCATGCGGGTGATTGTCGCCCGCTCGCGACGCGGACGGCCAGGGCCATGGCGGACCGGGCGTCTCGCGGCCTGGAACTCGCCGCCCTTCAGCAGCCGGGCTTTCGAGACCGCCCAACCGGGTGGGTGGACCCGCCCCCACCGACTACTCCTCCGCTCCGGCTCGGCGCCGGTGTGGCTCACGGTTGTGCAGGAGCACGCGCCGCCCCTGCGGATGCCGGACGGGACAGCGGGTGACCGAACGACGACGTGCGCCGGGCCAGGGGCGTTCATCCTCGCGCACCTGTCCGGGCAGGCTGTGGCGGCTTTGCAGCAGCCGGGGGCCGTACGGCAGCCGCGCCTCGCGGTGCGCGCCGAGGCGGGCAGCATGGTGTCGGCGGCAGGCGCATCGGGGAGTACCGACAGGTCAGACGGGCAGCCATCGCGGAACAGCGACATCGGCCGTCCCCGTTGCTACACCGTTTCGCCCCCGAATCCTGCGGTCGGGTACCGGTTCTCCGCAACGACGATCCGTCGCAATGGGGGAGCGCACACAGGGAAGTCGACCTTATGGCCCGCAGACTCACCGGCGCAGCCGCCCTGAACTGGACCCTCCATTGGGTTGATGAGGTCCGCGATCAGCGCAAGGAGCTGCCCTCCGGCCGGGCCGGCAAGGCCCAAAGATTGCTTGCGCGAGTAATTTCTACGTATCCTGCGGGAATGCGAGACGACGACGCCTCCGCCCTGACCGATGATGAGCGGAACCTGATCAGGGCGCTCCGCCCGGCGATGGCGGCACTGATGCGAGACTTCGACGACGACCTGCAGCGGTTTCAGCGGATGAGTCACGCCGAGTACATCGCGTTGATGTTCCTGTCCGAGGCGCCCGAGTACACCATGCGGCTGAGCGACCTGGCGGAGCTGTGCCAGCAGTCCGCCTCGGCTGTGGGGCGCACCGTCAAACGTCTGGAAGCCGAGGGGCTCGTCCGGCGGCAGCAGTCCGTCCATGACGCCCGTTCGTTCAATGCCACCCTGACCGAGGCCGGCGTGGCGCGCCTGGAGGAGGCCGTGCCGGTACACGTGGCCAGTGTTCGACGGCACTTCTTCGACCAGCTCGAAGGGGTCGACCTCGGAAAGCTCGCGCTCGCGTTCCAGCGGATCGCACAGAAGGGCTGACCTCGCGAAGGGGGGGCGAGGCCGCGTTGGCCTGGCCCCCCTTGCCGCACCGTTCCGTGGTCAGTGGGTCAGTGCTCAATGGCGCACTGAGCGAGGGCGGTGAACATGGCCGTATCGGCGTAGGCGCCGTCCATACGGCGGTAGGCGTTCGATCCTGCCCCAGGCGTCGAGTGCGAGGGCGGTGATGCCGCGGGGGACCGGGCCGTGGGTGGCGGCCCATTCGTAGCCTCCGCCCGAGTCGTTGCCGAGCACATGCCGTACGGCGGTACCCGCGCCCATGTACGGCAGTATCGACGCGGCCTTCGTCAGGAAGGTTTGGATGCATCGCGGGGAGCCCCGGGATGCACATGCGATCGCCAACGGGCCGACCGCCGTCAGCAGAGCCACGACGAGCAGCAGCCCTCTTCGGCCATCGCTGTCGGCGGGGGCCGCGCGGCGGCTGTCCGCTCCACGGAGAGCCGACCGGTTTCGTCGATGTGCGTCATGCATCCAGCTCTACAAGCCACTTACCCGCGCACGCAAGTAAAGATATTACGTGCGCAAGTAAATTTCGATCAAGAGCGGCTCTTCGGCCTTGATTACTCGCGCACGCAAGCTCATTGTTGTGAGCGCAAGTAAATATCTGCTCGAGAGAGGCCGTCATGGCCACAACGCACACGCATGCCACCGGACATCAGGTGAGGCGCCGCGCCTCGGAGTTGTCTCCCTTCGGCGTGCTGATCCTGCTGGCGGGCGCCTTCCTGCCGATCATGGACTTCTTCATCACCAATGTCGCCCTGCCCAGCATCGACGCGTCGCTACACGCGTCGGCGTCCTCGCTGGAGCTGGTGATCGCCGGATATGGCGTGGCCTACGCCGCCCTGCTGGTCCTGGGCGGTCGGCTGGGCGACCGGTACGGCCGGCACCGGTTGTTCCTCGGCGCGCTCATCGGCTTCGTCCTGGCCTCGCTGGCCTGCGGACTCGCACCGGGCGTCGGCGTGCTGATCGCGGCTCGGATCGTCCAGGGTGCCACCGCGGCGCTGCTGGTGCCGCAGGTGCTGGCGACTTTCCACCACACCCTGGAGGGCGAGCACAAGGCACGTGCCCTGGCCTTGTACGGGGCCACCTCCGGCATCGCCGCAGTCGTCGGCCAGGTGGTCGGCGGGCTGCTGGTCAGCGCGGATATCGCCGGCACGGCCTGGCGGCCGATCTTCCTGGTCAACGTACCGATCGGGATAGTGGTCCTGCTGGTCGCCGCCCGCATCGTGCCGGCCACGCGCTCCGAACACCCCGTCGGTATCGACCTGCCCGGCACGGTTCTGTTCGCCGCCACGCTCGTCGCCCTGCTCCTCCCGCTGACCGAGGGGCACTCACTCGGCTGGCCCTGGTGGACCTGGCTGCTGCTCGCCCTGGCCGTCGTCCTGGGCGCCGTCACCTACGTCGTCGAGAAGGCGGCCGAGCGGCGCGGTGAGGTGCCGCTGCTGCCGCCGTCACTGCTGCGGCTGCCGTCGATGTCCCGAGGCCTGGCCATGGTGCTGGCCTTCAGCATCGGCTTCGGGGCGTTCATGTTCGTCTTCGCGCTGACCGTTCAGGATGGGCTGCACGCCGACGCCCTGCACGGCGGCCTGGCGATCCTGCCGATGGCCCTGCTGTTCTTCGCCGGATCCGTCCTGGCCCCGCGCCTGATCTCCCGCTTCGGACGCGCGGCCCTGTCCGCGGGCGCCGTGCTGCAACTCGCCGGACTCGCATGGCTGGTCGCCGTCCTCGTCGTCGACTGGCCGCACGTCTCCCTGTGGGCCATGGCCGCCCCCCTGGCACTGGTCGGCGCCGGACAGTCGATGCTCTTCGCGGGACTGTTCCGCAGCGTGCTCACCGACGTGCCCGCCCACCTCGGAGGCATCGGCAGCGGCGCGCTGATCACCCTGCAGCAGAGCGGGCTCGCGCTCGGCGTGGCCACGCTCGGCACCTTGTACATCGGCCTCGCGCCGCACGGCGTCTCCCACGCCTTCGCCACCGTCGAGTACGTCCAGATGGGCATCGTGGCCCTCCTGGCTGTCGGCGTCGCCGCACTGCCCCGCTTCACGCAGACCACCTCCCGCACTCCCGTGGTCGAAGCCTGAGAGCGGGCTGGAGGAAGCCATCATGACCACGACCGAACGAACCCCGGAAGCGGTGGAGCCCGCGGCGGACCGACAGGCCGCATTCGCATCCGCCCTGGAGCACCTGGACGCCCTGTACACGGCCGCCCTGCGCATGACCGGCAATCCGGCCGACGCCGAGGACCTGGTCCAGGACACATACGCCAGGGCCTACGTCTCGTTCCACCAGTTCCGTCCCGGCACCAACCTCAAGGCCTGGCTCTACCGCATCCTCACCACCACCTTCCTCAACTCCTGCCGGGCACAAAAGAGCCGGCCGCCGATCGACGCCGCGGCGACGGTCGAGGACCGGCAACTGGCCCGGGCCGAGTCACACACGTCGACGGGGCTGCGCTCCGCGGAGGCCGAGGCACTGGACCGCCTGCCCGACGCGGACGTCAAGGCCGCGCTGCAGACACTGCCCGTCAATGGCCGGATCGCCGTGTACCTCGCCTACGTCGAGGGCTTCACCGTCCGGGAGATCGCCGACATCATGCGGACGCCGACCGGCACGGTGCTGTCCCGGCTGTTCCGGGGACGTAGTCGACTGCGGTCACTGCTGGAGGACCACGCCCGTGCACGCGGGCTCGTTACGGCAGGCCGCGCGCGCGACGGCGAATCCGTCCTGCGCGGCTCACACGAGTCGGCGAAGCGATCCGAGGTCGCCGGGATCGGGGACCGGCGTCCCGTGCCGCGTGGCGCTGATGCCGCATGAACGCTTCGTCGCACGGCGCGGGCTTTGGACCCGCACGCCCCACGTGCCCGGCGGGCATCGGTTCGATCCGGCCGCTGCTGTGCACCACCGACCCGGATCACCATGCCCGCACGGGCCCACCCGCCAAGCCAAGCACGGCGTTCAGCCCTCCTTCGCACTGGGAGACAGCGTGAGTCTGCTCGATCTCTCCAGATGGCAGTTCGCCATCACCGTCATGTTCCATATGACGTTCCCTGCCATCACCGTCGGCCTGTCGGTTCTGTTGTGCGTTCTCTACGGGATGCACTGGCGCACGGACAACCCCGTCTATCTGCAGATGTTCCGCTTCTGGCGGCGTATCTTCGCCGTCGGGTTCGCCATCGGCGTCGTCGCGGGCATCGTGATCACCTTCGAGATGGGCCTCAACTGGGGCGTCTACGCCGCCGAAACCGGTCCCGTGATCGGCCCGATCATCGGCATGGAGGTCGTCACCGCGTTCTTCGTCGAGGCCGGCTTCATCGGGATCCTGCTGTACGGTGACGGCCGCGTGCAGCGGAGAACGATGTTCACCGCCACGGTGATGGTGTCGCTCGGCACGGTCCTCTCCTCGACGTGGATCATCGCCGCCAACTCCTGGCTGCAGACACCGGCCGGGTTCGTCTTCCGGCACGGCCAGTTCGAACCCGTCGACTGGGTGCACGCCATCTTCAACCCGTCGTTCCTCTGGCGCTGGCCGCACATGCTGGCCGCGGTGATGATCTCCGCGAGCTTCTTCGTCGCGGGCATCGGCGCCTACTACCTGGTCAAGGGCAGGGCGCTGGCCTTCGCCCGCCGCTCGGTGTCCATCGCGCTGGGCGTCGCGGCGATCCTGCTGCCCCTGCAACTCTTCCTCGGTGACAACGTCGCCGGCGCGGTGCTTCCCCGCCAGCTGTCCAAGCTGGAGGCCCTGGAAGGCAACTGGGGCAGTACGAACAAGGGGTACGTGATCTTCTCGATCCCCGACCAGCAGGCCGAGCGCAACATCGCCGAGCTCTCCGTCCCCTGCCTGGGCAGCGCCATCGCCAAGGACCTCACCTGTACGACCCCGACTCCCGGTCTCGACCTGACCCCCAAGGCCGACCGCCCCGACATGGCAGCGGTCTTCTGGGGATTTCGCGCCATGTTCTACGCGGCGCTGCTGATGTTCGGCACCGTGTTCTACGCGACGATCCTGCGTCTGCGCCGCAAACTGTGGACCGCACGCCGCTTCCACCGGTTCCTGATGTGGTCGACTCCCGTGGGCATCATCGCCGTGCTCGGTGGGTGGGTGACCGCCGAGTCGGGCCGGCAGCCATGGGTGGTGTTCGGCCATCTCCGTACGTCCGCCGCGGTCTCACGGCTCGCACCCGGCGAACTGCTCTTCTCCGTGGTGGGGTTCTCGCTGCTGTATCTGGTGATGCTGGCCGCGTACGTCGTCTACATCGTGCGCGCCCTGCGGACCGGGCCCGAGCGGGACCACCCCGACCCGGCCGGCGTGCCCCGGCCGGCTCCCCACCCTCTTCCGCAGCCCGGTGCGGTCGCGCCCGGTCCGGCCATGGCAGGCGAGGCGCGATGATGTCCGGCATCTGGTTCGCCCTCATCCTGCTCTGCCTGCTGATGTATGTCGTCCTCGACGGCTACGACCTTGGTATCGGCATCGCCACCCTGCTGGAGCGCGACGCCCGGCACCGGTTCGAGATGCTCGAGCAGGTCGCCCTCACGTGGGATGGCAACGAGACCTGGCTGGTGCTGCTCGGGGTGAGCCTGTGGGCGGGCTTCCCGCCGGCGTTCGGCACGTTGCTGCCCCACGCCTATCTCCCGCTGGTCGTGATGCTTTTCTCGCTGATCGTCCGCGGTGTCGCCGTGGAGATGGCCTCGCAGGCACCGCCCGGCATCGGATGGCAGCGGGCTTTCGGCACAGCCTCGTTGACCGCATCGCTGGCTCAGGGCGCCGTGCTGGGAACGCTGACGGGCGGTCACCATGTCTGGTTCTCCGTACTGACCGCGAGTGCCGTCGCATGCGGCTATCTGGCCCTGGGATGCGCGTATCTGAAGGGGAAGACGACCAGCGGAGTCCGGGCCAGGAGTACGCGTGCCGGCATCGTCGCCACACTGCTCGCGACAGCTCTGGGGACCGCGTGCCTGGTCACCGTTGGAAGCACCCACGCACCGCTGAACCTGCACGGCCCCGGGCGGACGATCGCCTTCGCCGGTCTGCTGCTGTTCGCGACCGTCGGCGCGGTGACCGCGCTGGTGACGCTGCGGTCCGCGGCGAGCGACACCCTGCCCTTCGCCGCGCTCGCGACCGCCACTGTGGCCCTGGCGCTCGCCGTGGTCGTGGCCCGCTACCCCGTGATCCTTCCGCCGGCGCTCACGGTCTCCGGCTCCGTGGCGCCCCGCACCACGATGGCGTTCCTCGCCGTCGGGATCGGACTGAACATGCCACTGATCCTCTTCTACAACTGGTTCGCCCACCACGCCTTCCGGGGCGGGCGGCACGGCGCACCCGACGGCGGCCTCGCACCGCAGGCACAGGAGTAGCCGATGACCACGCACACCCCGATCACGCGCCGGCCGCTGCGAAGGGCAGGGAGGTTCCTGTTGCGGGCCCTGCTCGTCGTCCTGGGCATCGCGGGCGGTCTGTTCTGCTACTTCGTGTGCCAGGGGATGTTCTCCGGCTACCCGAAGTACCACACGGACCTGCTGAGCACGATCGGCCTGCTGATCGTCATGGCCGTCGGCGCCCTCGCCTGGATCCTGGACCACCGGCGGATCGATGACGATGACTGAGCGCCCCGGGACCGCGACCCCGGGCCAGGATCCGCGCGCCTGGCTGGCTGCCGCCGCCGTGCCCGGACACCGCCCGCTGCGGCTCGCCGCCGCGTGCCAGGTCCTGGAGACGGTGTTCACCGTCGTCCAATGGACGGCACTCGCCTGGATCGCGGCCGACGCGCTGAACCATCGCACGCAACCGACCTGGACCCAGGCGGGTTTCCTGCTGCTGGGCGGGCTCCTGGCGGCGGGTGCGACATGGGGCGCGGGCCGGTCACAGGCCGCAGGCCACCGGAGGATCAGCGCCGCCATCCGCAGACGCCTGGTCGCCGGACTTCTGCCCAGCGGATGGCGGCGCGCCGATACCGACGCCGCGACGGCCGCCATGGCGAGTGTGGAACTCGCGGACGACGTGGCCGACCATCACGCCCAGGTCCTGCCGCAGCGACTGGCGGCAGGTGTGTCGATGGCGGTCGTGCTCGGCGTCACCGTGGCGGTGCAGTGGCCGGCCGCGGTGATGCTGCTGCTGGCGAGCCTGCTCGTCCCGCTGAACATGCGCCTGGCCGGGCTGCTCGCCAAGGAGGGCGCCGAGGAGCGGGTCACTGCGACCGCCCGTCTGGGAGCCGTCGTGCTGGACAGCTTCCGCGGCCTGCCCACACTGCGCGGCATCGGCGCGCTGTCCCGCCGTAGGGACGAACTGGTCGACGCGGCAGCGGCGTTGAACGCCACCACGATGGGGATCGTGCGGCGGGCTTTCGTCTCCGGCGCGGTGATGGACGTCGTCGTCACCTTCTCCATCGCGGCCGACGCCACTTACATCGGGCTGTCCCTGCTCGGCTACGTCCACATCGCAGCAGCACCGCGCGTGACACTGTCCGGCGGGCTGCTGACGCTGCTGCTGTGCCCGATGTACTTCCAGCCCCTGCGTTCGCTGGCAGCGGCCTACCACAGCCAGGAGCGGGCGGCCGCGGCCGTGCCCCCTCTGATGAGACTCCTCGCGGAGCCACCGCCGCGGCGGCAGGGCCCGCGCGTGGCCGCCCCGCCCTGCAGCGTCCTCCTCGACGACGTCACCTTCCGATTCCCGCGCGGGGGGTGGCGCGTCATCGGACGTACGAATGCCACGTTCGCGGCGGGACGATGGACGGCCGTCACCGGGCCGTCCGGGGCCGGTAAGACCACCCTGCTCTCACTGATCTCCGGTGCCCGGGAACCGAGCACCGGAACCGTACGGTGGGTGACCGACACCGGGTTCTCGCCCCCGCACCTGGGGGCATGTGCCTGGATCGGCCAGCAGACCGTTCTTCTCCCGGGGTCCGTCGGGGACAACATCCGTCTCGCCCGGCCGTCCGCGAGTCCTGCGGACATCGATCGGGCCGTCGTGGCGGCCGGCCTGGCCGACGTCGTGGCGCGGCTGCCCCACGGCCTGGACACCCCGCTGGGGGAGGGCGGTCGGGGCCTGTCCACCGGCGAGGCCCGCCGGATCGCCATCGCCCGGGCACTTCTGCGCGACGCCGGACTGTGGATCCTCGACGAGCCGACCGCCCATCTCGACGCGGACGCCGAGGCGCTGGTCGTCGACGTGTTGCGCACGGCCTCCCGGGGCCGGACGGTCGTCGTCGCCACCCACTCACTCGCCCTGGCACAGTGCGCCGACACGGTGTTCACCCTCGCCGACGGCACGCTCAGCACCGCACGGGAGGCGACACCCGCATGACAGCCCGCATACCTTCGCGCCCTCGTACCCGGTCGGCCGGCACCGTCCTCGTCGCCGCATCGGGACTCCTGCTCGCCGTCGTGGCCGAGAGCTGCTCGGTCGGACTCGTGGGACTGTCCGGCTGGTTCATCGCCAGTTCGGCCGTGGCCGGAGCCACCGCGTACAGCACCTTCTCCTACCTCGCCCCCAGCGGCGGCGTGCGCGCGCTCGCCCTCGGCAGGATCGCCACCCACTACGCCGCCCGGGTCGTCCTGCACTCCGCCGCTCTGCGCCGGATCACCACGACCCGGCTCGGCTACTACGACCGCGCGGCCACCGGCTCCAGCGGCCACTGGTCCGGACAATCACTCGATCGTGTCATGGCCGATGCCGACACCCAGGGCATGGCCCTCATCCAGGCGACCGCACCGGCCGTCCAGGCAGCCGCTCTCGCCGTGGGAGGCTGCCTGACGGTCGCCCTCGCCGGCTATCCCTCAACAGCCACGGTCGTCGCCGTGACTGCGGCCCTGTGCGCCGCGATCGCGACAGCCACCGCCCACCACATCAACGATCCGGGCAGCAGCCGCAGTGCCCTGCGCACCGAACTCGCCGCCGCCGTCGACGCCTGGCCCGAGACGGCCTCCCTCGGCGTCGCCGACCACCTGGCGCTGCGTACCCGGGAACGCTTGGACGCCTACGAGGAACAGCGGTTCCATGCGGCGGCAGCCACTGCTCGTGCGCTCGGTGCCTGCCGCGTCCTGTCCGCCATGGCGTTGGTCCTGACCGTGCTGTTCGCCGACGCACGAGGCGCCGACGTCACCACGCTCGTCTTCCTCGTCCTGCTCGTCACCGGCGTGCTGGCCAACGCCGAACGCCTCGTCCCGGCAGTGCGCTCACGTGCCCTTGCCGACGGGGCCGCCAGGCGACTGGCCTCGGCGGGCAGCACGGCCGACAGCTCCGGTACGCCCGCGTGCCGGGCCACCTACGACTCCCGCGCGCTGACCGTGACCGGCTATCGAGTGCCTCGATCTTCGCTACGACGCCGACGACGCATCGATGTCACGGTCCCCGTCGGCTCGACCCTGTTCGTCACCGGCGCGTCCGGGAGCGGCAAGACCACTTTCCTCGACGCCCTCGCGAGCGCCCTGCGCGATCCCGGGGGCTCAGCGACATCGGTCACCGTGACCAACGTGCCGGCCGACAACCACCTGTTCACCGGTTCGGTCGCCGACAACATCCGGCTCGCCGACGCCGGCGCGAGCGACGAGGACATCGAAGAACTGCTCACTGCCATGGAGCTCGACCGCAGTGGGCTCACCGGGAACACGAAGGTCGGCGCCGGTGGGCGTGGTCTGTCCGGCGGTGAGCAACGCCGCCTGGCCATCGCGCGCGCCCTCGCGGCCCGTCCCGACATCCTGCTCATAGACGAACCGACCACCGGCCTCGACAACGAAACCGCGAACCGAGTACTCGCAGCCGTGCGCCGCCGACTGCCCCATGCGGTACTCGTCCTGGCCGTGCACGAGGTGCCGGCCGCTGCGGAGGCATTGGGACGGGCCTGGAGCACGGCCGGGCTCGATCGGTAGGAGAGCGGACGCGCGCGGTACATGGCCCGGCCGTGGCCGCTCGCGTTGCGCCCGGAGCGGGTCGTTCACCCGCCCTGTGCCCGCCGCGGCGTTCAACTCTCCGGCTTCGCCGAGGCCGTCGGTCTGGTCAGCTCGAACCAGACCGATTTGCCGCGCCCGCTGGGGGAGTTGCCCCATGACGCGGCCAGGGCGTCGACGATGAGCAGTCCGCGGCCGTGTTCCGATTCGTCGTCCGTCCCACCGGAGGTGAGCACGGGCGCCGGCAGCGGTGGCCGCGGATCGGAGTCGCGTACGTCCACGCGCAGGTGGTCGGCGTATTCGCGCAACCGGACCTCGACCTTGCTGTCGGCGTGCACCAGACCGTTGGTGACCAGTTCGGTGACGGCCAACTCAAGGTCGGGGATGACGGCTTCCCAGTCCCACGATCGTGCCTGTGCCCGCAGGAACCTGCGGACGTCGGCGACCGCACGGAGATCGTGACGATGGACGAACGTCCGTGCCACGCGCTGGCTTCGGTCGGCGCCCAGGCCCAGGAACTGTGCGATCAGCACCGCCGCGTCGTCGTCTCGCCGGTTGCCGCCCGTGATCTCGAGCAGGTGGTCGGCCAGGACCTCCAGTCTCAGGTCGCCGGATGTCGCAAGGCGCGCGTGCAGCGCCTCGATGCCGTCGCCGAGCGGGACCGAATGGGAGCGCACCAGCCCGTCCGTGTACAGCACCAGGACGGTCCCCTCACGCAGTGGGGCCTGTCCCGAGCCGTAGCACGTGTCGGGCCGCACGCCCAGCGGTATCCCCAGGGGCAGTTCGGGGGCCGCGAAGGGACTGCCGGGGTGGCCGAGCAATGGAGCTGGATGTCCCGCGGACGAGATTTCGACGGTTTCGGCTTCCGGGTCCAGCCACACGCAGCAGCATGTGGCGAGCAGGTCGGTGCCGAGGTCCGAGAGGAGCCGGTTGGTGCGGGTGAGTACGTCTGCCGGGCGGTGGCCTTCCGCGGCGTAGGCGCGGACGGCGCTGCGGATCTGGCCCATGGTCGTGGCCGCACGGGGTGAGTGTCCCTCGACGTCGCCGGTGACCAGGCCGATACCGCCGTCGGGGAGGTTGATCACGTCGTACCAGTCGCCGCCGACGGTACCGGTCGTCGGCGTGACGTAACGGGCGGCGATGTCCATCTCACTGTGCTGGGGGAGGGCAGGGGGCAGCAGGCTTTGCTGCAGTTCCTGGGCCAGCCGGCGTTCGGTCTCGAACTGCCGTGCCCGGCCGATGGCTTGGGCCAGCAGCTGGGCCATCCTGGTCAGGGCGGCCCGTTCGTCCGCCTTGAAGGTGTGTCGGTGGTCGAAGCCCAGGGCGAGGGTTCCGGCGGTGTGGTCGTCGATCGCCAGGGGGAGCAGACAGTAGGCCGTGATCGGTTCGTCCGTGTCCACGGCCTCGAAGAAGAGGGGCCGGTCCGGGGGCGACGGCCCTGCGTCGTTGCTCGTCTCCTCTTCCAGCGTGCCCGTCGAGGCATTCACGAGCCGCGCCGCGAGCGCAGGGCCGACTCCCTCGTAGCCCAGCAGCCGTGGCCGTCCTTCGTCGACGACCGAGATGGCAAGGCACCGGGCTCCGAAGGGTTCCATGATCCGTGCGATTGCCGTCTCGACGACGTCCCGCAGGCCCGGGGCCTGGCTGAGCTCGGCGGAGAGTCGGCCGATCTGGTAGACGAGCGACAGACTCACCGACTCGAGCAGAGCGTCCTCTCCCGTGGGGCGAGCCAGGATGAACCTCGGTACGCCAGGAAAGTGCCGTCTAGGGGGCAGGCCGCCCCGCCGGAGCAGGGCACGGGAGAGCTCGGCCACGAGGCTCTTGCAGCGGTGCCGCACCCTGGCCGACTTGGCCGCCCAGCCGACAGGGTCGGCCCACACCAGCACGATGACCCCGAAGGACCGCCCCTCGTCGTCGGTCAACGGGGTGGCGACCATCGCGTACGGGAACGGCATGGCCGGGCGGACACCGCTGGGCGTCTCACTCCGGACCCGGACACACTGGCGGCCGGTGCGGTAGGCGACGGCTCCGGTGTACCGGTCGTCGTCCACCGGGTGGCGATCCGCCACGGTGAAGACCGACAGCGGGTCGCCCACCACGATGATGTTGGCCAGCGCCCGGCCACCCTCCAGCGGGACCATCGCGGTACCGGTGGTTGCCTGAAGCTCGTACACCGCATGCTGCAGCGTTGCGGCGAGCATCCGGTCCTCGGCGCTGAGAGCCGTCATGGGGCCGGCCGCTCTCGCGAGATTTGCCTCGTCTCTCATTGCTGCTCCAGGGGCCGATCCCCTTGTTCGAGGCTATACCGCAATGCTTCTGCGCTCGCATCGGCCGGTTCGCCCACAAAGGCCCGGTCGTGCTTTGCCCAGTGTGCGCACAAAGATGCGTCAGCTCTGGGGTGCGTGAGCGCCCAGCACAGCGTGCCGGACGCAAGGGCCGACGGTCGCGACGGAACGGGCCGGGGCGCACTGGACGGCTTGCGCATCGCCGACGCGCTGGAACTCGCCGTCCGGGACGCCACCTCTGCCGTCGTTCTCGTCTCCGCGACGACGGATGGCAGGGAGATGGCCGGGCGTCTCGCTGCGCGCCTGGACGCCGGGTGGTTGATCGATGCGGTCGACGTGGATCCGTCCGGCGTCGTCACCCAGGTCGTCTTCGGCGGGTCGTGCACCGTGCGCTCGCAGGTCAACCACGGCATTCGGGTCGTTGCCGTGCGGCCGGGCGCCTTCGAGCCGGAGGAGTAATTCGTGGAGGCGGGGGAGTGGGAGCTCTTCGCGCCGCCGGTCGGCCATGCGGCATCCGGTCGTGTCACCGCCCGGCGGGCCGTGCTCGCGGGCGACAGTCCAGGGCTCACCGAGGCGAGCGTCGTCGTTTCCGGAGGCCGCGGGGTCGCGGGAGCGGACGGTTTCAAGGTGGTCGAGGACCTGGCCGATGCCCTGGGCGACGTGGTGGGCGCCTCGCGCGCTGCGGTGAATGCCGGTTACTACCTGCACCAGTTCCGAGGCGCCGATCCTCGACCTGACCGACTACGGCGTGGTCGGCGCCCTGTTCTTGGTGGCTCCCCAGCTGACGCAGGAAGTGGCCGCCCGGCGCGCGGGCAGCCGACACAGCCTCTCGGGGAGGCCGAATTCGAGGTCCGGGCCGTCCGGTCCGGGCCAGGAGGGAGAGACACCGTGCGGTTTGCCGAGGGGCCGAGGGTCGGCTGTGATGTTCAGATAGAGGCGGAGCCCTCGCGGGTGTGGTGTGTGATGACGGACATCGGTCTGCCGGCCCGGCTGAGCCCCGAACTGCAGCGTGTGCAATGGCTCGACGGTGCGGAAGGGCCGACGGTCGGGGCACGCTTCGCCGGGTACAACCACCATCGGTTGATCGGCGACTGGCGGACGGTCTCGCATGTCGTCGAGCTGGAGGAGCAGCGGGTGTTCGGCTGGGTGGTCGTCGAGCCCGACGGCCGGTTCGGCGACCCCGCACCAGATCCCTCGGAGCCCCTGGCCACCTGGCGCTTTGAGGTCGAGACGGAGGGGACCGGCAGCAGGCTGCGGCAGGTCGCCCGGATCGGGCCGGGCCGCTCCGGGATCAGTCTGGCGATCGACTGTACGCCGGAACGGGAGGAGGCGATCGTGGCCTTCCGTCTTGCCGAGCTCCGCACGAACATCGAAGCCACATTGCTCGGCATCAAGGCGCTCGCCGAAGAAGCCCGCTGAAGGGCGTCGCAGCCTGAGCCGTGCCAGTTCCAGACCAGCCGACAACACCTCGACGAAGCAGTGATGTGCCCGTGCCCACTGAACACGCCTGCCAGTCCGCGGCGGAACTCGCCGCACAGCACCTCGACTCGCTGCGCCCCTTCCTGCAACCCGGTCATCCGCAGGGGGAAGGGACGGGCGGCATCGGCGAGTGGCCGCTGGGCGCATCGGTCCTGCTCGTCGTCCTCGCCGGCCTCCAAGCCGATCGGCCCGGTGAGCTGACGCACTGGCACGCCTGTGCCGGCGACCGGATCCGCGAGGCTCTTGTCCTGCCCGCCGGGACCGAGGGACTCCGGCCGGGGCGGCAGCCTCGGGGATGGGAGGCGTTGGCTCTCTTGCAGCAAAAGGCACAAGAGCTGCTTACCGACCTGGCCAACGGCAGCAGCCTGGGCCGGCCGGGCGAGCTGTCGAGGCAGCTGGCGCTGGTGGAGGACGCGTTCGCCGGGGTCCTGCGGCGGATGGCTGTGCCGGGGAGGCAGCAACGCGATGCGCTGCTGCGCTTGCGGAGGCTGCCGGTTCACCGTTCGGCCTGGGCCCGTCCGCGCCCCCGCCCCCGCCCCCGCCACCCCGCCACAGTCCACCTCCGCCCGCGGCCCAGCCGGCCACGAAGCCTCCTCTCCCACCCGACTTGACCGCGAGCATCCTCTTCTAGCTCGGTCTTCAACACGGCCATACTGTCGCTCGGCGGCCTGGACGAAGTCCCTGCGGTGGTTCCCGCGGCCGACCTCGACGCCCGGCGAGAGCCCGGCCGGTGCGGTGGGGCGGGCGGCGACCATGCAGGGCGGGACTCCGCAGCCGTTATCGGCGTATCACGCGGCCAGACGCCGGAACCGGCTGCCGTGGAACACCAGCGGTGCCCGTTCGGGTTCGGCCTTCAGACCGTGGATCTCCAGCAGCACGATCGTGTGGTCGCCGCCCGGGAGCTCGGCGTGGATCGAGCAGTCCAGCCATAGGGCGGCACCGAGGACGTACACGCTGCCGTCCTCACCGGCTTCCCAGCCTACGTCCGCGAACCGGTCGCCGTTCTTGGTGGCCAGCGAACGGCAGACCAGATCCTGTCCCTCGGCCAGGACGCTCAGGCCCAGGCGGCTCTGCTTGCGCAGCCTCGGCCAGGTCGACGAGGTGTCCTGGACGCAGACCGACACCAGAGGCGGTTGAAGGGAGACCGGGGTGAACGTACTCGCGGCCATGCCCACCGGCGTACCCGAATCAAGCGCGCACAGAGCCGTCACCCCCGACGGGAAGCAGCCGAACGCCTGGCGCAGCACGACGGGATCAGTCGGTGTCGCGACGAGCGGGCTCATCGGGCGTCCTGCTGACCGGAAAGCACGGCGCCAAGACGCCGCAACGAGCCGTTGTTGCCCGCCACGTGCTGGGCGACGCAGCGGACGTCGCGCCAGCGGCGCTGCAACGGGTGGGCGCTGTAGAGCCCAGAACTGCCCGACAGCGTCATGATCTCGTTGAGGATGCGGCTGCCCTCGTGGTGGATGTGCTGGTGGCCGCCGGTGTAGCTGAACCACTCGACCGCGGTGGGCTCCTCACCTACGAGCGCCCGGTCCATGACGACGCGCCCGGTCTGCTCCAGCAAGGCGTTCAGCGCCGCCGTGCGCAGGTGCAGCTCGGCGAACTTCTCCTGGAACACCGGGTCCGCGCCGATGACCACCCCGGGGTTGAACGCCGGCCGCTTGGTGGCGGCCAGTTCCGCGAGGTCGCCGAGCGCACCCTCCAGGCAGCCGATGATGACGGCGTCGTGCGAGGCACCGGTGGCGGTGTACGGCAGGCCGTAGAAGGGGGCGGGGATGTTGTTGTCGCCCACCAGCGGCCCTGTGAAGCGCTCGGGCACGAAGACGTCGTCCATCGTGAAGTCCGTGCTCTGCGTGGCCCGCAGGCCTACCGCGTCCCAGGTGTCGAGGAACGTGGCCTGCTGGGGGCGGATCAGCGCGACACGGATGTCCGGGCGGCCGTCCGGCAGCGGGGGAGCGCCGTCGATCACGAAGCCCGCGAGTACCCAGTCCGGGGTGAACGAGCCACTGGCCAGCGGCCAGCGCCCGCTGAGGCGGTAGCCGCCCTCCACCGGGGTCGCTTTGCCCTTCGGGGCTATCGCCCCACGGAGCATCAGGTCGGCGCTGTTGCTGAACAGCTTCTTCTCAAGTGTCTCCCGGGGCAGGGACCGTACGAAGAACCAGGCCATCGACGCTGCCTGGACGGTCCAGCCGGTCGAGCCGTCTGCCCGCGAGAGCTCCCGGACCACCCGAGCGCTCTCCACGAGGTCGAGCTGCTCGCCGCCCCATGCCTTGGGCAGGCTCATCCGGAACACACCGGCCTCACGCAGAGCGGTGATGATCTCCGCGGGAACGGCCCGGGCGGCCTCGGCCTCGGCGGAACGTGCCGCGATCTCGGGCAGGTGGGCGCGCACGCGGCCGAGCACGCCCTGGTCGGCTTCCTGGTCGTGGGATGAGGTGGACTCGAGCAATGTCGTCATGATCGATCCTTGTGAATGCGTGCGGTCATTGAGCATCAGACCCGCGTGTGGTTGATGGGGCGTCTTACATGGCTTGCGAAAACGGCTCGTCCGGCGCGAGGACGACGGAACGTCGGCCCGAGGCGCCCGGTCACTGCTCGCATGATGTGAGGGGTGGCGCAGGTCCTGCTTGTGTCCGGGAGCACCGGTAAGTTGCGTGGCTGAGAACACGTGCCCGGGACCGGTTGCAGATCGGCCGGCCAGACTTACCATTCCTCGCCAGGAGTGCCGTCCGAGCCGTCCCTCGGGGGCCGGACGTGCCGGGAGGAGAGCCGCATGCCCCGGATCACGACGCCGAGCGACGGCACGGCCAGCGACAGACTGGAATGCTGGCGGGACGCCGTCAGCCGGAACCTCGTGCCCCTGGAGGTCCTGCCGCGCGAGAGCGCCGACTTCAGTGCATCACTGCACGCCGTGAGGGTCGGCCGGGTACAGATGTCGGTCATCTCGGCCGCGCCGCACAGCATCGCGCGCACCCGCCGGCACATCGCCTCCGACGCACCCGACTTCTTCCAGCTCACTGTGCAGCTGACCGGGCAGGGCGTGCTGACCCAGCGGGACCGCCAGGCCCAGGTGGGGCCGGGTGAACTGGTCATCTACGACACGCGCCGCCCGTTCACCTACGACCTCCGCCAGTCCCACACCGGTCTGGTGCTGATGTTCCCACGGGCCATGCTGCCGTTGGCGGACCGGGATCTGGCGCGCGTGACGGCGACTCCGGTGCCCTGTCACGACGGCCTCGGTCAGGTCGTACTGCCTCTCCTGCACGGGTTGGCGCGGCAGATGGAGCACCTGGAGTCCCGCGGCACTCCGCGGCTCGCGGACAACGTGGTCGACCTGGTCGGCACCCTGCTCGCGGAGTACGCCGACGCGGACCGGACAACCGAAGAGGCCGGCCCGGGCCTGCTCACTGAGCGCGTCCTCCTCTACATGGAGCAGCGGCTCGCCGACCCCGTGCTGAGCCCTGAGGGGATTGCGGCCGCCCACCGCATCTCCCGCCGCTATCTGTACAAGTTGCTGGCGGCGCAGGGGTACACGGTCTCGGGCTGGATCCGGGAGCAACGTCTTGCGCGCTGCCGACGCGACCTCACCGATCCGGCCCTGGACCACCTTCCCGTCGGTGTCATCGGCGGGCGCTGGGGCTTCGCCGACCCGGCCCACTTCAGCCACGCCTTCAAGGCGGCGTACGGCATGAGTCCCCGGGCGGCGCGCAAGGCGCGTCCATGACCTCAGCCGGTGTGCGCTCAACACGCGAGGGCGCGGCGCGCTCCCTGGCCGAGCTGGTCAGGGCCCTTCAGTCACCCGCGAGCCGGAGAGATGAGGACCGCTCTCGGCCTCCTGGAAACCTCCGTGCAGGGCCTCCACGACAGGACTCTTGATGTCCGACAACCGGGGCGAGCCGTTGGACGAAGTGATGGAGCGCTACATCGAGTTGTCCAGCCGGGCGGGCTGACGCTGGTGGCGGCCGCCCCGAGCGTCGGCGGGAGCCTGCTGGGGCTTGCCGCCGCACGGCAGTCCGCGCTCGTCGACCGCCGCACGGTCCTGTTCGCGCCGTCGGGGCCGAACCGGGACGACACGTCCGTCGAATGATCTCCGCCGAGACCGGCGGCGACTACCCGCGCCTGAACCAGGGCCGCCTGACCGAGCAGGAGCAGCAGATCGCCCATCAACTGAAAATTCGCCGGCGCACCCGGGCACGGTGGCGACCGCGCTGGCGCGCCACGAGGAACTGGCGGTGGTCGCGGCGACGACCGGCCCGACGAACCTGGTCGCCCACGCGCTGTGCCGGGACGCGGAGGCGCTCCACACGTACCTGACGCGGCGTTTGACGCGGTCGGCGATAACGCGCATCGAAACGGCTCCGTCGCTGCGCACGTACAAGGCTGCAGCGACACTGCGGACGTCCTGACCTCCGCCCCGGCTCAGGTGGTGCCCGCATGCCCGCTACGACACCGGCACCACCGCCAGGTCACCACGAGTTATCAGCAGCTGGGGAGGACCGCTCTCAATTACGCACATCGGGCTGTCCTGCTCCGTGGCCGCGGCGGAACGCGGTTGCCGCAATCCCTCGCCGCGTCCGGTTCAGACGTCACGGCCCGGTACGTGGTGGGAAGACCAGCAGAGCCCAGAACCGGGGCTCGGTTCAGCGGCGGCCGAACGGCCACCAGCCCCGGCGTGTCCGGCTGCGTGGGGTAGCCGTCGGCCGTGATGGTGCTGGAGGTCGTGGCGGCGGCGGGGGATGCGCCGGGGGCCTGCGCCGTTCACAGGTGTTATTCACCATGCGTCCCGCCGGGTATGTGGTGTGGGCGCTTGTGAAAGACGTTGATAGTTCGGAACTCATGATCTTCACGCCCTGGCGGGCTGAGCGGCTACGCCAAACCGTCGCTGGTGAGCGCTTGCTGTGCTCGTTCCAGAGCGCAGACCGCTCGGCAGGTGGCCTGCGATGCCACGGCGAAGCCTATGACCCGCTTCAGCCGTCCCCCGGACGCGACCGCACCAGGCCCATCAGTCCGCTCCGCCGACAACACGCCGTGACATCTGCCGCGCGCTTCCCGCTCGTCTAACGTTGACTTCGGGGGTCCGCTGCTGCGGGCCCCGCTGAGCACCCGGTCAAGGTACGGGAGGCGCCATGCGCAGCGATCACGCCGCTCGGACTATTAAAGCCGCAGCGCTCATCTGCATCGTCTGCCTGGTTGGCGCCTGCAACCCCGGCACAGGATCCAGTCCGGAGACGAAAACTGGTGCATCAGCGCAGGCGGCCGCTTCGTCGGCTCCCGCCGCGGATCTTCCTTCCACCGGCCAACTGAGCTCGGCGCTATTGAATGCCGACGAGTTGGGGCCCGCCTTCACCCAAGAGCCGACCGCTAGTCCATCGCCCTCCAGGCCGGAAGACGGCAAGGACAGCCGATTCGAAGGCTGCCAGCCCTTGGCACGGCTGCTCAATGCAGACGATGAGCACCCGAACTATCCCGGGGCAACGGCGACATTCGCGAGTCGCAACGGACTGGCTACCGTGTTTGAAGCGCTGACCGCCCAGCCGCCCGACGTTCTCGACGCTGAGTATGGGCAAGCCAAACATGCTCTGGAAGCCTGTGACTCCATCATTCTGATGGCCGCTGGTCAAACGATAAAGTTTTCGCTGACGCCGATTCGCTTTGGCGGCCCGGATTCGTCCGCTGTGCGCATGGATGCCCACCTTCGAGGAGTACTCATCAACGGCTATATCGCGATCGAGCAGCTCAGCCAGAGTATCGCCCTGACATTTTCGTTCTTCCAAGTCGGCGGGGGCTCATCGCAGCTGGCGAGCGCCTTCTACCAGCGCGCCGCCGACAAAGCCCGGACAGCTCTCAACCTCCAACCGTCTTGATCACTAGCATCGGCACAACCGCGACAGACGCGTGAGCATGAGCCTATGAGCACGCGCTAATCTGCTCCTCACCGCGGAGGCTGCCCGTACTGCTCCTGGCCATGGCCGACACGATCTCTACCTGCGACCCATCGTGATCTACGGCGCCACCCTGAACGATGGCCCGCATCGACGAGGCGTTGCGCGCCGCCCTGGACCTGTAGTCGCCCGCACCAGAGAACCGGTGCTGCGATGCCGAGGTCATACGGAGGCCGCCCCAAAGGCCTGCCGGTTCGACGACCTTCGTCTTCTCCGACCAGCACAGCGGCAAGCGGGCCGCTCGTGACCAGCCGCTCGTAGGCACCGGCACCGGCACCGGCGGAGAGTCCGAGCGCTGTTACGCACCTTCGGGTGACGGCCCTCGCAGCTGCTGGGGGGCGCGTCCCGGCGGTCGCGGGGGACGGCCAAGGCCCATACGGGGGCGTCTGCATGGCGGGCCTCCTTCGATGCGTTTTCGGCACCGCAAGCCGAGAGATGGGTAGCGGTCGCACCGCGCACCATCTCACCGGCGCTGGACCCCGACGCGTCCCAGGAGGCGTGGGAGTGTCTGTACGACGGCCGCATCGCGACGAGGAAAGCACTCCTGCGTGCCGGGCCCTGCATGGTGACGCTTACTGGCTCTAACAAAAGCGAGTTGATCATGTGACTGTCGGTCTGGTTGCTCGTTGATGAGGGCATGGGGAAGCGTCAGTCGCGGCCGTGGATCGTGTCGGACGAACTGTGGTCGATGATCGAGCCGTTGTTGCCAGAGCCGGCGCCGTAGCTGGTGGAGGGACGGCCGCGAGTGCCCGACCGGCAGGCCTTGTGCGGCATCCTGTTCGTGCTGCACACCGGGATCCAGTGGGAGTACCTGCCCCAGGAGCTGGGCTTCGGCTCGGGCATGACCTGCTGGCGCCGCCTCGCTGCCTGGAACGAGGCCGGCGTCTGGGAGAAGCTGCACCAACTGCTGCTGAACAAGCTTCGGTCGAAGAACCAGCTGGACTGGTCGCGGGCGGTGATCGACTCCTCCCACGTCCGGGCCGCACGCAGGGGCCCAAAAGCGGTCCCAGCCCGGTTGACCGCGCACGTCCGGGCAGCAAACACCACATCATCACCGACGGGCAGGGCATCCCGCTCGCGGTGTCACTGACCGGCGGAAACCGCAACGACGTCACCCAACTCCTGCCCCTGCTGGACAAGATCCCGGCAGTGGCGGGCGTCGTCGGCCGACCGCGTCGGCGGCCCGACATACTCTTCGCGGACCGCGGCTACGACCACGACAAGTACCGCCGGCTCCTGCGGCAACGCGGCATCCAGCCTGCGATCGCCGAACGGGGACAGCCGCACGGCACCGGTCTGGGCACTTTCCGCTGGGTCGTCGAGCGGACGATCTCCTGGCTGCACGGCTTCCGGCGCCTGCGCATCCGCTGGGAACGCCGCGACGACATCCACGAAGCCTTCCTCGGAATCGCCGTTTGCCTGATCACCCACCGCCACGTCCAGAGGCTTTGTTAGGGCCAGTAACTCAGGCCGGAACCCGCATCACCTGGACGATCCAACCAGCCCTCTTCCTGCCCCTCACACACCGCCAGGGCCTCGACATCCCAGCCTGCGCGAACCAGTTCAAGCCCCGTAGGGCCTTCACAGGTGCTGCTTCTCATTAGAGTGCCCGCATGACCGACTCAGACGTACGCGGGACGAGACGCAGGCTCAGGCGCATCGAAGATCTCACCGACGTGTACGACTTCCTGGAGGAAGTACGACTCCGTCCGGGCATGTGGGTCCGCAGCAACTCCTTGCAGCACCTGGACTCCATGCTCACCGGCTACCGCCTTGCGCTAGGGATCCACGACATCGCGGAGCCGTTCGACTTCTGGACCCCAGGCAGCCAGAGCCGCTTCTCTGAGTGGCTATGTCAGCGCCAGTGCCGCCCTTCCTCCCTCGGCTGGGCCGCAGAGATCGAACGTGAAGCAGAGCGGTCCGGCAGGCCCGCCATGGAGATGTTCTTCGAGCTCCTGGACGAGTTCCGAGCCGATGCCAAGCCCGACAGGCACTCTCGGGCAGAGACCCAACAGGCCCACGTTTCAGACTGAGTTACAAATTTCTCAACTGGTTCAAACCCCGGCTGCGCCCCGCTCCGCCGGCCGCGCATCCCGGCTCTGGCTGCGCCCGCGCTCCTGCCTTCGGCCCGCTCGGCGCTGCCGCCGCCGACGCGCGCCCACATGTGGATAGGGCCGGTGGCCATGAGCCGATCACTCTATAGACCGGCCAGCGGTCAAGACGATGCCTCCGGCGGGGATGGGCCGGGGCACCGGGTGGAGGGGCGCCGTTCCC
This sequence comes from Streptomyces sp. SAI-127, assembly GCF_029894425.1. Taxonomy (NCBI): domain Bacteria; kingdom Bacillati; phylum Actinomycetota; class Actinomycetes; order Kitasatosporales; family Streptomycetaceae; genus Streptomyces; species Streptomyces sp. SAI-127. Next base: position 24,795 of record NZ_JARXYJ010000003.1, read on the forward strand.
GGCTGCGGGCCCGTAGTGGCGTGCGCGGAGTGCTCCCATCGCGTCCACCGTCGACCCAAGCAGAGCCGAGAAGACGTGGCACATGGCGTCCAGGTCGTTCGTACAGTGGCGCGCTCCACCTGGACGCCATGAACCACGCCCGCTCCACGGTGTGTGGGTCGACGGCGGACGGGATGGGAGCTGGGGTGAGCGGTGGGTCGAGGAGGGAAGCGGGTGCGGCTTGGCACGGGCCTGTACCGTGAGCGCCGCAGACCTCGGTGAAGGATTGAGTGAGTGCCCATGCAGGTGATCAGACGGGTCGTTGCCGGCGCCTTCCTGCTCTGCGGTGCCTTGCTCGGTGCGCGGGAACTCCAGCGGCAGGCTTCCAGCCGCAGCGGGAAGAATACCCTGATGGGGCTTGCACTCGTCCTGTGCGCTGTCGGAGTGCTGATCAGCCAGGCATAGCGGGGGGTTCGTCTTCTACGTGACGACCGGACTGCTGCGGGGATCACTCCTCGTCGGTGAACCGAGGCTGGCACCCACCCGCATATGCGATCTTCCAAGCTGGTTGCTGTACAGCATGGAGTACAGCAACCGTCGTGGCCACAACTGACCGCCACAAGACCCACGTGACCGTCTGACGTGGCCAGTAGACCGTAGCAACTGCCCCGCCTGTAGTTCGCATCGAGATGACAGGTCAGCGCGGGCCGAGGGGGACGGTGTCGAAGGTGGCCACGGCCCGGATTCGAGCCGGGGTTTCCGCGTCGGGGCGAACCCGAGCGCGACGTCCTGGGCCGCTAAACGACTCATGGCCAGGCGGATCGTACCGGCTCAGAGACTCGCGAGCCCACCTCTTTTCGAGGGGTGACGCCTCATGGCACCGGCTCAGATCGAGCTCATACCGGGCATGGATGGCCATCTGCTCCCTTGATCGTCAAATACGGCCAAATCGCGACCTACTGCGATCCGGTCAGATTCGCTCACACTCAAGAACATGGGGGCGATAAGGGATCGTGATACGCACTTATGCCATCGCTGCGGGGTAACGAGCCCCACCGTGCGCGGGCGCGGGCGGATCGACCTGATGACTAGATTCTGCGAGACCTGCTGGAACGTCTTCGCCAACGAGATGGCCGTGACCGATGGCGCCACCGCTCCGCAGGGGCCGGACACGGATCCCGACGACGTGTCATGGATCGAGCCTCCGATTTGCTCTAGGTGCGGTGCTTTTGTGCGCATCTACCCGACCACGTACGACCGGTGGGTCAGCCTCGCTGCGGTGGAGATGCCCGCCAAGGCCGTCCCAGAGCCCTTCCGTTGGCGCCTGATGAGGCTGCCCGACCTATCCCGCGTCACGACCGAGATCGTGGCTGTACGGGTCCGTGGAGTCGATCCGTTGCCCGGCGAGCCTGTCGTGCCGGCTCACCGCATGATGTGCGTGCCCGAGTGGGGCGAGCTGTAGATCACGGCGGAGAGCCAGCCCGTGCCCCCAGCATGCCGGATCGAGCGGCAATCGGCGGGGAACAACGGGAGCCCCGGTGAGCGTCCCGAGAACCGACAGGTCAGCGTCTCGCCAGCTCAACCCCCATCCGCATACGCGATCTTCCAAACTGGAGCCTGACTGGGCTAACGGAGAGCAAGGACGACACCGCACAGCGCGGACCCAAGAGAGACGCCCAGCAAGGCCATGGCGATCACCGAGAAGGAAACCCGTCTCCCAGGCTGTCCGCCGTGAAGTTGCCGACCCGCTCGCCGCAGGTGAGCGCGGAGTTCGTCTTCGCAAAATCGCGAAAAGTCGAAGAGGCGATCCCACAGCACATCTTCGAACCACAGGAGCTCGAACCTTTGATCCTGCCGGGTCTCCAGCACCAGTCTGCAATTGCCACGTGACGGAGAGGTGCGGTACATGCGCCGTAGATCCTCGTGCAGCACGATCGCACGACGAAACGGGCCGTACAGCATGATCTCTCCCGACTGCAGGACAAGGCGAATTTGCGAGCACTGCCACAGGGCGGCTGCCTGCAACAGAAGGATCGCCCCCACCATCGCGGCAGTTATTTGATGCCCTGGCCGAGGACCCCAGCGCAGCGCTTCCAGGACGGCCAGAACAGTGAAGCCCACGGCCGTACATCGGGCCAACAGGACGCGAACCCAGCGTCGCAACACGACTTGGCCATCCCGCTGTGGTCGAAAGACCCGCAGCTGGCGCACAACAGGTGTGGCCGGGCCGTACCAGCCGTCCAGCACACAATCCGCTGCGGTTCGCGCCATTGCCGCAGAGTATCCGTTGCGGGGAACCCCAGAGACGGCACGGTTGTAGAGCATGGAAGTTCCGCAACCCTGACATTCACCCAGCGCATGAGCGCCCTCCCGGGGCCGTTTTCGGGCCGTGGAAGGGCGTTCAACGATGACCGACATCGACAGCTACCGACAGCTCAGCAGCAGGTCAGGGCGTTGATCGATAAGGTGGCCGCAGGTCACGGCCGCCGGTGATCAGTTGTGGCTGTGCAGATCACGCAGCGCCGAGCTGAGCGGCCAGGAACACTGCTGCCACCGAGGGGCGGACTGCGTACGTTGCGCCCGCGCTCCCCTCAGGAGCCTCCCACCAGTAGAACGGAAGCCGCCGTCCACTGTTGCTGTGTCCCTTGTTCATTCCCCTCACCACGCCGGCCACGCGCTGCGCCGGAGCGCCCTCATTGGGACCGCTCAGGGCCACATCCACTAGCTCCGTGCAGTGGATCTTCCGGCCAGGGTTGCGCAGCAGGTACTCGAGCATCTGCCGGGCCTGCGGTGCGAGTTCAGCCAAGAACCTCGTAGCGCGCTCCAAGTCCTCCGGGCCCCATTCCGGGGCACCGTTGTGCCCCTCTTCGCCAGAGTGCTCAGCCCATCGCGGATCAGCTTCAGACAGATACTCCGTCATGCGTGCCCCAACATTCGTCCCAGCGTGTGTGTCGTTCGCACCGTACAGATCCGCCAGGACACGACGTGTCGAATCCGTGTCAAAGTTCTCCCGGCAAGCGGCTAAGTCGGGGAAAAGTCACAGGTCAAGAGGAAGTCGGGGCGAGTCATCGGCGTAGGTCCATTCCTCAATGACCCAGGCATCGGACGCAGTTGATCGCCACGCGACGTATCCAGGTGACATGGTGGCCAGCTGGGAAAGCGATGGGTCCAGGTCCACGACGTGCTGGAGGTGGAGGACCGACGAGGCACCAGCACCGTTGGGATCGTGGACGCTGTCGCTCGCGAGCCAGTCGTCCTCGTCATCGTGGATCACGGTCAGGGCCGGGAACTCCCCGGCGGAGACAGTCCTTTGGATGATCGCGAGCAAGTCGTGAGGGAAGACCTCCTCTTCAAACGGCCAGCTCAGCTGAGGCTGCATAGATCCCATGCGGGTGATTCTGCGTACAGCAGCGAAGTACAGCAACCAGAGAAACGGATCAGAAGGGGTGTCGCTCTCCGTGGGCGTCGAGAGCATTGGTGTAGCGCTGTAGCTTCGCCCCGAGTTCTTCCTGGAGGAGGCTTGCCGCTTGGCGGGCCTCCTCCAGATCGCCGGCCGCGCAGAGTTCGACGAGTTCGGCCACGTCGGCGGAGAGGATCCTGAGGGTGTCGCCCTGGATCAGGACTCCAGGAAAGCGGCGGCCAGGCAGGCGCACCACGGCGTCGTTGCCGGAATCGGTGAACAGCTCGGCTTCCACTCGTTCCATCGGGTCCCCGTCTCAGTTTCCGTCTCGTTCAGCTTGGTTCAGGGCTGTTCGCAGCGGACCCGAGGCCGATGCCGGTAGCACTCCCGGACAGCGGTGAACGCAGCTGAACGACCCTGAACGACGCCCACCATCTCACCACCACAAGTGGAAAGCGTGCGCCATGTTAGACAGAAGGGGACTGGCCGCCCCGCTTCCGGGCCATGTACCCGGCCAGGGTTGCCCATACGCGGTCGGATGGGTGGAGGTAGACAAGTGCCAGGGCTGGATGAGTTGACACGGTTACTGGGCACGCCGTCTCTGCATGCGCTCGCCCTCACCGACTGGAGCGGAGTCGAACGCTACGTCGGGTCTTCGCTGCCCAGTGACTTCAAGATGTTCCTGGACGCCTACGGCCCCGGAGTCATCGCCGACGAACTCGTCGTCTTCCACCCACAAGGGCGCACTCCGCTCCTGGAGCGCATGCACAAGATCCACGGCACCTGGACCGAGGCACGGTCTCAACATCCCGACGACTTCCCTAACCCGTTCCACCCACAGCCCGGCGGTCTCATCTCGTGGAACTATGACTACAGCGGTGACGAGCACTTCTTACTCCCGTGCGACCATCACGCCGACAGTTGGAAGATCGTGACCATGGCCCATGTGGAAGGCTGCGAAGTCGTCGATGGATCGTTCTCCGACTTCGTCATCGCGTTCATGAACCGGCTGCAAGTCATGGACGAGGCCGGTGACATCAGGCCCGCGGTCCCCAGCTTCGAGCCGTACTGAGTGGGAGGGTCGTTCGCGCCGTCGCTCCGGCGGTCAACGAGCACCCTGGCGCGCACCACAGGCGCACCAGATGAGGCGGGGAATAGCGCTGAACAGCTCCCCAATGATCGCAGCTTCCGAAGGTGAGGTCTCACAGCTGTCCGGGCCCGTCAGTCCAACCAGACGAGCATCGCGTCGTCCGCCCTGGCAGCAGCCTCGAAGAACTGTGTGAGGCCGTCGTACCAGGGACGCCCCCATTCCAGTTAGCTGAGTTCACTCCACCCGATGGGATACACCTCGACGCTGGTCAGTTCCACAGGATCCACGCCACTGATGAGTTGGGCATAGTTGGTAGTCCGCAGAGCTTCCGCCGCGAGCTGGACCCGCTCAGGCCGCAGGTACTTCGGAGGCCCGTAGCCCCAATCCGCCTCCTCGGCGAACGGCTCCTCACCGTGGATCATGTTCACGGGGAAGTCGGTGCGCGCCATCAGGAAGCGGAGCATGTCCCAGGTCTTGTACGTGCTGAAGTGACGCGCCTCCGCCGGGGAAGGTTCCGGCTCCTCCTCTGCGTCTGGGACCTCTTCGACGAAGGCCAGAGCCCAGTCGGGGTCTTGGATCGCTCGGTCAAGCTCAGCAGCCGTGACATGCAGGTACTAACCGATCATGCTCATGGCCGGAGACTAGGCGAGGGCACTGACAACGGCCGTGGAACGGTCCCGTCTCAGCTTCCGTCTCATTCAGCTTGGTTCATCAGCGTTCAGCGGAGACCTGGAGCAGATCCACCCTGGTGTCGAGCCGCCAATGAACGCAGGTGAACGCCCCTGCACACCGCTCACGGCCCCACCAACACAGTGCGTCGACGCGCGCCCACGTGTGGATTGGCCCGGAGGTCATGAGTCGAGCACCGCAGAGAGCGGCCACGGTCCAGAACGAGCCTCCGGCGGGGGCGCTCAGGCTCCGAGATGGATGGGACGCCATTCGCGAGTGCCGGCCGAGTAGTGGCGTGCGCGGGGGCTCCCATCCCGTCTGCCATCGCCCCAGGCAGAGCCAGGAAGACGTGGCTGGCGTCCATGTCGTTCGTACAGTGGTGCGCTCCACCTGGGACGCCAGGGACCGCGCCCGCTCCACATGCGTGTGGGTCGACGGCAGACGGGATGGGAGCCGGGGGAGGGTGGTTCGTTGAGGTGGGTGTGTCACGGCTGGCCAGCTCGCTACACTGCGACCCCCGAGGGGGGGAGTACGCCATGCGGGCTGCCCTGGGCTGGATCATATTCGTCGGCGGCCTCGGACTCACGTACATGTCTCGCCGAGCGGTATGGGACCAGGAGACCGGCGCATGGAAGAACGGACGTAGTCCGGGCACCACCGATTGGCGTTGGGCAGTCCCAGGGATCATCATCACGCTGGCCGGATGATCGTTCTGGGGTGAGAACGCCGGACGAGACCGCGTGCGGCGGCTGACACCCGTGGGTGACAGCAACAAGCGCGAACAGCAGCGGTCAGCGCCGGACCTCCGAGGACGATTGGCCGAGGCGCGGGGGCGGTTGGTCGACGTTGGCAGACCCCCGTGATCGACCTGATATGGATGAGGCCACAGGTTCAAATCCTGTTAGCCCCACAGCATCAAGACCCCCGAACGGTCACTGTTGGAGGTCTTTGCGTCGCGCGTACGGGGATTGGGTGGATTGTGAACGCTCGCTGTAGGGCTGAAGGACCGCGAAAAACGAGACTGTCGATGACCTGGAAACCCGCTCCGGCCGCCAGCAGTCGTAGGCGATGGACAGCGCGCTTCCGGTCCGCCACACTGCCCGAGTGATCACGCGCCCACGTTGGCTGCGTTGTGTGAGAGGTGGGGATTGGTGGAGCAATCGCCGGCCATGGCTAGGCCGCCGGAGCGCATTCGCTACCGGTCTACACCTCTCCAATCCGTACTGCCCGCTCTGCCCCTCCTTGCCATCGTCTGGGGCACGAAGGTCTGGGAGTGGATGAGCTGGAAGCCCGTCGGAGCTGAGATGGCCGAGTCAATCGGCCTGTGGGGCGCCATGCTGATGGTGCTGTTGATCACCGGGCAGCACTTCGGCGTCACTCTCACGGAGTCGACAGCCATCGTGCACAACCTCCGTCGCCGGACCATCCAGTGGTCGAACGTTCAGGCCATCTGCGTCGAAGGTTTCCATGGTGCCCAAACCGTTGTGATCTACGAAGCGGGTGGCCGTCGTACTCGCCTGCGGGTACCAATCACCGGCTTCCTCTGCTGGGATCGCGGGTTCGAGGAGAAGTTCCACGCCATCGGCAGGTGGTGGCAGGATCACCGCGGCCCGGATTGGACGCCTGTCCCGCCTGCAGCACAGTTGAGCGGCCCACCGGTTTCCGAGGGGAACCCGTTCGCCGCCCCCACGTAGTAGTCGGCGCCGGGCCTCGTAGCTGGGAATGGCCGTGGCTGACCGCTGCGGCTAAAGCCACGGATCAGACGGTATCCGTGCCTCCACCTCGCCGCCGAAGCGCATCGTCTCCTCGAACCGGCGCCGCCGCTCAACCTCCCGCTTTTCGCCGCCCGGGAACCAAATCCGGCCAGCGAAGCGGATCGCCGCCTGCCCGCCGGGGCGGGCCTTTTGGACGTCAGGTGCACGGCCGACTGCCCGGACAGCGCCCAGCGTGGTGTGCACCGCGTAGTGCGGGGAGATCTCCTGGGCCCGCGCATGCAGCGCGCTCGCCCGTTCCAGGTAGTCGGGCAGCCCGCCCAGGAGGACGTCCCGCTCGCCCCGTGCATCGGCGATCCTCTCCAGGATGTAGTCGCCGGACTCCTGCAGCGCCTAACGCACCAGGTCGGGACGGGCGGCGAACTCTCGTCCAGCCAGCTGCGCCCGCACCACTCCCGTACGAACGGGAACTCCTCAGGCAGGCCGTCGAACCACCGCAGTTCGGCGGGGTTGTGGTCGCTCGGCACCAGCAGGTCCCAGCGGTCGGGCTGGTGGCGGATGGCTGTGCGCGTGAGTCGTGACACCGCCTGTCGGTCAGCGAGGACAGCACCCGGCCTCATCGGCGCGCAGTATCGCTAAGTTGTAACACCACCTGGGTGCTTGCGGTGGGAGCATCGAAGTGCTCTACGTGGTGAGGGGGCATGGATGCCGCCGAAGTCCAAAGCCGGGCCGCAATGAGCGGAGCGGCACGGACTGACGACCCGTCCGTTGCGAGGATCACCGGTCAGGGCGTCACACTCCGAGGAAGCTCACTGTTTCTGCCATGTCGGCCCGGCCGGTGCGCAGCCGTGGCACGCCTTCCTTCTCGAATCCCACCGAGACACCGCAGAACAGCACGAGCCCGTCATCGGCTCCGACCATCTGGCTGACGGTCTTGCGATACATCGTCCACATCACCTGGGGGCAGCTGTGCAACCCTTCCGCCCTCAGCAACAGCATGACCGTCTGCAAATACATCCCCGCGTCCCCCCACTGTCCGGGCCCCATCGTCCGGTCGAGGTAGCAGAACAGCACGACCGGCGCCCCGAACGCCTCCGAGTTCAAGGCGGCGATCTTCATGGGCCTGTCGGGATCGTCGCGCTCGATTCCCAGCGCTTTGTACCGCTGGGCAGCCGCGGCGGCGAAGCGGTCCAGATACGGCGAGTCCAGTCCGGCCGGGTACATCGGATACTCCCGCTCGTCACCCGGGTCGCCCGCCAGCGCCCTGGCCGTCGCGCGCCGCTTCAGTTCGGCCAGGGGCTCGCCGGTCACGACATACACGTGCCATGGCTGGAGGTTCCCGCTCGACGGAGCCCTGGTTGCCGCAGCCAGCACTCGTTCGAGTACCTCTTTGGGTATCGGCTCATCGCTGAACGCCCGCACGGCCCTGCGACTGTTCACGGCTTCATACACATCCACGTCTTCTCGTCCTCTCACTCCGTGGCGGGCAGCGAAAACACGAGGATGATCTCGCACCAGGTGAGTGAGCAGACCGGGCAGAGCCTTGGCGCTGCCGAAACCGGCCGACATTCCTCCGCCGACCGATCACGCAGTGCTGCCGAAACTCACCTGCACGCGCTGTCGGTTCGCGGCGACAAAGCCAGGCGGGCCTTCGACACCAGCGAGGGTACGACCTGCTTGCGGCGCGTCTGGTCCATGCGGCCGGTGAACGACTTCGCCTCGTAGACGAGGAGTTCACCCCCGGCGGTGTACTCGAACAGGTCCCGGCCGCCGTCCCCGCCGCTGCCGTCGACGGCCCGCGCCCTCTGGCGCAGTCGCAGCACCAGCATCGTTACCAGCGCCTCGGACACCTTCGGGCTCTCGTCCGCCAGCCTGTCCCATGGAACCCTCACCGCATACCAAACCTGCGCACGAGCACCGACATCCCCCCAGCCGGCTGCTGCACCGCCCCTGTACTGCACCCTCCAGGGCCCGGCGGGGACGATCCGAAGGGCCAGGATTTCCACGTAAGCGCCTCGTACGTGGCCGCGCGCCATCACGCCGGCACTGATCGGTCCGTGTCGCGACAGCGCCCTGTCGGCGGGCAGGGCGGCGGTGGGGTACGCGACGATCGGCAGGCCATGACGCGTCGGACCACGGACGGTCGATCGGTAGATCATGAACGAGTAAACCTCGGACCTCACACGCAACGGCAGGCGGCAGGCCGCCGCGCTCCAAGGATCCGGTGGCGCAAGGGGGGTTGCTCTGGTCTGCAGGTCGTAAAGGTCCCCCCATGGTTTCCCTGGGGCCGAGGACAACATCTGTCAACTCTTGATAGGAAACCTACACACGTCTGGTTCAGGGCATTTGCTTCTGCGTGCGCACATGCCGATGCACGCGGCTCGGCTGCCAGAGTGCGGCCTCGACCGCCGTTCCCGCCTGTCAACGGATATGACGGTGTGTCAGTTTCTATGGGAGTTTCTGCATGTTCAAAAAGGTCCATGCCTCGCTGGGACGTTCCAGACACGCGGCGGGCAAGACCGGCGGACGGGTGCGCGGGATCGCGGCGGTCACCACCACCGCCGTCGTTCTCACCGTTGCCGCCACCGCCGCCTATGGCGCGGTTAACGGTGGGGCCGAGACGGGATCGCACGCGCCCAAGCGCATAGGCACGGCCCCCCGCGTCCCGGTCGGCGCGACCGCTGCCGGCACGACCGCTTCGGGAACCACGCTGCATCTCAGCGTGAATCTCTCCCCGCGTGACCCGCAGGCGCTGACCGACTTCATCACAGCGGTGTCCACCCCGGGCAACCCGCGGTACCACCAGTACCTGGCCAAGGGGGAGTTCGCCTCCGCCTTCGGCCCTACCCAGGCCACCATCGCCGCAGTCGCCCAGGCGCTGAAGGCGGGCGGCCTCACTCCGGGCAAGCTCAGTTCCGACGGCCTGTCCCTTCCGGTCACCGCTACCGTCGCGCAGGCGTCGCACGCCTTCGGCACCGGATTCAAGAACGTCCGGCTCAAGGACGGCACGATCGACTATCTCAACGCCTCGGCCCCGGCGCTGCCCGCCGACGTGGCGGCATCGGTGAGCGGGATCGTGGGCCTGAGCAACGTCAACTCCATCACCAGCCACCACACGGCCGTACGCCACCTGAGCGGATCGGACTCGGTCACCGGCATCCACCCACGCACGGTGGCCCCCCGGACGTACACCCCGGGGATGTGCTCCGCCTTCACCGACGCCGCGGCCCAGGCGGGTTTCGCCGACGGCACCGACTACTACAGCCCGGGGAAGCTGGCCGCCAACTACGGCATGACCAGCTCCGCCACCGCCGGCGCGGGGCAGACGGTCGCCGTGTTCGAGCTGGAGAACTCCGACCCCAACAGCATCGCCACATACCAGTCCTGCGTGGGCACCGACACCTCGGTGTCCTACCGCTACGTGGACACCACCGCGGGGTCGGGCACCCCGGCCGGAACCGACCAGGACGGTTACGGGGTCGGTACGGAGACGGCGCTCGACATCGAGGACCTGATAGGCCTGGTGCCGGGCGCGAGCATCATCGACTACCAGGGGCCGGACGCTGAAACCGCGACCGATCAGAACGTGCTCGACGTCTACCAGCAGATGGTCACCGACGACCAGGCGCAGGTCATCACCACCAGCTGGGGTGAGTGCGAGCTGGTCCTGGCCGGCGCGACGGCGAGCGCCGAGAACGCCATCTTCGCGGAGGCCGCGGCACAGGGCCAGAGCGTGGTAGCCGCCTCGGGCGACGACGGCTCCAGCGACTGCTACCTCACGAATGGCTCCACCGCCAAGGCCGTCGACGACCCCGCGAGCCAGCCCTACGTCACCGGCGTCGGCGGCACCACGATGACCGGTACCGGCAGCACCAAGACCCAGAAGGCGTGGGGGGTCTCCCAGGACGGCGGCAGCGGCGGCGGTGTCTCCTCACGCTGGGGCCCCGTCATCTACCAGGGCGGCGTCGCCACCACGACCAAGCGCGCCGTTCCGGATGTCGCTGCGCTGGCTGACCCGAACGACGGTTACCCGATATACACCCTGGATGACGCCGACTCGTCCAGCCCCGAGCCCGGCATCCTGGGCGGCACCAGCGGCGCGGCCCCGACGTGGGCCGCCGCGATCGTCCAGGCCAACGCCAGTACGGCCTGCCAGGCGAACGGCCGGGTCGGCTTCCTCAACAACGCCCTGTACAAGGCCGCGCGGAGCAGCTACCCGACGAACTTCTGGGACGTCACCAGCGGCAACAACTCCGTATACACCACCGGCTACACGGCGGCGGCCGGCTACGACGAGGTCACCGGCCTGGGCTCGCCCAAGGAGGCCGGCCTGATCACCTCGCTGTGCGCGGCCAAGGGCACCGCGGCCACGGGTGCCTCCACCTTCCACCCGCTCAGCAGCCCCAAGCGCCTGCTGGACACCCGCAACGGCACCGGTTGGGGCCTCAGCTCCATCCCGTCCACCAAACCCCTGGTCGCGGGCGGCACCGCCCCGGTCAAGATCGAGGGCGCCGGGGGGATCCCCAGCAGCGGCGTGACCGCTGTCGTGCTCAACCTCACCGTCACCGGCACCACCGGCTCGGGTTCGTTGATCGCCTGGGCCGACGGCACCGCCAAGCCGTCGACCAGCAACCTCAACTGGACCGGCGCCGGCCAGACCATCGCCGCCTCGTCGACCGTCACGGTGGCCGGTGACGGCGTGGTGGACCTCTACACCAGCAGCACCACCCACCTGATCGCCGATGTCCAGGGCTACTACACCAACAACACCACCGGGTCCATGTACACGGCGCTGAAACCGGCCCGCCTGCTGGACACCCGCTCCAAGGTCGGCATCCCCACCACCACCAAGATCACCAACGCGGTGGTCAGCCTCAAGGTCCGCGGCCACGGCGGCGTGCCGACCGGCGCCTCCTCCGTGGTGCTCAACCTGACGGCCACCCAGACCGTCGGCTCCGGCTACCTGGAGGCCTACCCCGAGGGCGCCACCCGCCCGACCGCCTCCAACGTCAACTGGGCGGCCACCGGGACCACCGTCCCCAACCTGGTCGTCGTGCCGATCGGCTCCGACGGCAACGTCAGCCTCTACGTCCACGGCACCAGCCACGTGATCGCCGACGTCTCCGGCTACTTCTCCACCAGCGGCTCGGCCTTCCACACGGTCACCCCGCTGCGCCTGCTGGACACCCGTACGACGACGGCACTGGGCGCCGGCAAGACACTGGCCCTGCCGATCGCCGGTGCCGACGGTATTCCGACCGGCGTCAAGGCCGTCGTACTGACCGTCACCGTCACCGGCACCACCGGCAGCGGCTACCTCACCGCCTGGGCCGACGGCGGCACCCGTCCAACGGCCTCCAACCTGAACTGGGTGGCGGGCAAGACGATCGCCAACCAGGTGATCGTGCCGGTCGGCTCCGACGGCAAGATCGATCTCTACGTCAGCAGCACCACCCAGGTGCTCGCGGACGTGGCCGGCTACATGAGCTGACCCGCACCGACGACACAACCGGGATGCCTCGCCGACCCCCGTGGTCGGCGGGGCATCCCCGTTACCGGCGAAGTTCCAGCCCTACCCCCTTGTGGTCACTCACGGTTCCAGGTGCCTTCGCCAGCAGTCAGCCCACCTGATCGCCGATGCCCAGGGGCTACTACACCAGTGGCACCATCGGGGCCCGGTGCCGTTGTGCCAGAACTGCCCCTACCGGGGTCGGCTTCCTTATCGACGCCTCCCGCGCGCTCGACGGTTGATGGCGCTCAAGCCGCACTGACAAGCGGAAGATGCCAGCGAGCACTTCGTTGAACATCTGAGCCATGACTGTGAGCACGGGCGGGAGCGAAGGTGACCGTCGGGCTGCGCGGGGCGTTGCACGTCACAGTCCGGCCGCCTGGGCCAGTGATGCCCGATCGTCCTCGTCCAGATGAAGGCTGGCCAGCAGTTCGTCGTCGGCCAGCAGACGCCGCACCCATGCCGCGTCGGCAACGAATGCCGCTCGGCAGAGGGCCCGTTCAGGGTGGTCGTCCTCGGGGCCGCTGACCGCGAGGTCCCACGCGTTGCCGGGATCGGTCGGAGCGGACAGGACGGCGGCTATGAGCACGAGCCCGAACAACTCGTTCCGGCGTGGGATCGATGGATCGGCAGCCAGTCTCAGCAGATAGGGGACGACCGCCGGCATCGTGGCGCTGATGGACATCGGCCCTGACATCACAAGCCAGTCCAGTGCTCGCTCGGCCATCTCAGCCGCGTCGGGATCGAGCAGCCCGCGCAGGATGACCGGGACATCAACCGGGCAGCCAGGAATGGACGACCACCCCACGTCCTCGCACCCTTCCAGCGCCGGATGCGGAGAAGCCTCTTGCCTCAGGTGTGGGTGGGCCGCCGTCAGGGCTGCCGTCGCGGTCACCGCTGCGGCCTCGTGATCCACTTTGCACACAGTGTGCCTCCCACCCGCCCGCTGGCACCGTGCCGTCGAACGTCGACCACATCGACGCCACGAGTCTACGATCATCGCCCGCTGGAGCCTGGTCCGGTATCCAGAGAGACCCTCCAGCTGGCGGGTGACAGTGACCACACAGAGCTTGTACGACGCGTCCTCCAGCTGGCGCCTGATCTCTTGACGGGTCTGTGTGATCAGGCGGGTGCATCAGTGGAGGCCGACCGCTCCGCTGTCTCTGCCCGGTACTGGCCCGGGGTAGTACCGAATTCTCGGCTGAAGGCATGTGAGAGGGCGTACGGGGTGCCGTAGCCGACGCGGCGAGCGATGGCGGCCAGTGGGTCCGGGGTGTCGCGCAGCAGGGTGGCGGCGAAGGTCAGGCGCCACCAGGTGAGGTACGCCATCGGCGGGCGGCCTACCAGGGTGGTGAAACGGCGGGCCAGGGTGGCGCGGGACACGCCTGCCTCGGCGGCCAGGAGATCGTTGGTCCACCGGGCGGCCGGGTCCGAGTGCAGCGCTCGTAGGGCGGCGGCCGCCACGGGGTCGCCCAGTACGGTTGGCCAGGTGCCGCTCGTGCCCTGGGCTGCCCAGGAGCGGATCATATAGACGAGGAGGAGGTCGAGCAGGCTGGGTACCGCGATGCAGGAGCCGGGTCCCTGTGTGCCCAGCTCGTGGCCCAGCAGGTCGACGGCGGCGCGCAGTTCGGGGTGGGCGCCCACTCGGTTCGGCAGGTGGACGACCCTCGGCAGTTCCGCCATGAGCGGGTGCATGCGACTGCGGTCGAGCCGGTACTTGCCGCACAGCATCTGCACCTCGCCGGAGGTGGCTCGGGGCCGGCGCGGCCCCCTGTCGTCGAGCCATTGCTCGAACGGCACCGCCTGTTTCACGGTCGTCGCATCGGCGGGGGCGTCGGCGATCACGTGTCCTGTGCCGTGCGGCAGCAGCACCACGTCACCCGCGCCGAGTGAGACTGGCGAGCCGCTGTCGGGCAGCAGCCAGCAACTGCCCTCCAGGATCACGTGGAAGCCCGCCCCGTCGTACGGGGCGAGTCGCGTGCACCAGGTCCCGCTCACTCGCACCCGGTTTGAGGATGGCCGGCCGACGCGCACTGCCGAAACTGCGTCGCTCACTACATCCATCAGGCCAGACTACCGAGAGCGTCACTGGTGAGGCGGATGCGTATCTGAATGAGTCGAACAGGCATTGAGAGGCTCGTCTGCCCTTCCTAGAGTCGACGGCATGAAGAACGAGAGCCTGCAGAGCATCGTGCTCGGCGATGTCGAGGTCATCCGAGTCGTCGAGTGGCAAGGGGCGTTTGCGCCGGCACGCGGCCTGGTTCCGGAGTCCGGCGCCGAGGTGTGGAAGGGCAACGAGGGCTGGCTGGCGCCGGATCACTGGGAACCGGACAGCGACCGGGCGGTGGTGGCGCTGCAGACCTGGGTGCTGCGCAGCGGCGGACGGACCGTCCTGGTCGACACCGGGGTGGGGAACGGGCGCGAGCGGCCCGGCTCGGCGCAGTTCCACCACTGGCAGGGCGATTTCCTGGGCCGGCTGGCGCGGGCCGGAGTCCGGCCGGATGACGTGGACGTCGTCGTCAACACCCACGTCCACGGTGATCACGTCGGTTGGAACACCGTCGGTGTGGACGGAGGGTGGGAGCCCACGTTTCCCAACGCCCGGTATCTCATCCCGGCCGCGGACGACTTCCACTTCGGACCGGCCAACTCGTACGGGGACGGCCGCCGGGAGGATGACCGGCTGATCTACGAGGACAGCATCATGCCCGTCCACCGGGCCGGACAGACCGTCCTGTGGGACGGTACCCACCGCATCGATGAACATCTCACTCTGGAGTCTGCGCCAGGCCACACACCCGGTTCATCCGTGCTGCGGCTCGCATCCGGGAGCGATCGGGCGGTCTTCGTCGGTGATCTTCTGCACAGCCCGGTGCAGATCCTCACACCCTCCTGCAACAGCTGCTTCTGCCTTGATGCGGAGCAAGCAGTGGCCAGTCGCCGTCGGATCCTCGAACGAGCCGCCGACGAAGGGGAATTGGTCGTCCCCGCACACTTCGGCGGGGCGGGTGCCGTGGAAATCCATCGAGAGGGCGACGCGTTCACCCTCGGGCGGTGGGCGGCCTAGGCGTCAGCCCAGCTGCTCCGGTGGAACATCGGGCTCGCCGTAAGAGTCGCCAGGACTTCAGCTGCGCGAAGGCGCGTTCGCCGGGAGCCCGCAGCCGGGCGTGGTCACGGTTGAACTCCCGGTAGTGCTCGGGCTGTTCGTTGTGGTGGTAATAGAGGGTGCGGACAGTGGCGCCGGCACCCTGGTAGGCGCGGTCCGCCAGGCCGAGGATCTGTCGGGTCCGGCATGCTTGGATGATGCCGTGGGCGCGGGCAACGGTGAGGTCATGGGTACGTCCTGGTGTCGCGCGTGAGAACCACAGTGGTGTGCCGTCCGGGGCCGCGATGACCTGTACGTTCATGCCGTGCTTGCGGTGCTTCAGTGAGCAGTAGGGCTCGTCCGCCTTGATGCGGTCGGTCGGGATGAGCGTCCCGTCGACGATGACGAAGTCCCCCTCGCCCGGCCCGAAGGGCCTCATACGGGCCCGGCGCCCAGGCGGCCAGGACCTCAAGCATCTCGTCGACGTAGCGCAAGGCCGTCGCCTCCCGACACCGAACCCGGCGCCGACCTGTGCGAGCGTCTCGTTCTTCCGCAGGTGGGCCAGTGTCAGCGGGCCCTGCTTGAAGCAGCTCAACTTCCGCCATGGTGAGCGAAGTTCATGCCTTCGGGTGTGGACGCGCCAGGAGACATGCTCGACCAGCTCGTACGGGATGTCGAGCAGGACACGATACGGAACTAACGAAGCCCCCCCCGGACCGTCGGCGCGTTGAGTGAGATCACCACACCAACGACGAGGGGCTTCGCCACGTCACCATCACGCTGACCTGCCTGTTTCACTCCTCAGACCCCAGGATGAAAGAGGTTCCGTGACGTTTTCTCGGCGAAATGGTCTGCGCGAAGCGGCGTAGACCAACCCATGTATGAGCACGACGGATGATCCGGGACCCAACTGCGGACAGACGTAAAGCCCTGGTAGGACAGGTCTTACCACGAGATCATCCACAGCAACCTGCGATCTCGGGCGAGGTGCGGAGACCAGGAGGGGCAGTGGACAAGTTCAGGCCGAAGCAGAGATGGTTGCGCCGCTTGTGGGCTTGCGCGTTGGCCGGCCTGGTGGTGACAGTCACTGCTACTTGGGTGGTTACCACCATCAGGAGCCGGGAAGTGCGACTCACGACGGTCCCTTCCCGCACTGCCATTATCGGCACCTGGAAGATGGAGGGCGGAGTCGGCTGGATCCAGTTGGGAGCAGATGGGCGTTTCTCAGCGACGGACCTTCCCACCGAGCTGTTCAACCCGGGCCCATGGCAGGACGGCGTGACAAGCACCCACGGGACCTGGACGCTCGACGCCCGCGGCGGCTCTGTGGATCTTGTCCCAGTTGATGCGCTGAGAGCGGAGGTCAGCGACATCGGGCTCGGCATCGTTGAGAGGGGCCATGCCACGCATCTGTGTGTGACGTCGGGCGATCCAGGAGTGCTGTGCGACTTTCTGTTGCAGCGGGCACCCAACTGAGAGAGCCACGACGGCCTGAGAAACGCTGCGTACGACGCCAGCAGTCCTGGAAGGCTGTCCCTCGGGTCGCCTCTGGGCCATCAGAGGTGCATCAACGCCGACCAACGTTGACAACCGGTGAGAAGCTGTTGTCTTTCCGATCTTGAGAGGTGCGCGTCGATTGGGAGTCCCGATTGGGTGGTCGCGGGGCGCTTGACGCATACGGGCAGGTCCTCATGAACAGCTCATGGGTGTCGAATCCATCCGAGCCATGCGATTCCCGGCGCTGACTGCTCCGGAGGCCACGGCAACCTGAGATTCAGGAAAGGGTTCGAATGTGGATGCCTCCGTCCACGAGCCCTGTGGCGAGGATGATGCTGCCGTCCGGACGGGCCAGAGCAGCGACGGAGATCCCGTGTATGGAGTCCTCCAGGAGGCGTCCGGTCGTGGCATGCCATTGGCGTACGACGCCGCTCTCTGAGGAGACGAGGAGTCTGGGTTCGTCGGCGACTGCCACCGAAGTCAAGGAGCCGACCCTGTCTCCAGTCTCGATGGGTTGCCCCAGGGGCTCGCCGGACGCCGCGTTCCACCGGTACAGCACACCGTCGATATCTGCGCAGGTGAGCACTGGGATTCCTGCGCGAGGCACGAATAGGTCGATGTCCATTACTTCGCCACCCACCGCGAAGGTGCTCCGGCTTTTCCCGCTGTCTCCGTCCCACAGGCGAACTGTTCCATCGTCGTCTGCCGAAGCGATCAGCAGTCCGCGTCCTGGCACGCGGTCCGCTTTCACGCACTTCACACTGCTCCCGTGTCCGCTGAGTGGTGCTCCCAGAGCGGTGCCGGTGATGGCATCCCAGCGGTAAACCAGGTGGTTGTTTCCTGCCCCGATGAGCATGACGCGTCCATCTCCCATCGCACAGGAGTCGACGCTCCAGATGGTCCCAGGGGTCAGGTCCGGCATGTCGGGGAGAGGACTTCCGGTGCTCGCGTCCCGCCGTTGCACTCCGTTTTCTGTGGCTGCGGCGAGGATCTGCTTTCCGTCGCCCAGGCTGAGCGCGAGTCCGAAGCACCCGTGATAGAGCTCTCCGTCTCTTGTCTTCCACAGGACTTCCCCGGTGGCCACGTCCCAGCGGCGCAGTTGATGGTCGGGGTGCGCGGCCCCTGAGACGAGGAGGGTCTCATCTCCCGGCAACCCGGCAAGGAACAGCGGCCACACGATGCCCTCATGGGCTGACACAATGGACATCTCCTGCCCATGATGAACAATTCGCGCCATCGCCCCTCCAGTTCAGCGACAGTGATCTCTTGAAGATCGGCCGCCATCGTCGTACAGGAGTCCCGGCTGGGTGATCGTGGGGTGCTTGGGGCATGCGGGTGGGGCCTCCTGAACGGCTCGGTGGTGTCGAATCACCGAGCAACATCAGGAGGCTCCGGTGCCGCAGTGTTCCGTGTCGCTGCCGGGCGGTCCAGTTCGGTGGCCCCGGAGTGTGACCGTCTGGCTCACCGGTTCGGGAACGCTGCCGACACCCCGATGCGTGAGCGGCGCTATCCGACGGACATGACGGACGCGGAGTGGGCCAGGGGCCTGCCGCTGATGCCGGTGCCGGGCTGGATGCGTGGCCGGGGCGGCCGGCCGGAGGCGTATTGCCACCGGGCCGTGCTCGATGCGATCCGGTATCTCGTGGACAACGGGATCAAGTGGCGGGCGATGCCTGTCGACTTTCCGCCGGGGGACCGCATCTACGCATTCTTCCGCCGCTGGTGCGACAACGCCCTAGTCAAGGAGTTCCACGACCGGTTGCGCGCGAGGGTCCGCGAGGAGCTGGGGCGGGACGCGCAGCCGACGGCCGGCGTGATCGACTCGCAGTCCGTCACGGCGGACGCCGTCGTTGGCGCGGACAGCCGCGGCTTCGACGTCGGCAAGCTCGTCAACGGCCGCAAGCGGCACGTCGTGGTCGACACCCTCGGCCTGCTGCTGGGCGTGATGGTCACCGCCGCGGATGGCGGCGACCGCACCGCTGCCCTGGTCCTGCTTGAGCAGGTGGCCGAGGCGCACCATCGCCTAGCCCTCGCCTAGCCCTCATCTGGGCCGATGGCGGCTACACCGGCAGCCTCGTCGAGTACTGCCCGGCCACGTTCGCCCTGGTCCTGGCGATCGTCAAACGCAGCGACGACCAGGAAGAGTTCATCGTGCTGCGCAAACCGTGGATCGTCGAGCACATGTTCGCCCACCTGATGTGAATCCGCCGCCTGGTGCGCGACTTCGAGCAGTGCACCACCAGCGCGGAGGCGCTGGTCCACTGGTCGATGACCCTGCTCATGGCCCGTCGCCTGGTCCCGTCACGCCTGCCGCGAGGATGAACCGGCCTCCTGCCCGGGGACCACTCCGTGCGTCCAGTCCTCCTCTGCCGGACGGTGTCGACGCCGCACTGGAGCTGGTGGGCTGCTCGGTCCTCGCCGACACCCTCAACGCCGTCCGTCGGCACGGCACGGTCTGCTTCACCGGAGCCCTGGCGGGCCAGTGGACGATCCCCGATTTCACCCCGTTCATGATCCCGGGCGGGGTGCGGCTGACGTCCTACGGCGGTCAGGACGCCGATCTGCCGGCCGACGTCTTCGCCCGCCAGTTCCAGGCCATCGCCGCAGGGAGCATCGAAGTCCCGGTCGCGAAGGTCTACCACTGCACTGCGCCGACGGCGGCCGCACCTTCACCAGGCTGAGGTCCGTGCAGTCCTCCTCCGCCCTCGGCTTCGGCAAGGCCGAGCCCGGCGCCAACTACCAGGCCCTGTACCTGATCGGCACCGTCAAGGATGTCACCTGAGTCTTCCGCTCCACCGACCAGGGCACCCCCTGGCCCGCATCAACGACGACGCCCAGCAGTGCGACCCGACCCGCCGACGAGGGCGCTGTGGGAGATGTTCTCCGGTCTGATGGACCTCGGCGATGCCCACCGGTACGTCGCCGGCATGCTCGCCGGAATGGACGTCCGGTGCGACCTGGGCGACGACCACCGGCTCGTCGGCACCTTGTGCCCGGACATGAAGGTGACGCTGGAGTGGCCCGCCCCGGCGACGTCGTCACCGCGGTGACCCGGTCGGCGGACCTGCTGCGTGAGGGGCGTGGGCTCCTGCTCGGCCTCGTCGACCGCGCGGAGGCCCGCGACGCCGCGGCCGCGTGGACCGGACGGGTCAACACCGTCACCGCCCGCACGGACCGGGTGGACGTCGACGCGTTGCTCATCCGGCCCGACGGCTGTGTCGCTCGGGCCTTGCCCACCGGGCGGACCTCGACGCCACCACGCTGGTGCGTGCACTGGGCACATGGTTCGGCCAACCGGCCTGAGCACCGTATTAACAGTCGTCTCAGGTTCGCTCGCTAGGAAGTCGGCATCCAGACAAGCGATGCAACCCGTATGTAGGAGGCTAGTGATGGCAGTCAACACAGCGCCGGCCGGTGAAGCGCCGGCCGGTCGGTTGGCAGGCCGGTGGGTGCCGTGGTTAGTGATTGGCTTGTGGCTGGTGCTGGCGGCGGGCATGGTGCCGCTGAGCGGAAAGCTGAGCTCGGTCACCACCGACAGCGCCGTGGACACCCTGCCGGCCAGTGCCGAGTCCACCAAGGTGGCGGTGCTGGAGGACAGTCTCCCCGGCGGGGACAACAACACGTTCGTCTTCGTGTACCACCGCGCCGGCGGCATGACCGACGCCGACCGCGCGACGGTCAAGCGCCACTACAACACCCTTGCCAAGCAGTACCCGCCGAAGGCGAAGGCGGCGGCCGACGAGGACGACGAGGGCTCACCGACGAGCCCCTCCACCGACCGCAAGGCGATGATGTTCACCCTCGATGTGAGCACGACCTACGGCGCACCGGAGGAAATCGTCGGCCCGCTGCGTGACGCCGCGAAGGACCGCCCCTCCGGCCTGGAACTCGACGTGACCGGCCCGGGCGCGATCGACGGCGACATGGACGCCGTCTTCGACGGCATCGACGTGCAGGTCCTCCTCACCACCATCGTCGTCGTCACGCTCCTGCTCATCCTCACCTACCGGAGCCCGGTGTTGTGGATCGTCCCGCTGGTGGCCGTTGGCGCGGCCGCACTGACCGCGATGGGGACCGTCTACCTGCTCGTCAAGGGCTTCGGCATCGTGGTCAACGACCAGAACTCGGCGCTGCTGACGATCCTGGTATTCGGCGTCGGCACGGACTACGCGCTGTTGCTCATCGCTCGATATCGGGAGGCACTGCACCACCACGAGAACGTCCGGGCCGCGATGGTCCACGCGCTACGCGGCGCGGCGCCGGCCATCGTCGCGTCCGCGGCCACCGTGGTCGCCGGCCTGCTCTGCCTGCTCGTCGCGGACCTGAACAGCACCAGCGGGTTGGGCCCGATCGGTGCGGCCGGCATCCTGTGCGCGCTGGTGGCCATGCTGACGCTGTTCCCGGCGGTGCTCGTAGTGCTCGGCAGGCGGATCTTCTGGCCGGCCATCCCGCGGTTCAGCACGGCCGTGGAGGAGAAACCGGGACTGTGGGGACGGCTCGGCACCGCAATCAGCCGCCGCCGGTGGGTGGCGACGCTCGGCTCGCTCGGAGTACTCGGCGTGCTCGCCCTCGGGCTGGCGGGCAACACCGGCGCCCTGCGGGAGCAGGACCAGTTCCTGTCCGCGCCGGAATCGGTCACCGGCTTCACCGTTCTCCGCCAGCACTTCCCGGAGCTCGGCGGCCAGCCGATGACGGTCTTCACGCGGCCGACGCACCAGAAGCGGGTGCTCGACATCGTCAAGGACACTCGCGGGGTGGCCCTGGCCATCCCGGAGCAGACCAGCGGTGGCTGGGCCAACATCTCGGTGTTCCCGAAGGACGCGCCGGACACCGTCGCGGAGTACGACACGATCAAGCGGGTGCGCACCGCCGTGCACGCGGTGAGCGGGGCGGAGGCGATCGTCGGCGGGCCGAGTGCGGAGAACCTCGACACCGAGGTGACCACCGAGCGCGACGAGAAGCTGGTGATCCCGCTGGTGCTCGCCGTCGTCCTGATCGTCCTCGGGCTGCTGCTGCGCGCGATCGTGGCCCCGCTGGTCCTGATGGCCACCGTGATCGTCTCATTCGCCGCAGCCTTCGGCGGCAGCGTGTTCGTCTTCGACACGAT
The DNA here is from genome assembly GCF_029894425.1 of Streptomyces sp. SAI-127. NCBI lineage: Bacteria > Bacillati > Actinomycetota > Actinomycetes > Kitasatosporales > Streptomycetaceae > Streptomyces > Streptomyces sp. SAI-127. The sequence goes on from NZ_JARXYJ010000003.1 coordinate 46,843, forward strand.
CCTCGGGTTCAAGGGGATCGACTATTCGGTGCCGCTGCTGGCATTCCTGTTCCTGGTGGCGCTCGGCGTCGACTACAACATCTTCCTGGCCAGCCGGGCCCGGGAGGAGACCGTGCGTCTCGGCACCAGAGAGGGCATGCTCAAAGCCCTCTCCGCCACCGGTGGCGTCATCACCTCGGCAGGCCTGGTCCTGGCGGCCACGTTCGCCGTCCTCGCCACACTTCCGCTGGTGATGCTGATCGAGGTCGGGTTCCTGGTCGCCTTCGGCGTGCTGCTCGACGCCCTGCTGGTGCGGTCGGTCCTGGTGCCCGCCCTCACCCTGCTGATCGGCCGGCGGATCTGGTGGCCGAGCCGGCTGTCCCGTCCAGCGGCGGAGCTGCCGGGCGGTCAACAGTCGCTCGCCGACGGCGAGGAGCCCGCGCTGCAGCGGTGAGCGCGGCGGCAGTGACGAGATCCGGGACGGAGCCCCAGGCCCGTCCCGGATTTCTTTCATGGGCCCGACGGCCGCCGCCCTTTGGTCCTGCGCCGTGCGCCCGGGTTGGAGTCGGCGCATCGGGGGTGTCCTGCCCCGGTGGGGGAACCGACGAAATGTGGCTCGTGGAGTGACGGCATGCACAGGGCAGGTCAATCAGCCGGACGGTCACCGCGTGTTTGACGGCGCTTGCGCGGGCCGCCGTCTGGATCTCGCCCGCCTCGACGACGACGATGGCGACTCAAGAGGCAAGCAGGCTCACGTGAGCTGTTGCCGCTGCGATGCCCGATGAGTAATGCCGCCATGCCGGGTCTACAGCACAGTTGAACCAGTCTGGATCGAAACCACAGGAGGTCGAAGTGTCCGCATCAGTGCTCGACATGTCGATGTCACTCGACGGATACATCGCCGATCCAAACGATTTTCTAGGCGGCGACGATGGCGAACGACTGCACAAGTGGGCCGGCCCGGAGGACGAGTCCGGCCCGCCGTCCGGGCCGGCCGCGCAATTCCAGGACGAATGGAACACGGCCGGTGCGGTGCTCGCGGGACGACGCACTGCCGAGCTCATGGATCACTGGGGCGGTGATCACGGTGGTCTCCCGATCTTCGTGCCCAGTCACCGCCCGCCCGGCCCCGCCGCCCGTTGGGGCTATCCGTTGGTGACCTACGTGACCGACGGGATCGAAAGCGCGATGGCACAGGCCAAGGCCGCCGCGGGGGACAAGGACGTGCAGGTGCGTGGCGCGTACACGGCGCAACGGGCGCTTGCGGCCCGGGTGTTGGATGAGGTGCAGATCCATCAGATCCCGGTGCTGCTCGGTGATGGCCGTCGCCTGTTCGACGTCTTGCCGTCGCAGATCGAGTTGGAGATCATCCGGGTGATCGACACGCCGGAGGCCACTCACATCCGCTACCGCGTCTGTCGCTGAGCCGGTCGACCAGCACCTACTTGGTTGTGGTGGGCCGAGGTGCGTTGTCGCATCCGGTCACGGGCAAGTCCTGATGCCCGAGCAATGCACCCTCATGCCGTGATCCAGCTCCTACGCCTTGCGTGCAACCGTGATGCTGTGGCCAACTGGCGTGCTCAGTCACACGTCGGTGTACGGCGGTTCGCCGGGAATCTCCACACCTCTACTCGGGATCTCCCATCGGCGACGGTTGCGTTTCAGCAGGTCAGCGCATTCCGTCGGTTGGCCGGTGGTGGGCCGGGCGGGCCATTGCCTGACGGTCGCCGACCTTGGTCCTCTGCCTTGCGGCGGGGGTGGGGTCGGCGCATCGCGGTGCCTGCCCCGGCGGTGGGCCGCGCGGGGCGCAGCCAACGCCCCCATGCCCGAGGGCCGCCGTCCCTGGTCCTGCGCCGCGCCGCCGGGGCGGGTCAGTGCACCGCGGTGTCATCCCCGGCGGTGAGCCGCGCGATCGGGGCGGGCGGGGCCGCGGCCGGAAGGTCGATCCGAAGCAGCGCGCCACCGCGTGCGGAGCGGGCGACGGTGGCCCGGCCGCCGTGGGCGTCGACGACCCGCTGCACGATCGACAGCCCCAGACCGGATCCCGGCAACGCCCGGGCGCTGTCGGCACGGTAGAACCGGTCGAACACCCGCGGTACGTCGGCGGCGTCGATGCCCGGCCCGGCGTCGTCGACCTCGAGCACCGCCGACGCGCCCTCGGCACGGAGCCGGACCTGGACCGGCTGATCCGCGGGGGACCACTTGCCGGCGTTGTCGATGAGGTTGAGCACCGCCCGCTCGAGCGCAGCAGGACGCCCGCTCACCCACACGGAGGTCACGTCGACCGCGACCTCGACGTCGGGCACGCGGGAACGCGCCCGGGTCGCGGCGGCCGCCACCACGTCGGCGAGGTCGAGCACTTCGGTGCTCTCGTCGCTGACGTCACCGCGCGCCAGGTCGGTCAGCTCGGCGGCAAGGGTGCTCAACTCGGTCACTTGGGCGCCGAGATCGTTGAGCAGCCGGGTCCGGCTCTCCGCCGGCAGTGCGCTGTCCAACGTGCCGCGCCGGTCGAGCCGGATCAGCAACTCGACGTTGAGGCGCAGGCTGGTGAGCGGGGTCTTGAGCTCGTGGGCTGCGTCCTCGGCGAGCAGCCGCTGGGCCCGCCGGGAGTCCCGGAGCGCGGCGAGCATGTCGTTGATCGACTGGATCAGTCGCCGGATCTCCCCACCGCCCTCATCCGGGATGTCGGCGTCGAGATCCCGGGTGTGCGCGACACGTACCGCGGCGGCGGTCAGCCGGTCGATCGGTGCCAGCCCGGTCCGCGCCACGGTCCGCCCGACAAGGGCGCCGCCGACCACGCAGAGCAGCCCGATCAGCAGCATGCCGAACCCGAACCGGTTGATCGGGCTGTCGTCGACGAAGCGGGCCACCTGGACCGCGCCGTCGCCCGACCGCAGGGTGTAGATGAGGTAGCCGTCCTCGTCGCTGTCGTTCGACTCCATCAGGTCGGCCGACGCGCCCTGCGCCACGCGCTTGGCGTGCTCGCTGACCGGGGGCAGCGCGGGTTGGCCGGCCGGCGTCCGGATCGAGCCGTCGGGCAGGATGACCCGCACCAGCCGACCGGATCCGGGATACGGCGGTAGCTGGACCTGCGCCAGACCGGCACGCTCCGCGTTCGTCGCCAGGACACGGGAGTCGGCGCGCAGCTGACTCTCGGCGGTGTCCTTCAGCTCCCAGTCCAGTAGCTCGCTGGCCACCTGGAAGGCCAAGAACACGCTGACCGCGATGGCCGTCGCCGCGATCACCGTCAGCCTGGCCCGCAGGGACCGCCGGCGCCACCATCGGGTCAGCCGGCGCGGTTCCCGGCCGGCGGGCCTGCTCATGGAGGAGTCTCCCGCAATGTGTATCCCAGGCCGCGCAGCGTGTAGATCAATCGCGGCTCACCCTCGGCCTCCGTCTTGCGGCGCAGGTAGCTCACGTATACCTGGAGGTTGTTGGCGGTGGAGCTCATGCCGAAGCCCCAGATCGCCTCGAACAGCGCGTCGCGGGTCAAGACCCGGGTCGCGTTGCTCACGAGGACCTGCAGGAGGGAGAACTCGGTCCGGGTCAGGTGCAGCGGCCGCCCGCCCCGCCACGCCTCGAACCTGTCCGGATCGAGCCGGACGTCGGCGTACGACAGGATCTGCGACTCCTCGTCCGTCGGCGTGCGCCGGCGCAGCAGGGCCCGCACCCGGGCCAGCAACTCCTCGGTGGCGAACGGCTTGGGCAGGTAGTCGTCGGCGCCCGCGTCCAGCCCCGCGACCCGGTCGGAGACCTGGTCACGGGCGGTCAGCATCAGCACCGGCAGATCCCGACCCGCGGCCCGCAACCGCCGGCAGGTCTCCAACCCCCCGAGGCGGGGCATCATCACGTCGAGGAGCAGCAGATCCAGCGTGTCACCGCCGGCCCCACCGACCCCGTCGAGGACGGCGAAACCGTTGGCGACGGTGCTGGTGTCGTAACCCTCGACCTGGAGCACCCGCTCCAGCGAATCACGGATGGCCGGGTCATCATCCGCGATCATGATCCGCACGCCGGCCCGCCCCCTTTCAGTCGATGCTTTGCCGCTCATTGTTGCCCATCAACCTGAGACCAGGATTAGCGTGTCCCTGGTGGCCGCGCTAGGTGAATTGCCCTTTGCCTTCTGGTGAGTTCCTTGCCACGTGGGTGTCGACTCGTCCGTTATGCCTTTGGTGAGGTTGGCGGTCGATGCGACGTGGATCATGGCCTCGGGACTGGCGGGCAGGGTCTCGTAGTCTCGGGTGGGGCGCCGGTGCAGCATGATCCCGCGGATGCCGGGACGACTGGCACGTCCGGTTCTGAGGGGGCCGGGGCATGGCAAGGTGACCCGGCTACCCGACTAAGGGCTCGTAACACGATCTTGTGATTCGTCGCTGGCGAGCGTGTCCGGTGTGTCGATTTGGCTGTTCGTGAAGGTGTGAGCAACAGGCCGTGGATCGTGGACGATGCGTTGTGGGCGGTGATCGAGCCGCTGCTGCCGAAGTGGCCGGAGCGGTCGCCGGGGCCGCGTCCGGTGGACGACCGGCGGTGCCTGCAGGGCATCTTGTTCGTGCTGTACACCGGAATTACGTGGCAGCAGCTGCCCCTGGAGCTGGGCTTCGGCTCGGGGCAGACCTGCTGGCGGCGGCTGGGCCGGTGGCACGAGGCCGGCGTCTTCGAGAAGCTGCACCGGATACTGCTGGCCGATTTGAACGCGGCCGGCCAGATCGACTGGTCGGGCGCCTGCGTGGACGCCTCCCATGTGAAGGCGAAAAAGGGGGCGAGGCGACCGGACCGTCGCCGGTCGACCGGGGCAAGACCGGCAGTAAGCACCACCTGATCTGCGACGGACGCGGCACCCCGTTCGCGGTCATCACCACCGCGGCCAACGTCAATGACGTCACTCAGATGCTCGCCCTGGTCGACGGCATCCCGCCAGTAGCCGGCCGCATGGGGCGTCCTCGCGCGCGCCCCGATGCCCTGCTGGGCGACAAGGGCTACGACAGCAACCCCAACCGCCGGGAGCTGCGCAAGCGCCGAATCCTGCCGGTCATCTGCCGCAAGGGCAGCCCCAACATCGAGGGCCTGGGCAAGCTCCGCTACGTCGTCGAGCAGACCTTCGCCCTGCTGCACCAGTTCAAGCGCCTCGCAATCCGCTGGGAACGACGCCTCGACCTGCACGACGCCCTCGTCTCACTCGCCTGCGGACTCATCTGCTGGAGAAGACTCTGATGACGGCGTGCGCGATCAGGCTGAGCCCTCCTACGCTGATCAGCTGTGACTGACACACCTCAACTCTGGCTCAACAGCGGGCTCCGCGCTTTTGAGATAGTCCACTGCCGAGTGACAGGGCATCGAGGACGATTCGGCGTGGAAGTCGAGGTGGTCGCTCCAGCATCCGCTGTTCCGGCCTTCATCGACTTCGTGAACCTCACCGACAGCCTGGAACACCCACGCCCAGAGGACTTCCCACCGATCGGGAGCATGCTCGATGCCGTCGCGCTCGACTTCATGCCTTGGGGTGAGCTGCGCTTGACGGCTCGTCCATCGTCACTGGCATCTCAGCGGCTGCCGGATTCGCCCGCACAAGAGAACGAACTGCCTCGGGCAATCCCCTGACGTCTGCTGAACCATCTGCTAGCCCAAGATCGTGTTACGAGCTCTAAGTGAGCGTTTGGTTCTGGTATTGAATGGTTCATGGCGAATTTCGGGAGCCAGGCCGAGCGCCCAACGAAGTGATTCGCCGGAAACGCCGCTTCTGCGGCAATCAGCAGAACGGTAATGCGCCGGTTTCCTGGTAAGAGCTCCTGTCTCATTCAGGAACCTACCGGTTCGTACCGAGTTGAGAATGCACGCCCCGGTGCACCCAGCACCCCCGCACACGCCCTGCTCAGACCGACGGCCACCGCATACCCAGGCATCATGCAGCCCCCGCGGCCCTACCCCAGCGACCTGTCCGACGCCCGCTGGGAACTCATCCGCCCCACCCTCGAAGCCTGGCGCCAGGCCCGCAACGGCATCCGCAAACCCACCCACGACCTGCGCGCCCTGATGAACGCCATCCTCTACGTCGACCGCACCGGCATCCCCTGGCGCTACCTGCCCCACGACTTCCCGCCCCACCAGACCGTCTACGGGTACTTCGCCCACTGGGAAGCTGACGGCATCTTCGACCAGCTCACCGGGCTATTACGCGGCAAAGTCCGCCAGGCCGAAGGCCGCACCAGCGAGCCCAGCGCCTGCCTGATCGACAGCCAGAGCATCAAAACCTCCGCCACCGTCCACCTGACCAGCCAAGGCATCGACCCCGCCAAGAAAATCATCGGACGCAAGCGGCACATCGCCACCGACACGCTCGGACTCCTGCTGGCCGTCGCCGTCACCGCCGCCAGCGTCCACGACTCCGCCGCCGGCACCCAGCTCCTGACCAACGTCCGCGAGCGCCACCCCACCATCACCAAAGCCTGGGCCGACAACGGCTACAAGACCAAAGCCGTCGAAGAAGCCGCCCACCTCGGCATCGACCTCGAAATCGTCCAACGCGACCCCACCACCCGCGGCTTCCACGTCCAGCCCCACCGCTGGGCCATCGAACGCACCCTCGGCTGGCTCATGCACCACCGCCGCCTGGCCCGCGACTACGAAACCCACCCCCACCGATCAGCAGCCATGATCCAAATCGCAGCCATCAACCTCATGACCCGCCGCCTCGCCCACGAAACCACCACCAACTGGCGCGACAGCTAAGCCAAACGAAACAGACAACGGAGAACCAAACGCTCACTTATGTCTCGGGAGCGATCGTGCCGGTCGACGACGGCTGGCTCGCGACTTCCTGAGCGACACACGCCGCAGCGCCGGGTGAGATCCACTCACCCGGCGCTGCGGCATTCCTGTCCCGGGAGGGTGAAGTCCGGGAAAGGTCCAACGGCACCGACCACCGAGGCCACACCGAGCAGAACACCGCGATCGCCAGCTACGTACGCTGGCACAATGCCGGAGCCGAGCCGTAGGCCAACTTCGCGACCGTCTCACCGATCCGGACCTGGACCGATTATCCGGCAGAGGCTGCGTGTCAGACCGAGAGCTGACGGCGCAGCCATGCCACGCGGGTGGCGATGGCGTCCTGCGAAATCACGGCGTGAGGGGCCACGACGTCGAACCCGTGGAACCCACCGGGCCAGACGTGCAGCTCGAGGCGGCCGCCCGTCTGCCATATGCGGCTTGCGTAGGCGACGTCCTCGTCCCGGAACGTTTCGGCCGACCCGACGTGGATGAACGTGGACGGCAGGCCAGAGAGGTCTGCCGCACGGGAAGGTGCAGCGTACGGGGGCACGTCCGGTCCTCCGCGAACGCCGTCGCCGAGGAGCGCGTTCCATCCGGTCTCGTTCGAGGAGCTGTCCCAGATACCGACGCCGCGCATCTGCTGGGCAGAGGGCGAGTCGTTGCAGTCGTCAAGCATCGGCGACAGGAGCAGCTGGGCCAGGATTGTCGGGCCGTTGCGGTCGCGTGCCATCAAGGTGACACGAGGCCGCCGCCGGCGCTCGCACCGCCGATGACGACGCGTTCAGGGTCGATGTTGAGCTCGTGGGCGTGATCCGACACCCACACCAGGCCCGCGTAGCAATCCTCGACGGGACCCGGGTGGGGTGTCTCGGGTGGGAGCCGGTACTCGACCGAAACCACGGCCATGCCCATTGGCTCGGCCAGGTTCAACATCTCGACGAGGCCGAACCGGTTGTCTCCGACGATCATGCCGCCGCCGTGGATGGGGTAGATCGCCGGGGTCGGGGTCGCCGCGTGCTTCGGGAGGCAGATCAGCAGCGAGATATCCGGTTCCCCGTCCGGCCCTGGCACCGCCCACTCCTGCACGCTGTAGGTGCCACCGCGCGAGAGGACCTCGTCGGTCGGGGTCTCCACCCCGGGGACGGGCTTGCGCATCTCAACGATGTTGTCCAAACGGTATGCGTCGGGGGAGCGCAGGCTGGTCAGGACCTCGATGACGGGAGCGAGCTCCGGGTCGAAGGGCGGGGGCGGTCCGACCGGTTGGGCGGATGACCGGTCTGTGATGTGTGTGGTCATGTGTTCTCCCTGCGGTAGTCAACTGGGTGCTGCTTGCCCCAGCTCACGGGTCATCGATAGATGTCACGTGGCGGATGCGGCCCGCCATCTGGTGGGTCAACCTGAGCGCGCGCACACGCAGACTGGTGACGCGCAGCCGGTCTGGAGCCGCGTGGCGCGATCTCGACGACCAGGCGAGCGCCGGAAGCGCGACGACGGCGTCGTCGACGCGCTTCTCGGTGCTGCCGAGCAGCGTCTGAGAGTTCTCCTGGTGAAGAAGAAGGGGGTTCCGCCGTCGGATCGAGCCGTTCGCGAGTGGCTACTCGGAGCCGGTGCCTGGCTCAGACGGTCGGGACGGTGCCGCCGTCGATCACGTACTCGGCTCCTACGATTGCCGAGGCGCGGTCCGAGACCAGGAAGCCGACCAGGTCCGCGATTTCCTCGGTGTTCGCGAATCGTCCCAGGGGTACTCCTCCGAGGGAGTCGTAGATGGTCTGCTTGGCTGCTTCACGGGTGAGTCCGTTGCCCTCGGCGATCCGGTCCACGAATCTTTCGTAGGCTTCGGTCTCGATTCCGCCGGGGCTGATTGCGTTGACCCGTACGCCGCGCGGCGCGAGCTCATTGGCAAGTCCCTTGCTGTATGTGCGCAGCGCGGCCTTCGCTGCTGCGTAAGCCAAGGACGCGTCGTGCTGGGGGAGCTCACGCTGGATCGAGGTGAAGTGCAGCACCACGCCCGACCCAGACCCGATCATTGCCGGGAGAAGAGCTCGATCCAGCCGCACCGCTCCCAGGAGGTTGAGGTTCAGCTCGGTGAGCCACTGGTCATCGGTGATGACCGCGAATCCACCAGACGGCGTCGACGCCCCTCCGACGACGTGCACCAAGATGTCGAGTGTGCCGCCGGCCTCTGCGATTCGAGCGGCCACGGCGTTGGTGCCTTCTGTCGTCAACAGGTCCGCTTCGATGAATCGGTCAGGGTGCTCGTACCCGTCGGGCATCGTGCGCGCCGTCGCGTACACGTCGGCACCCATCTCTCGCAGTCTCTCTACGACGGCCTTGCCCGAGCCCTTCGAACCGCCCGTGACCAGCGCCCGGCGACCGTCGAGACGATCGCGATCTGAACTCGACATTCTTCTCTCCACTGAAGATCGAGGTAGCGCGGGTTCCGTCAGGCCGGGTGGTTGGCGATGACGAGTTCGGCGACGAGGTCATCCCGCAGCGCGAACCGGTAGTCGAGCTCGGCGACGCCACCCGGGAAGGTGCCCTCGAGCCGCACGGTTACCACCCAGTGGGCGTCATCGACGCGCCGAGCGCCGATCTGCTCGGTCGTGTACTCGAACTCGGACCCGGCGTCCCGCAGGAACGCGTGGGCCTCCTCTCGGCCGCGGAAGGTCTCGCCCTGGTCGACGACCACCGCATCCTCGGCGAGGAACGACGAGGCGGTGTCGGCGTCGCGGACGACGTGGGCGGCGAAGAACTCGCGCACGGTGGTCGGGAGCAGATCGGACGGGAGATCGGTGTGCTGTGTCATGAGCCCACCGTGTGACCTCACGGCGCGGGAGGGTCAAGCCGTGGACTCTCCCCCAGGGGGAGCGTTCAGAATGAGGGGGTGCTGACCATCGGGGAGTTCTCGCGGCTGACCCACTTGAGCGTGCGGACACTGCGTCGGTATCACGAGGCGGCGTTGCTGGAACCTGCCGTGGTGGACGAGACCACCGGTTACCGCTACTACGGCGTCGACCAAATCCCGACCGCGCAGGTCATCCACCGGCTCCGGGAGCTCGACGTCCCCCTGAGCGATGTGCAGCGGATCCTGCGGACCCCCGACCCCGGTGTCCGGGCGGCCCTGGTCGCGGACCACCTGCAACGCCTTGAGGACGTGCTCGACCGCACCCGGGCCGCGGTCGTGTCGCTGCGCCGCCTGCTCCGGCCCGACCCCGCGCCGATCGACGTCGAGCTGCGTGCGGAGCCCGCCCGGACGGTCGCGGCGGTGGAGGCCGTGGTCGGGCATCGCGACGTCGCGACCTGGTACGCAGGCGCGATGGCCGAATTGGAGGCGGCCGTCGGCGGCGCCGTGACCGGACCGCCGGGCGGCAGCTACGACAACGCCCTTTTCGAGCAGGAGCGCGGTCACGCGGTCGTCTACCTGCCGACCGCTGCGCCACCTCGCACCGGACGCGTGCACCCCATGATTCTGCCGGCCGCGGAACTGGCCGTCACCACCCATGTCGGCGAGCACGACGGCATCGAGGTCACGTACGGCGAACTCGGGACCTGGGTGGTGGAGAATGCGATGTCGGTGGCCGGGCCGGTGCGGGAGGTCTACGTTGTCGGCCCTCGCGACACAAGCGATCCCGCTGCGTGGCGCACCGAGATCGGCTGGCCGGTCTTTCGTGTCACCTGAAGCGGTCAGTGCGGTGCGGAGTCTTGGAACGACGGGGCGCACGCCTTAAGGCCTCGCGTTTTCACGGGTTGGGGCGCCGAGGCTTGATCAAATAAGCAGAGAGCGCTGACCTGCAACGATGGGACTTGTCTAGGGTCCTGTTGGCTGCACGGAAAGAAGCACTCTGCAGGTGAAGAAGCGTATCGGGTCGTACCCGCGTGTCCGCATCGAGGGCGGCGGCCGGACGGTGGTCTCGCAGTCCGGGGGCGTGCTGCTGGTCGAGACCGTACGCAAGGCCGGCTTGGACACCGCGATATCAGCGGCGCTGACGCCGTGGCGGAAGCCTCCTGCCGTGCACGATCCGGGCAAGATGCTGCTGGACGTGGCCCTGGCGGTCGCGCTGGGCGGGGACTGCCCTCGCGGATGTCGCCATGCTGCGGGCCGAGCCGGCCGTGTTCGGGCCGGTGGCCTCCGACCCGACGGTCTCCCGCCTCATCGACACCCTCGCAGTCTCCGGGAAGAACGCCCTGCGGGCCATTCGTGCCGGGCGGGCTGAAGTACGCCGACGTGTCTGGCGGTTGGCCGACCGGAAAGCGCCTGATGCGGGCGGGACGGTGACCGTGGACCTGGACGGGGTGCTGGTGATCGCACACTCGGACGAGGAGGACGCCGCGCCCACGTGGAAGCGAACCTACGGCCACCACCCGCTGATGGGGTTCGTCGACCACGGCCCGGGCGGCACGGGTGAACCGGTCGCGGTCGTGCTCAGACCAGGCAACGCGGGATCGAACACGGCCATCGACCACATCAGCGCCGCTCAACTGGCCGTGGCCCAGCTGCCGAAGAAGTACCGGCGCGGGCGCCGGACGGCTCGTACTCCTGCCCAACCCCGGCTGACCAGCAACTCTTGACCATCTCGCCGACAACATCACTCGCCCGGGCAGCGGAACCCGGCGCCCAGCCGACGTGACAGCCGGGCCGCCGGCCTGTCCACCGTCAGCACCGGAAAGTGAAAAAGGGTCCACCGACTCCGTCGCCAGGCCCTCGCGCTAGATCGAGATTAAACCAAATTTCACCCGTTTGGCTCAATAGTTGTGCCCGTATTTCTGATTCCCAGCAAGCTGAGACACGGGGTGTTCGATTCCATTCCAGCGGCTTGGCTCAAGAAACCAGCCGCTGCTCCGGCTCCGTCGGTGAAGGGCCCCGCAGTGGTCACCTGTGCGGCGGGCTCCCAGCCGAAGGACTGGTCGAGCGTGTAACGGAGGCCGTTATGTCTGATAGGAGCGGGACGAGCAGATCGACTCTCGGGACGGTCGTTGCGCTTACTGTTCTGCTCGCGGTCGGCGGCTGCGGGGGAGGCAGTGATTCCTCACGCGAGGCCGCGACATCCCTGGACGCCGAGCCGGTAGGAGCCGCCACGCTCTTCCCGGGAAGCGAGCAGGAAGAGGGGCAGGATATCGATATCCCGCAGACCGCCGTCGGTGAGCCCGCGGCCAGGGAAGTGGAGATCCGCAATAACTCGGATGAACCGATGACGGTAAACGACGTGTCGGCGAGCGGATTCGAGGTGTCCGATGACACCTGTACCGGTGAGACGGTCGATCCCGGAGATTCCTGCACGTTCCAACTGCTCGGATCGTCAGACGATGGAGGAACGGCAACGGGAAGCCTGACGGTCGAGACCGACCAGGGATCCGTCAGCTCGAGCCTGTCGGCAACATCCGTTGACGAGGACGGGAGCCCGTCGCCCGATGAGACCGCCACGCCCACACCCACCGAACCGCCTTCGGAGAATGATGAGACCGAAATCACTCCGACTGAGACACCACAAACCCCGGACGAGCCGGACGACACTCCTGATGACACAGAGGACTTCCAAACGGACTCCCCCGCGGTGCCGTAGGAGGACTGCCGGCGCCGCCGGCACAGGTTACCGAACCACCCCACGCCATGTGCCGACGACCTCCACGCGGACGTTGTCGTCGTCGCGCAGGACCAGGACGACGTCGACATCTCTCGGTCGCTTGTGCGGCACCAGAAAATATCGGGTTCTCGACTTGGCAAGAATGCGAAACCCGGCACACCGGAACTGATACGGCTGATGCGCCCGGCCACGGTCCTCACAGGTGATGGACGGGGCCGAGGCGTGGATCGGCGTGCGCGAATGGACCAGCACACGCGTGGTTCCCTGGTAGCCGTTCTCGGCGTCGTGCTGGGCGCGGGACACCCCCGCCCCATACGCATAGCGGGCCATAGCGAAGAAGAGGATCATCGCAACCGCTGCCAGCAGCAGTCCTTGTGCGGCATTCCAGTGCCGCTGCCTCCGATACTCAGGGCCCCGCCGCAGATACAGCGCGAACAGCAGCATGAGGATGCCGACGGCCACCACTACTGGGGGAAGCAAGTCGCGAAGCCAGAAGCTGGGGAGCCCCCGCAGCACTCCACGTTGCCACCAGAGCGGCTCCAACAGGACCGGAAAGCTGATCAGGAGCAGTACGGCACCCACAGAGGAAACCGCGCCGGCTGCCAGCCTCCTTTGCCTGTCCGACGCCTGCTCCGCCAGCCGTCGCTCCATCGCGCGGAAGAACAGCACCCCCACGAGGCCCACGACAAGCAGGACCCACAGGGGAAAGAACAGTGCGGTGGGGCTGTCGAGCAGGTAATCCTGCGGAGTGAGCTCCAAGTCGCGCATCGGGATGCCGAAGTAGGAGTAGTAGGCACTCCGATACCTGTTCCCCAAGTAGTACAGCAGTCCGATCACGACCGAGCCTGGGGTCACGACATAGGCAGCCCTCTCAAAAAAGGACTTCTTCCCCGGCTCCGTCTCCTGCTCCATAAGTCGTCAACCTCCAACATTCGGCCGTTTGAAAGCTAAGCGCCAGCCGTCACCACAACGGGTTATGACACGCACCGTGCGACGGGACTGTAGGACGTTCGGTGTAACTCCCGGTCATGGAATATGCACCGATGACCAGTGAGAACGTAGCCAGCTCTGAGCTGTCGGGCCTGCGAAGACTCTTCCGGCGAAAGAGTGGACGACCAGTTGATCGACGAGCTGGTGGGCCGGGCCCAGGCCGAGGGGGGACTGGGACAAGATCGTCCGTTTACACGGCCCCCACCGAAGAAGCCGCCCGGGACCGGTTCGCCGAGTTCGCCGATGCGTGGGGCCGAAAGTATCCGGCGATCGTGAAGCTGTGGGAGAACGCCTGGGGGAGCTCACCCCCCTTTTCTGCGCTTCGACACCGAGATCCGCCGCATCGTCTGCACCACCAATGCGATCGCGTAGGTCAACGCCCGCATTTGCGGGAACCGCGGATTCGCCGGCCGCCCAGCCTTTTCAGTGCCCGGACGCCGCGATGCCGCGCCGGCCAGGGGTGGCGGGACGCGCCGCTCCTGCACCTGGAACTTCGACAGGCTGCGGGGCGTCTGTCGTCTCCAGCTCGGACGCGCCCGGTGCGGCGACCGCCGTCGGCACCGGCGCGGCAGCCGAGACGGCACCGGGGGCCGGATACTTCGCCGCCCACCCGTTGAGTAGCCCCTGGTGGGCATCAAGGCGCGGCGACTTCGGCTCGCTCCGGCCGTTCTCCCAGTTCTTCACCGACTGGGTCGTCGTCTTCAATGCGGTAGCGAGGCGGGACTGGGTGATGCCGGCAGCCAGACGCAGCCGGGCCCGCTCCGCCGGAGGCGGCAGGTGCGGCTCCTCATTCAACAGAGCGTCGACGGACGCGAACAGCTCTTTCTGAGCCGTGTGGACGGCCGGGCGGCGGCCTCCCACGTCATGGCACTCGGAGCAGCGTAGGCACGGACCTGCAGTCTCTGGTCCACCCAACAGGCCGAAACGGCCCCCCAGTTGCGTCCACTGGCGGGCCGCCGTGAACTGCCGGGGCGCTACTGCGGGACGGCGGGTTCGTGACTACATCCTCGACGGCACCCCTGCCCCCCGCAGCTATCGGCGACAGCGCGAGCGCCACTGCGCTGCAGGCGGCAATGACGCCGACAGCCACCTTCTCGAGCTGGAAGCCCACGAGGTGGAGGGGCACTGCCCCGAGCCGGTGATGCCGGCCAAGCGGAGCCGACCGCTACCGCCAGCCAGGAGATACCGGTTGATGCTACTGACTTACGCCACCGCGAAATGGTGGCTAGTCTGAGGTCATGCCTGTCACCACGATGACCCTGCGGATCCCCGATGAGCTGGCTCCCTCCATCAAGGCGGCTGCCTCGGAGGCCGGCCTGAGCGTGAACCAGTACGTCGTGCGCGCCGCTCGCCGTGCCGCCACCCTCGACGCCGCGCACCAGCTCGCCGCGCTGGGTCTCGGCGACGACTTGGCGGGCGAGGGAGACACTCTGTGAGACGTGGAGAGATCTGGACCCTCGGCGATGGACGCAATGTCCTGATCGTCTCCCTGACCGGCTTGGAAGAGGCCTACGGTGCGGTGGTCACGATCGTGCTGCATCCCTCCGGCCGCTACCCCGATACGGCCATGTCGGTCGTGATCGGAGACCCGATCCCGTGCACCGCGGTCGCCGTCAACCTCCAGCAGCTGCGGGTGACCCGCTTCGACGGCGCGAAACTCCTCGGTGAAGTCGACCCCACCGCGATGGCCCGCGTCGACCAGGCGCTGCGCGCCGCCCTGGACCTGTAGCCGCCCCCACCAGAGAAGAGAGAGGCTGCGGCCCAGAGCGCCGCAGCCGTGCATAGAACTCGCAACACGATCATGCGCCCCAGACCCAGGAGTCGTCCGTGGTGGAGCATGGGAGAGTGGCCCTGGATCGCGGGCGATGACCTGTGGGGGGAAGAGGGGCGAGGTGCGCGGCGCGCTCCCTCCAGGCTGGCCGTTCCGAGGAGGGAGTGTCCTGCCAGGGCGCATGCAGTCTGATCAAGGTCAAGCCGGTGGGCGGCCGGCCCCATCTGGCGCCGCTGATCGCGCGTAGGACCTGCTGGCAGGCAGCGTCGTCCGCCGCCCATGCCGCGTCGCGGGCCTGCGCGGCCAGCGCCCGGGCCTGTTGCCGTTCGTCAATGCTTCCCATGGGTCCACCGTGCCCAGCCAGCCGACGGCCCCAACACCCGTACGTCGAACGAGAGTCCAGGCGGCATTCGTCTCGGTTTCGCCGCCGAGGGTGGCGACGGTGGGAGGCCGCCGCCAGCGATCCGGACAGCACACCGGCCGACCACCAGGCTCAGGGGCATGGGGGTCTACTGTCTGGCTTGTCAGTGCACCCGTCTAGATTCGCCGGGTGACTGAGCCTTTCTATCTCGCCGCGGTCCGGGAGTCATGCGACACCGTCGCCGACGACTACGCCGCCCTCGTCAAGAACCCGTCTGAGCTGGACCCGTTGTCCCGCTCGATGCTGACCGCGTTCGCCGAACTGGTGCGGGCATCTGACCTAGGACCGGTCGCAGACCTGGGCTGCGGACCCGGAAAGGTGACGTCACACCTGGCCGGACTCGGGGTGTCTCCGGTCGGCATCGACGTGTCGCCGAGGATGATCGAACTGGCTCGAAGCGCCTACCCGGACCTGCGTTTCTCCGTGGGCTCCATGACCGCGCTGGAGATCGAGGACGACACGCTGGGCGGCATCCTTGCCTACTACTCCATCCACCACACGCCTCCCGAGCTGCTGCCGGCCGTGTTCGCCGAGTTCCACCGCACCCTGGCACTCGGTGGACATCTTCTCCTCGTAGGCCACGTTGGCGCCGGTGAGCACCGCCGTCCGACACACGCCTACGGCGACCATCCCGTGTCCTACGAGTCCTATCGACTGCCCGCATATCAGCTCGCGGAGCTGCTGAAGCGGGCCGGGTTCACCATCACTGCTCAACTGGTCCAGGAGCCCGATGAAGCGCTGAAGTGGAAGATCGCCAGTTTCATGGCCCAGAAGTCGACGACCGACGGCGCAGCATGACTTCCTAGCCACGAGGGATGTCTGGACCGCGACCGCTACCGTCCGCGTCCTCGCGCGCGGTGCGGTGCGCACTCCTGGGTGACGGTGCGCACCACCGTGCGGGGAGTGCGCTGCATCGGGCACGACATATCGCGCCGCGCCGCGTGTGGGCGGTGCGCGGTTGTGCGGGCTGGTGAAGGCCGGGAATTCAGCCGGGACCACCGTGCGTACCTCGCTGGTCGGGCCGGCATCGGCACGCGGGAGCGGTGCCGGTGGCTGCAACCACTCAACAGCTTTGCAGAGGAGGTGCTCCTTCGAAAAGCGGCTCCTCGGGGAGGCCCGCCGTGCGCGGTCGGAGTTGGCGCACGCCAGGACGCGCGGGCCTGTTACGCACTTTCGGGTGACGGGACGACGAGGGCTGGGGTGGCGTATTCCGTCGGTCGAAGGCGGGGGCCAAGGCGTATACGGGTCGGTGATCTGGCGTGGCGTCAACTTGGTGCGTACGCCGTATAAATGGACGATGCATCCAAGAGTCACAGCAATATGGACGAAGAGTAACGGAGGGCGCATATCGCGTTCACAACCTGCACAGGGCGGTCATGGTGTGGGTGTGCGGCCGACCGGCCGCCACCCGCACACCGCACCAGCCCGTTCCGCCGCCCTGTCAGGGGCCGGGAACAGGGCGGGTGCTCGTACAGCCCTGGGGGCTTTGTGTCTTCTTCCACGGTGACTGCCCGTCGTCTGTCCGCCGCCGCGTTGGCGGCCGCCGCGATCGTCGGGGCGGTGGCGCTGCCGGCGTCGGCGGCCGACCACGCCCGGCCCGACCGGACGAAGGTGGAGATCAGCGCGGTCCAGTACGACTCACCCGGCCGTGAGGACCGCTCGCGGCGCTCGCTGAACAAGGAGTGGGTGGAGCTCACCAACACCTCGCGGCGCACCGTCAACCTCGACGGCTGGACTCTGAAGAACGAGGACGGCGACACCTACACCTTCGACCACTACCGCCTCGAGGGCCGCGCCACGGTCCGCGTCCACACCGGCCGGGGCCACGACACCGACAGCGACCTCTACATGGACCGCCGCAACTACGTGTGGGACAACCACTCCGACACCGCCACCCTGCGCAACGACCACGACCGCTTCATCGACGACGAATCCTGGGGCCGCCACGGCGGTCGCCACCACGGCGGTGGCCACCGCCACGGTGGTGACCGCCACCACTGACCCGTCTTCCCGCACTTGCGGCATGAGGTGATGGCACGGGTGTGAGGGGATGTGGCCCCGGATGGTTCGCCCGGATGCTGGTTGGTTGATCAGGGGCCCAACGTGACGTCGGCCTTCGAGACCTGGTGGTGGTCGTGAAGGCCGACGTTGTCGTGTGGGATGTGTACGGATGTCGATGCAGCCGAAGCGACCGCGGGGGAGCGCCCGGCGGCGACGGCGCGGGCCGCGTCCCCGTAGGGCAGTTTTGCGATCCGGCTGCGGGATGAGGGACAGCTCGGGGGACTGCGCCGCCGCCTGATGCGGCACAGCCACCGACTGGTGTGCTGCCCTGGATCCGTTGTCAGGGTGCGAGGTCGTGCGTGGCGTCCGCAGGGGGTGCGTTCCCGGCAGGCTCGGAGGGGGGAAAGAGCCAGTCCTCGAAGGCGTCCAGGGCGAAGAGGGCGGCCAGCATTATCAGGGGCAGTGCGAGCGCGAGCACGATCACAGGACCTCCCTTGGCTGTGGGCCTGCGGCTGAGGAAGTGACCGGACTTCAGGATGCGGCCGAATGGCTGATACCGCACTTTGGCCCCCACGCTGACCGCCAGCGGGACAGTGGCGGGCGGTGCGCAACGCAACGGGCCGTGCCCAATGCCGCAGAGCCCTCGTTCACAAGACATGGAGGAAGATCCGCAGCTGAGACGACCCCGCCTGCTGGGTGACTACTGGTCGGGCTCGCCGCCCCTGTCACAGGAGCACTGCGTCTGCCGGGAAAGCAGCTCGCAGGGACGAGGCTGGTGTGGTGCATCGAAGGGCACATGGCTGCACACGGGCATAGCACTGCTGGCTTGGAGCCTGGTCGTCACCGCCATGCTGGCCACGATCATGAAGTAGGCCCCCGCACCGTGCCCAGGTCGTGCCGCCGCCCATTCTTCGTCAGCGGCGGCGGCACTCCGGAGCTTCCGGCCCAAGTGGCGACGTGGGAAGACCGGATCAGCCCGTACGACGAGTCTGTAAGGCGGCATGGTCCAAAGCCAGCCGTGCGCCGCCGAACGGAGAAGCACACCCTGTTGTGGTCGAGGTCCTGGCGGCCGTGGTCAGACCTGCACCCGCTGCAGGCCTTGTCGTATGGCTGTTCGGGCCACACGCATCCCAGGAAACCCTCACCAAAGGGCGAGCTGCAGATCTGTATGCCCTTACACGGGTGGATGCTGTGCCCAGCACGTCCGCTGTCTGGCGCGGGGCATAACGAACAGGCTGGTTCGGTGTGGTCACGTCACCGCGGTCAGCGTCGCGAATACCACGACATTGCCTCGGTAGCCAGTTTCTTCGGCGTATTCACCCCCACAGGTGATCACGCGCAATTCAGGCCTCGGGGAACTGCCGTAGACCTTCTCGTCCGGAAATGCCTCCTTGTCGTAGACCTCGACGGCGTCGACCGTGAAGACTGCTGTTTGCCGGTCTGCCCGGGTGATCTCGATGGTGTCGCCCTTGGCCAGCTCCCCGAGCCGGTAGAAAACCCCGGGTCCTTCGTGTGTGTCGACATGTCCCGTAGTGATGGCTGTCCCCTCTGAGCCGGGAGTTGTGCCATCGCCGTACCACCCGGCAAAGGCCGGCATATCTGCCGGTGGTGGGCGCAGTGCTCCTGTCTCGTCGAGGGTCAGTTCCGTCAGGGGGGCATTCACGCCGATGGCGGGGACCCACAGCCGGACCGGATCAGAGCGAGGCAGCGCCGACACTGAGGGGTGGTGGGCCGAGGCGGTGTTGCTGGGACCGGGCCGCAGGGAGGGGGAGAAGGACTGCGTGGTCGAAGGCTGCGGAGGCTGTCCGCCCCGGAGTGCCGTGATCATCAGCATCAAGCCCGTCAGCAGGGCGCAGACGAGGAACTTGGTGGAGGGGGTGAACAGGGGGGAAGGATCGACGGGCTCATCGCCGGGTGCCATCGTTCTAGCGCCTTTGCTTTGCGGCCGAAATGGGTGACGGGAGCGACTCGGGCCCCCGGGCCGGCACAGGCCCGGGGGCTGGGCCGATGGAACAGAGCGTCAGGTGCGGGCACGGGCCGGGCGGCGGCGCATCTTGATCGCGCCTCCGGCGGCGGCTCCGGCGAGCAGCATCGCCCCCAGGGCAAGCTGTGTGCCCTTGTCGTTGCCCGTCCCGAAACCAGCATCGACTGGACCGCTGGGGTTGCCCGTCCCGACCAGGTACATGCCCGTGACTTTGACTCGCGGCGGGCATTTCAGAGTGACGGTGTAAGCACCGGGCTCGGTGCCACTCGGCACCTGGAACTCGCCGGTCAGTACGCCCGTGCGGTCGCCTGGGAAGAGGTGGAACTTGCCTCCTGCCTCGGACTCGCCCTTCCCATAGGTCTCCGAGCCACAGGCTGTCGTGCTGACGCGGACGGTGGAGCCTGGGGCGGCGTGTCTAGTGCTGATGTGGATATCTGAACTGGTGGGGGCGCTCGCGGCTGCTGCGGCTGGGCTCGACAGACCGACGGCACCGAGAACCAGACCGATGCCGGCGCCTGCACACTTGATGCGCATGAAGTTCCCTCCGGGGAAGCAGTGGCCGGCCCGAATGCGCAGCCGCGTTGTTGTGCTCCGCTCATGAGAAAACCGACAGACCGGCCGGGCCGCAACACGGCATACGGACGGATGGGTCATCCGGCCACACCCAGCGATCGCAGTCCTTTGATCATTTACGCAGGTGAGCGGCTTTGAGGGAGAGATGGGAAGAATGCACCGCACAGGTGACGAAGGACCAGCGTCCGTCCCCTGGGTGAACCTTGAAAGCGCAGGACGCCGGTGGCTGCCGCTGCAGTGGTTCATCCTCCCGCGGCGAGTGACCGTGAAGAGGGGGGTCGATTGATTCCCCACGTTGCCTTTGGAACGACGATCGGCCTCCTGCATCGTGCGGGGGTGGAGTGCACCGGCTCCTACTGAGCTGCCCTGGCACGGTTCCTGAGCCGGGAGAAAATCAAGGTCGTCGAGGTCAACCCAGCCCGATGGCGCGCCGCCGTCACGACCAAGACGGGCGAGGGCCCGGCCGCCGACCTGCTCGTGCTGAACGGGCGAAGGAATCGGCCGTCAAGCCCGAATACAGTCGAAGGACCAGCTCAAGGCCGTACTTGTCGGCAGCGATCCCGAGCGGCGCGAATCCCTGTCCGTGTGGGGGCGGCTGCGGTGAGGGCGGCTGAGGCGAGGGCGTCGCCGGTACGGGAGCCGGGCAGTTGCGCCATGATGCTGCGTCGTGTGCGGGCGGCCTCACTGCGGCGACACTGATGCAGTGGTTTACTTGTACGCTAACCCGCGTGTTCTGATGGCGATGGCGTCCCGTGTGCAGGTCGCCAGGCCACATCCATGTCATCTGCGATGGACCCGCCACGAACGGCTGTCGGTGAGAACTGACGCCGCTCCGCTTGACATCGTCCTGCTGCGCGCGCTGGTGCTGCGGCCGGAATCGGTCAAGAAGGCCTGACCTCCGATACGGCGGTGACGGTCACGGTGTCCTCGCACTCGGCGAACTGCCCGTCGTCCAGGGCCACCTGGTGCGCCCCGGACCCCGGCAGCCGTACGACCATCGTGGGATACACCACGGGCGCCGAACCGGACACGCAGTACCCATCGGCCTCTCCCTGCACCTGCACGAACGTCAGCTTCACCCACGCCATGCCGCCGGGGGCCACCTTCACCTGCGCCGCGGCTCCGGTCGGCTTGACGGTGAGCGGCACGTTCATCTCGGGAGAGCCGTTCCCGGCGCCGGCCACCGTGGGGTGCCCCATGAGGACGCACGTGCGTCCGGACACGTTGGTGAACTCGACGACGGCCGCCCCGGTTCCCGTACCGGCCGGCCGCGCGGCGGCCTGACGGGCGGTCGCCTTCAGACTGTCCGCGGAACAGGTCGCCGCCGAACCGCCCGGAGCGGGTGCCGACGACGGAGGTACGGAGGCGGCGGGCGAGGAGGAGCCGGGAGCGGAGGCGGAGGGCGTCGACGACGAGGAACCGGAGGCGGAGCTGCCGGGCTTCGGGGCGCCGGGCGTGGGGGAGGAGGCCGCTGAGCTGACGGCCCCGGACGGGGTGACGCCGCCGTCTCCGGTGTCCGTACCGCTCCCACCGGGCTGACATCCCGCCACCGCCAGTGCCGCCGAAGCCACGACGACCGCCACCGCCGAATAGCGCATTCCGTTGACGTACCGCATGCTGTCCCCCGAGTACCAGTTGTCCGGAGCACGGCTCCTCGCCGCCCTCGTCGAACCAGACAGAACCGTGGAGCCGGCAGTTCTCCCTCACTCCGCCCTGTGACCCACCGGTGACGAAATCCGGCCACAACCACCGTGGAACGCCCCGGCAGACCGAGCTCCTGACCCGCGGCCTCCAGGCCGAGGGCGTCTCTTGCGCACCGGACGCGCCGGTTCGATCTCCAGCGCCACGTCGCCCAGGACGAACTGAGCGCGGGAGACCTGCGCGATCGGCTCTTTGGCCTGAGCGACGAGCTGTTCGTATCGCTGGGTGACGCCCCGATCCGGTCAGTCACGTCGGTCATGAAGACCACCGCCCTCGTCAGGGTCCGGCCCGGCCACCATGACGTGACCGGGCAAAGAGGCGCCGGCCCTGGTCACCGTCAACTGTGACGCGGACACGACACGTCGACGCAGAGCGTGAACCAGAGGCGCTCAAGCACCCAGCGGCCGCCGCCAACTCCCCTTCAATGCAAGGCGTGTTCGAGGTGCTCAAGAGACGTTCGGCTAGGGCGTTTCCGAAACGCCGGTCCGCGACGCCCGCCGCTCACGGCAGGCCCGCACCCGGCAGTGGTCAGAGCAGAACACCGCCGCCCTCGACCGCTCTACTCCCGCGGTCCACGACCTGCCACATACTGGACACTCCGCCTGCTCACCCCGCTGCATCGCGATGACCCGCTGCCGGGTCCGCTGAAGCCTCCGCCGCGACCTGCACCGGCCGAGCAGAACACCGCCTCCGCCACCATCGCCTGCGGAAGCGGATCACCACGAATCCTGCTGCGCAGGCCGCTCTCTTGGCGGGCCAAGCGGCCGAGGTGTACGCCGTTGGCGGTACAGCAGCGATGGCAGCCGAGAGGCTCAGTGCTGCACGGATAAGGTCCCTACGTGACACACACCTTCGAAGAACTCCTGGACAAGCAACGTGCCGCCGACGAGGCGCACGCCGCCGTGCAAGCCCTACGCGGCCAAGGCGACCCGCCCGCTTACGAGACGGCGTGGCAGGCATGGCGCGACCTCGTCCGAGACGTGCAGGCCGCGGTCGCCGAGCACGCGAAAGAGCAGGGCGCGATGCGGGCCGGAGTGGAACTTGATGTGAAGAGGGCGGTCCGGTACACCGAGTAGCGAGCACGCCGGTCATCCTTCAGATCGTGTTGATCTGGGAGCAGGCGCGGATGGCAGCTTGGGCCTTCACTGGAGGTCTGATCTTGCTCCCCAACCGTGCCCGGCTGCTCGACGCCGCGGACGCGGTCGACGAGCTGCGTGCCCTGCTCTGAGCTTGGCACATATGGTCGGAGCTCGTCCTACCTTTCAAGCGTGGGCCTGAGGCGGTCATTCGTAAGATCGTCGGGCCCGGGGGTTCCGGGTATGGCTGTGAGCTTGGTCCCCGTTGGATAGCTCAAATGACTTGGCCGCCCGGGGCACCGCGACGACTCGACACGATTGCTGTGTAGGACAACGTCTGCGGGACTGTTGCGACGACGAGCTGGCGGAGGTGACCGTGCCCGAGATCTGGGCCGGCGTGGACATCGGCAAAGAACATCACCACTGCGTGGTGATCGACGCGCAAGGTGAGCGTCTGTTGTCGCGGCGGGTGCTGAACGATGAGTCCGCGCTCCTGGAGCTGATCGGCGACGTCCTTGCGCTTTCGGAGGACGCGTTGTGGGCGGTGGACATCAACCACGGCGGTGCCGGACTTCTCACAGGCCTGCTGCTGGGCCACGACCAGCCGAGGGTCTATCTCACCGGCCTCGCTGTTCACCAGGCATCAACTGCTTACCGCGGCCAGAGCAAGACTGACGCCAAGGACGCCTTCGTCATCGCCGACCAGGCCCGCATGCGCAATGACCTCGGCGTGCTCCGGCCAGGCGACGAGATAGCCGTCGACCTCAAGCTTTTGGTCCGCCGCCGCACCGACCTCGTCAACGATCGCACCCGCCAGATCAACCGGCTCCGAGAGCAACTCCTGGAGATCTGCCCAGCTTTGGAGCGGGCCCTCAGCCTGACGAACAAAGGGCCCGTCCTGCTGTTGACCGGCTATCAGACGCCGGCAGCCATCCGTCGCAGCGGTGTCAGGCGCATCGAGACCCGGTTGAAGAACCGCAAGGTCAAAGCTGCCACAGCGCTCGCCCAGGTCGTCGTCGAGGCAGCCCAGGCTCAGCACACTTCGCTGCCAGGCGAGACGCTGGCCGCGTCAATGGTGGCCCGCCTTGCGAAGGGGGTGATGGCTCTCGAAGAGGAGATCGCCGAGCCTGGACGCGCTCATCGAGGCCCGGTTTCACGAGCACCCGCACGCCGAGGTGATCCGCAGCCTGCCCGGCATGGGGCGTTCGCGCCGTCCAGGCTGCCCAGCTGGCAGCTTCGCCCCAGGCAAGCCCGGCATCTACCCAGCGTCCGCCCTCAGCCGCCTCCTGCCCAGCGACGAGAAGCTCTTGTATCTGCGCGCCGACTCAGGTTGGGGCTGGACGGACGTCACGGAGGCTCCTGGAAAGAGTGCGGGTGGCAACCGGCCGATGGAAGCAGAAGCGCCTCTTCCGCATGGCGTGCATTTGATTTTGCATCGGAGATCGGCGCCGACACTGCTGTCGGTCAGTGGGGATGCCGACGTGCTCGCCGTCATCCTGAGGGCTACGGCGAGGTGACGGAGGACGAGTTCAACGAGGAGCCTCGCCTTCACCGTCATTCCCGTGTTGTGGCTGGGCGATCCGTGCACGGCCACAGTTATAAGTTGGACTCATTGTGCCCAACTGAATTGTCGGCCAACAGCGGATGCGTCAGCGGTGCAGCGGTGTGACAGTAGGAAGTAAGGTGCCGAGCGAGAAGGCGGTTCTTGAGGTCGCGAAGCCTGATTGGAAAGGTTGGGTTACCAGTGCCTGACTCTAAGGTGACTGACGCTCAGAGCGATGCAATCTTCGCTGAGCTAGATGAGGCTGAGGCGCGTCTTCGAGAGGTGCAGAGGAAGGCTCGTCAGCTCCTGATGGGGGAGGACGATGACGGGTTCACTCGCTGCATGGTATTCGAATGCGGTTGCCCTTTCTACAAGTCTCCTACCTCCGGGCACTCCAGCCTCTGCACTCGTGCCACATGTCGCCATCCTTTCTCATCCCACGACTTTCGGTAGTACTGCAGCTGCAGTTACGGGGCCTAAACACCGTTCGCCGCAACCCACCCGAGGTCAACATGCAGCAGCACGGCCCAACGGACGCCCAGAAGAAGGCCTTCGAAGAGAACGAGGCCGACTTCCGCAGGTTCGGCGAGCAAATAAGCGGCATCCGGGAAACCGCCCGAGCGCGACTGGAGAACAGTGGCTGGGATCCTGGACAAAATGACGCCTGGCCCTGTCTGTCCTGCTGGTGCCCTGGCTTCGAACCCGGCGGCCCGCAGGGAAAATGCAAACGAGTCAGCTGTCGGCATCAAATGATCGACCACGACCTACCGACCTGACAGCGGGCCATCATCGGGCTGCATGGGAATTCGGCATCCGCTATCACACCAGGCCTGCTGCGAGTGGCATCAAGGCCAGTGTTACCAGCAGTGCAAAGTAACTCTCGCACCTTGCCGTGCAACCGCCGCAGCAGTAGGCGGATGAACAGCAAGCGATTCGTGTTACGGCGCTGTCTCCTGGCTATGCTGGGGTGACAGCGCCGCTGGTTTTGGGCCGGGCCTCCTGATCGAACGGGCGGTTTCGACGCCCATGTTTCGACCTCCAGCGCGTCAACGACGGCCACCCGCGTACGCTCCCGCTGACCGCCACCTACGTCATCGACCGCGTCGGCGTGATTCGTTGGGCCTTCGTCGACACGGGCTACACGGCCCGCGCGGAACCGGCGGACATCCTCGCTGCCCTCGACGATCTGGGCTGAGCACGCCGCTTCGGGCAGCCACGTCAGGGTCGAGCCGTCGCCCTGACGGGACTGCACACGGCCGAATCGAAATTACTGAAACTACGACGGCCCGTCCGACCTACCAACAACGTGGGACCGGCTGACCCTCCGGGTGTCGAAAGCGTCGGCATCCGGACCATCGCGGTGGCTGGCAGGAACCGGCACGTATCAGCGGGGATGAAGGTTCTCGCTCGCCCCGATGGCACGGGTCACGCGCAATCAGTCGGGGCCGCTCCAGTCGAACGGGAAGTGCTTGCTGGACTTGCCGCTGCGGTCCCAGTTGAAGCCGAAGGCATCGGCCTGGTCCGTGGTGGCGCGGCCCCACGTGGCGATCTGGCCCGGGCCCACCTCGGCACCGCCGGCGTTGTGAACCTGCACCCGTGCGCCGGCGGGCGTAGTGGGACCGGCCAGGGCCTCGGCGCGGGCGGTGACCCGGCCGGGGACCTCGACGCTCCACGACCCCAGGTCGTCGTCGATCTCGACGACGACAGGGGCGACTTCCATGCCGCGCACCTCGAAGGGGGCGAGCTCGCTGAACTCCTTCGGCCAGCCTCCTACCTCACCGCTGAAGATCGTGCCGAGCGCGGCGCGCTGCTGGTCGTCGGCGCGCTCGTCGACGAAGAAGGCCGCATACGAGTCGGTGGCGGCGCCGGCCCATATGTTGCCGGTGAAGGACCCGAGCATCAGGAAGTTCAGCCCGTCGAGCCGGACGTCCCCGTACCGGCCCTCGCGTATGTGCCAGACCAGCACTCCTTCGCAGTCGCCCTCGGTCGGGGGCTGGGCGAAGGTGCAGGGGCACGGTATGGCGCACTTACAGGTGTCGAACCAGTCGCCGACCAGGCGCCAGGCCGGGCTGGTGGTTGCTTCGGTCATCTCACTGACCTCCTCATCCCCCGTTACCGCAGGGCTCTGGGAGCGGCGAGGCTGCCCCGCACAGAGCCCGCGCCCACAACGGCGAAGCGACCTCATCTCCAGCATGCGCCTGCCCGGCCGGGAAACCCCAGCCCTGCGCGGGGCCGCCGCCTCACCGCACACCGCCCCCAGCGGGGATCGGACCCAGGTACTGGACTGAGCAGATCAAACGCGGCAAGGCAGCTGCCTGCCGGTCTGAAGGACATCCCGTCAGCCGCCGCACGAAACTGGTCCGGCCACTGCCTTCCGCTTTTGGGCCCTGCGATTCTGTGCTCTGCTGGAGATGTCTTCGCAGTGCTCGCCGTGCTTCCCGGCGTTGCGCAGCCCCACCACTGCGCGGGCCGCTGCACTGATCGGGCAGTGGGCGACCTCGGGAGGCGTGCCATGGCCCATCTCCGGTTCGCGCCGCCGGTGCCCACCCGGCCGGGGGTGCTGCTGGCGAGGCGTGATCTGGCCCTCGGCTGGGTTTTCCTGGTGTTGATCGCCGCTCTGGCATGGCTGCTCACGGTCGCCCAGTCTCGCGACATGGGGATGGAGCCGGGCACCATGGGCCTGACACTCCCGCTGTTCCTCCTCCTGTGGGTGGTCATGATGGCGGCGATGATGCTGCCGTCGCTGGCGCCCGTCGCCCTCACCTGGGTGCAGGCGATCCGCCGCACCACCGAAGGCCACGCCCGGGCCCTGCGCATCGCCGAGTTCGTCGGCGGTTACCTGCTCACCTGGACCGGGTTCGGGCTGCTCGTGTACGTGGCCCTGGCCGCGACCGGGCGTCTCGTCGACAGCGACCCGGATGCGGGCCGCTGGATCGGTGCGGGCGCGTTCCTGCTCGCGGGGCTGCAGCAGTTCGGCCCGCTCAAGCGCGTCTGTCTGCGGCACTGCCGCAACCCGATGTTCCAGCTGCTGCGGTACGCACGCTTCCGGCCATGGGCGAAGGACCTGCGGGTCGGTGCGCACCATGGGCTCTACTGCGTCGGCTGCTGCTGGGGTCTGATGATCGTGCTGATCCCTCTTGGTGTCATGAACGTGGCGGCGATGGCGGGACTGGCGACCGTGATCTTCCTGGAGAAGCTGTGGCGGGGAGGCCCCTGGCTCAGCTGGGCGGTCGGCCTCGCCTTCCTCGTCCTGGCCGCGCTCGCGCCGTTCCAGGACTGGCTGCTGCTGCCGGGCTTGGAGATGTCCGATCCGTCGATGGACGAGATGGTCGGCCGGAGTCGCTGACCGGTCGTCGTTCGGGCGGCCGGTGAAGTCGAAGGCCCGCGTCCCGGGCCGAGCCAGGGCTGCTTCGGTTGCATCGGGCGACTGGCACCATCAGCTCGTCCCCGATCACTCCGACCGCTAAGTTCCCTTCGTGTAGGAATGCCAGCCTCCGAACATGTGTTTCTCACTGATCGCCGGATAGGCGCCCAGCGGGGAGCGGATGCCTTCCGCCAATCCTTCGTCGTACGCCATCACTGACCTCGGATCGTGCGGGGCAGGTGGGTTGTAGTCAGGGATCGGCCCGCAGTCTGCGTTCGAGGTCGCGCAGGTCCTTGCCGAGGGAGGAGCGGATCTTCCTCGCCATGAGGGGCGAGGCGAGCCGGTGGTACCGGCCGGAATCGCCTCGGACGCGGATGCTCGCGAGTGTGCCGTCCGGGTGCGGGTCGAAGGTGTAGGTGACGTGCATCGGCATGGGCCCGGCCACGTACACCATGTCCAGCAGCCGCCCGGGATCGTGGGCGGCGACGCGGAGCACGTAGTCGATGCGCTTGCCGAGGAAGTGCGCCGTCCGGGTCACCTCGGCTCCGACGCCGAACCCGCCGCCGTCCGCCTTGCGGGTCAGGGCCGCCTCGCGGATGCCCTGCGTCCTCCTCCATAGCCCTGAACGGGCATGGGAGGTGCCCTCAGGCATCGTGGCGCGAGGCCATGGCGTATGCGGCCACCTGGCCGGGCGGGAGCGGGATCACCCGTTTGGCGCTCACGTCGATCGGCATGGCGTGACCCTGCTCAGAGGGTGAAGAAGGGCTGCGGGGTGCCCGACTCGGCGTACTTCTTGAACCGGTCCATCAGCAGGTCCCAGGTGTCGGCGGTGTGCGCAAGGTCGGGGTCGCCGTCGGCGAAGCCGGCGTGCCGGAAGTCCACCCGGGTGCCGGACCCGTCAGCGGTGGTGGTCAACTGCCAGGTGATGACGGTGCCGGCCCAGTGGGGCGGGAAGGCACCGATCGACGTCCACACGATCTCCTCCTTGTCCGCGCGGTCCCGGCGGAGCCGGAAGGGCTCGGGGATCTGCGGGAAGTCGAAGAGGAGGACCTCGCCGTCACGGTTCACGCCGGTGGTCCACCAGCCCGTGAGGCCGTCGTGGGTGTTCAGCGCCTCGTAGACCTTGGCGCGATCGGCGCCGATGTCGGTCCGGAAGGTGATCTCGGACATTGCTGCTCCTAGTGCGTGGGAGGGGGAAACGGGGCGGGGCTCAGACGGTGAAGTACGGGACCGGGGTGCCGGTCTCCACGTACTCCTTCAGACGGGCGAACATGCCCGCCCAGCCCATCGTGACCTCCCGGAACATGTCATCGATCTCCGCGAAACCGGTGTGGTCGAACCGGACCACCGTTCCGCCCTCGGGATGGGCCTCCAGGGCGGGCCGGTTCGTCGAGGTGGACCCGCCCAAGCGGCTGGTGTTCACCTGGGGCTGGGCTGAGGGCGGGATGCCCCTGCCACCCGGGCTCGACCACCGTGGAGATCACTCTCGAAGCCACCTCGGACGGCACCCTGCTGCGCCTGGTCCACAGCGGCCTGCCCTCGCCCGAGGCGTGCGCAGCCCACGAGGAAGGCTGGAAGCACTACACGGAGCGACTCGCCGCACGAGGCGAAGGCCGCGACCCCGGCCCCGACCACTGGATGTGACCTGCCTGCTCGCGGCGGCCGGCGACGCACCGCGCATACCGGGAGTTGTCAGTCCCGGACCGAACCGGGCGAACCTCCGAGCAGCAGCGGCAACATGCTGGGCATCTCAGCCACCGGTACCTCGATCCACGTGGAGCCCGCTTCGCTGAGGCAGTCCTGGAGGGCCCAGGCGAGTCGTGCCGGGGCCTCCGCCCGGAGGGCGGGCACGGAGAACGACTCCACCAGCCGGACGCAGTCGGGGCTGGGCTGGTCACTGCCGATGAATCGGCCTGCGAACCCGTCGGCCTGGATGCGCCGGACGTTGCCGTAGGCGTTGCCGTTGAAGACCACAGCCGTCACCCCAACCCCGTGCCTGCGGGCGGTCGCCAGTTCCTGCACATTCCAGCAGAACCCGCCGTCGCCGTTGATGGAGTCGACCGCCCGGTCCGGGAGGCCCACCTTGACACCCAGCGCCGACGGATAGTCATAGCCGAGGGTGCCCTGGTAGCGGGGGGTGAGGAAGGTCCCGGGGTGGTGGACGGGGTAGCCGACGGCCGCCCGGTAGCCCACCTGGGTCAGCTCGTCAAAAGGCATTGCATCTGGACGCGTCCTCGGCCACGCCGGGGCCGGATGGGACGGACGCTGTCAAGAAGATCCTCGGATTCTCCTCCATCGCAGTGGGAGTGGCGGAGCTCGCAACCGCGGGTGTGGCACTGGTCACGGGCAGGCCAGTGCGCAGAGCGACCTCGGTGTCGGCCATGCCCGGTTGAAGCGAATGCTGCGCTGACTTGGTATCAGCTCACGCTGGATACGCTGGCCGAGCCCGGGTATTAGGGTTTGAGCACCGCCAGTACATCGTCGAGTGAGACGTCGGCGGGGTCGCTCATATCGAGACCATCGAACGTCTGCCAGACATAGGACGCCGCCCCGCTCTCCCGCAGCGGATGCAAGTCGGCCAGGGCGGGATCGTCCCGGAAGCTGATGAACGCCTCTTCGGACTCCCATTCAACGAGAAACAGGACCTGCCGCGGAGCGACGTCACCGGCTACATTGTCTCGGAAACGACCGAACGCCACCATTCGACCACCATACTGCGGAGCCGATTCGGGCAAACGACTGAAATACGCGAGGTACTTCTCCAAGTCGACCACGTCAAACATGTTCAGGGCGTAAAACTTCTTCTTCTCCGAATTCGTACTCATTGTTAATACCCTCTCCGGTTTCAGGATGCCGACATTGCTGTTGATGATGACGCTGACGAAGGCCGCGATTTACGACTCTGAGGTCGCGGAAGTCTGAGTAGTGTGTCTTTTGTTCAGTAATCAGCTGTTCGGGTAATCAGCCCGCTGACGCTGGCGGACCTCACGCCACCGCGCTCAACAGGTCGGCCAGCACATCGGGCCTTTCCAGCGCGATGAAGTGCCCCGCTCCCGCCACCTGTGTGAAGTCGGCGGCCGGTAGCAGGTTCTTGTTCGCCTGCCGGTCCGAGGGGCGGGACCAGTCCTTCTCGCCGTAGACGAGGTGGACGGGTGCCTTGACCTCGGGGTAGCGCGAGCGGGCCGCGATGAGGCTGGGCAGGGCCTGGTACACGGCCCGGGCGACGATCGGGTAGCCACGGCGGGTGCCCACCTGGAGGAGCTCGTCCATGTAGTCGTCGCGCAGCGCGCTCTTGTCGCCGAGTCCGCCCTGCAGGATTTTGCGTAGGGCGGGCTTGGGCTCCACCCCGGCAATCACCGGACCTACCCCCGGGGCGAGAACACCGGTGACGACCACGCGGGCGAGGAGGCTCGACCGGGCGATTCCGCCGCGGAAGTCGTAGCTATTCACCGCGACGACGCGCCGTACCCGCTCCGGGAGATCGGCCGCGGTGGTCAGGGCGAGCACCGCCCCCATGGACTCCCCGACCAGTGTGACGTCGTGGAGGTCGAGTTCGGTCAGGAGCCGCTTGACGCCCTCGCGCATGGCCGGCTCGTCGTACGACGCCCCGGGCACGATCTCGGAGTAGCCCATCCCCGGCAGGTCGAGGGCGTACACGGTGAACCGGTCCGCGATGAGCGGGATGAGGAGGCGGAAGTGCTCGGCCTGCGTGCGCACGGTGTGCAGCAGGACCAGGGGAGCGCCGGTGCCCGCCTTGAGGTAGCGCAGGGTTCCCTCGCGGCTGTGGCGGCCTGCGCGCGGGGCGATGGTGTGGCTGGTGGTTTCTGGAATGTGGATCGTGGGACGTGACTCGCGGCTGGGCATCTCGCCGACTCCTTGTGTGTGAAGGGGGTTACTTCGCCAGCTGGGCGTACAGGCCGGCCGGGTCGCCGGCCAGGCCCGCCTTGACCTGCCGTGAGATGTCGTCAGCGAGCACCTCGTACGCGCCCGTCTCGACCCCGTCGAGGGCGAGGGCCGCGACGGCACGGGGGGCGGACTTGGGCGCCTCGACGCCGGCCGCGAGGTCCGTGTCCACGTAGCCCACGTGCAGTCCGGTGACTGCGATGCCGCGCGGCTGAAGCTCCAGGCGCAGGGAGTTGGTCTGCGACCAGAGGGCGGCCTTGGATGCGCTGTAGGAGCCGCCGAGGGCCAGCCAGGAGAGCACGGAGTGCACGTTGAGGAGGTGGCCGCCGCCGTTGCCCTCGATGACCGGCACGAAGGCCCGGGTGAGAAGCAGCGGACCGTAGAAGTTGGTCTCGAACTCCCGGCGCACGTCGTCCACCGGGGAGTCCAGGAAGGACGCGCCGACCGAGGCACCGGCGTTGTTGATCAGCACGGTCACATCCTGCGCCTGCGCGGCGGCGGCCGTCACGGAGGCGGGGTCGGTGACCTCCAACGCCACCGGGACCGCGTCCGGGTGCGTCACGCTGCGCGGGTCCCGGGCGGTGGCGTACACCTTGCCCGCGCCGCGCGAATAGAGCTCCTCCACCAGGGCCTTGCCTATGCCTCGGCTGCCGCCGGTGACGAAGACGTTTGCGCCCTTCAAAGCAGTCATGACTCTCTCCACAGAATGGGAAACCGATCGGTTTCCACCAAGGTAGACCGATCGGTTTCAAGGCGCAAGCCCGCCACAGTCGAGTTTCCCGACCGTGTCGTAGAGCCACCCCGGGACGATGTCGGGGGTGAGGTGGAGGCGGAGGGGGCAGGGGGATGCCTTCAACGCCGGACAGGTGCCCTCAGGCTCTCGACGTACAGGGGGATGTGGTCGCCTCGGCCACTTCCAGGTCACGGACCGTGACAGCCGCCGCGGAGAACTCGAGCACTCGCTTGGCCCGGCGACCGTGTCCACGGTCACCACCCACCGAAGACGAGGTCGTGCAGTTCGAGGCGGCTTCCCTTCATGTTCCAGGACTCGGCGGCGAATCGACCGGCGCTCTTGTCCTCGGGGATCTTGAGATCGCTGATGTCACGGATGAGGGAGGCCCCAGTGGTGGGCCTCCGCTGGAGCGACGTCTTGGTGCTCCGGCGGCCTGGAAGATCCAGACCAGGACCCCGAACGTCGCGGCCAGTGACAACATGTCCATCGCGATGGCCTTCAGCGGCAGCACCACCGAGCCGAGCGTCCAGAGTGTCGACGTAGACCGCCGACTCACCGGCCAAATACGCCTGGGGCGTCCTGCGGTGTTGGCGGTGCGGCACAAGTGTCCGACGCTGACATGGGCGCTCCGTCGGCCGCGCACGGCAGCTGCCTGCCCGATGCTGGTGGTGCGGGGCCGACCCGACCCGAACAATCCCGTACTGCTGGCGGTCGACGGCTCGCCGACAGGCGAGAACGCCGCTGAGTCCGCCTTCACCGAGGCCACGAGCGAGCCGCCTGGAGCGTGCGTACGCCGAGTGGCCACTGCGGACCGAATGGAGGGACGCTGGAGGGAGCTGATCCAAGTTCCCGAAGCCATTTTCGATCGCCGGGAAGGCTGCCACCAGGTCGGGTGACCAGCTGATGGGAGGAAACCATGAGGGTTGGAGTGCTGACCGGCGGCGGTGACTGTCCCGGCCTCAACGCCGTGATCCGCAGCGTCGTCCGCAAGGGCGTCCAGGAGTACGGCATCGACTTCGTCGGTCTGCGGGACGGCTGGCTCGGCGCGCTCCAGGACAGGGTGATGCCGCTCGACATCCCCAGCGTGCGCGGAATCCTCCCCCGCGGCGGAACCATCCTCGGCTCCTCCCGCACCAACCCGTTCAAGCACGAGGACGGCCTGCGGCGTGTGCAGGACACCCTTGCAGCGCACGACGTGGACGCGCTCATCGTGATCGGGGGCGAGGACACGCTCGGTGTCGCCACCGAGCTGAGCCGTCAGGGGATCAACCTGGTCGGTGTACCGAAGACCATCGACAACGACGTGTCCGGCACCGACTACACCTTCGGCTTCGATACCGCCGTCGGCATCGCGACCGAGGCCATCGACCGCCTCCACACGACCGCTGAGTCGCACATGCGCACCCTGGTGGTCGAGGTGATGGGACGGCACTCAGGGTGGATCGCGCTGCATGCGGGCATCGCGGGCGGCGCCAACGCGATCCTCATCCCGGAGCAGCCGTTCGACATCGATCAGGTCTGTGCGTGGGTGCAGAGCCGGTTTGAGATCAACTATGCGCCGATCGTCGTGGTGGCGGAGGGGGCTGTCCCCCATGAGGGACAGATGATGCTGAGGGACCAGGCGTTGGACGAGTTCGGCCATGTGCGGCTGTCCGGAATCGGCGAGTGGCTGGCCCGGGAGATCTCGGAACGCACGGGCACGGATGCTCGCACCACGGTCCTGGGGCACATCCAGCGCGGCGGGACTCCCAGCGCCTTCGACCGGTGGCTGGCCACGCGCTTCGGGCTGCATGCCGTCGACGCGGTCAAAGACGGTGACTTCGGCAAGATGGTGGCCCTGCACGGCACGCAGATCGTGCCGATTCCGCTCGCCGATGCCACAGAGACGACCAAGAAGGTCGATCCGTCGCTCTACGACGAGTTCGAGGTGTTTTTCGGCTGACCCCCAGCGACTCGCCGGATCGCCGTCGGACCCGCTGGTCCACCATCAGCCCACGTGCGGAACGACTGCCACCGGACAGCGGGCGTGGTGCAGTACGGCGTGGGCGATGGGCCCCAGTCTGCCGTCGACCGCCTGCGGATCGGTACGGCGGCCCACGACGAGCAGCTCCGAACCGCGGGAGGTGTTCAAGAGCGCTTCGGCGGGGTGGAGCAGCACGACATCGGAACGGACCGTCACCCGCGGGTACTTCTCCTGCCACGCGCGCAGGGCGTCGGAAAGCTGCAATACCTCTTGATCCTCCCAGGTGGCGCGGTCCTCCTCGGTCACTGTCAGCGTCCGGGGAGACACGGAGTCGGCAGGAAAGGCCCATGCCTGGACGACCCGCAGACATGCTCCCCGTGCCTCAGCGGCCGAGAACGCGAAGTCCGCCGTTTCGCTGACCGGGTGATGCGCGTCGAACCCCACCACCGCCTGGGCGGCGCCGGGTGCTGCGGGTCTCCCTGCCCCCAAGGCGCCGGCGGGCTGTCGAGGCACCAACACGACGGGGCAAGCGGCTGCCATGGCCATCCGCAGGGCCACCGAGCCGACCGCGAGACAGTCGAAGCCGCCCGCGCCCCGTGTGCCGACCACAAGGATCCCGGCAGTGCGTGCCGCGGCCAGGAGTGCCGAGGCCGGTGCGTCATCGGCCTGTTCAGTCCGTATGGCGAGGTCCGGGTAGCGGTCGCTGAGGTCGCCAACCGCCCGCTGGAGCATCTGCTCACCCACGCGACGCAACCTTTCCACGGCCGGGAGCGGCACGGCGGCGCCCGGCAGCAGTGGGGAGGCATGTATCAGGCGCAGCTGAACGCCACGCAGCGCGGCCTCTCGCGCCGCCCAGTCGGCTGCCATCGAACTGTGCACAGACCCGTCGATACCCGCCAGCACAGGGCGACTCATCGTGTCCTCCTTCGCCGGGCGTGGACCTCCGCAGGAGAACCGCTCAACCCCTGCCCTTTCCCTTCCACTGTTCCACGGCGGGAACGCGATGGCGTCTGCAAGACGCCGGCAAGCTATCTCGCCAGACTCGGTCTGCTCAACGTGATCGGTACCTGGCTCCCGGTCCTCGTCCTTGTCCCGGCGGCGCTCGCCGTCTGGAGTGCACCCGCGCATCGTGTCGCCCTGATGGCCACGGCCATCGGCGTCGGAATCATGATGATCGTGCTGCTCGTCGGTCTCGCCGTGATGCGCCAGGTCTATCTGGACTCCGTCCCCCGACCGCCCCGCCGCAGGACACCGCGGGCGACATCTTCGACATCTTCACTGGGTCGGTATGTCGGAGGCTGCCTCGAAGAGGGAACCAAGGGATTCATCGTTCGGAAGATAATCTTCTCCGGAAAAGGCGAGACAGCCGGCGGCCCATCTCCGGCTCCCACAGCCCCGCCTGGTGACGAGGACGTGCAGGGGAGTGGATGTAGAGAATGCGGCCACCAGCGCGGTGATCACGTCCGCTCTTCCGGGGCGGTCGTCTCCGAGCCGCCTTGGTCCAGGCGGAATGGTGGGTACTTGTCCGTCATCAGGGTGGCGTAGGCGGTTACGCGCAGGACCCACCGGTTGAGGCCGATGATCAGGTCGAACAGATCCTTCGGATACTTCTCGGTGAAGACCAGGATCACGGCCGCGATGACCGTCAGCAGGGCGATCAGGCCGCCGGACCACCAGCCGAGGTGGGCGCCGCCGAGGAAGAAGCCGATGACCATGTAGTGCGGGATGGCCAGGAGCCACCACTTCACCAGTACCAGGCCGCGGGAGAGCCGCTCCGGGTAGGCGATGTCCAGCCGTGCCGGGTAGTCCGGTTCCTCGCCCAGGCTGAACGGCGGATACCGGTCGGTGCCCAGGGCGTCGTACGAGTAGTACGAGACCCGCCAACTCCAGCGCAACACTCCTAGGTTGAAGTCGAACAGGGCACGGGGATAGCGCTCGGTGAACAGGATGGCGAAGAACGCGATCACGGTCACCACGGTGAAAGCGATCCAGAGGAAGAACAGCACCACGTAGTGCGGAATGGCGAGGAGCCACTTCACGAGCCACAGCCATCGGGACAGTGGCGAGTCGATACGCGCGTTCACCTGGACCGGGCGGTCGTGGAATGCAGCTGGAATCGTCACGGTGATCAGCTCCCTTCCCCGGCGTATGCGCCGCCGGGCGGCCTCATGACCAGCCTGGCTGCTTCCGCCCTGGCTCGCGAGGGCAGACGGGTCCGTTCCGGTGGCCTATCGGCTGGTCCCCGGTGCACAAGCGGTACCCGAGGCTGCCATAGCCGAGCACGATAAAGCTGCCGTGACGCACTGTGCGGCGGGTCGCTCGGCCCGAATGACCCCACCAGCCGAGGCGGTGGGACCAGCCTGCCCCTGCGGGCGGCGGCCGTCGGGGGCAGGCTGGAAAGACGAAGTCATTCCGTTCGAAGGCGGCCCCCCGAAGCGGCGTCCCACCATCATCGACGCCGGTGGTTCCGGGCAGCAGGTGACTGCGCGTAAGGGCTACCGGTCGCTGTTGCCCCCCGGCACCAGCACTCGGAGTGGCGGACGCTCAGGTCCTCGATCACGACCGTTTGGTTCTCACGGACGAGACGCGTCGACAGCTTGCGCAGGACGTCGCGGCGCCGGTCGGCGATCCGCGCATGCGCACGGGCGAACTTGCGGCGGGCCTTCTCGCGGTTCGCCGACCGCGCCCGGCCCGGGTTGGGCCCGGCCAGGGCGGAGGTCCTGGGCAGTCATGGCCGAGGCTCAGGGCCTCTGCTCAAGGTCAGGCGGCCTGCGCGACGGGCAGGATGGCCACTCTTCTTGCTCCGAGTCGGTCGGCGGGCCATCAGGCCGGGAGTCACTGCGAGCGCCCACCGAGTCGCCATGATCGGGGTGATCACGGACCGACCATGGGGCCGGCCGTCCCGCGGACACCCCCGACCACAGCGGGTCAGCGCGTCCGGAGCAGCACGGTCTGCATGAGGAACGTCCCGTGCAGTGGCTGCACGGAAGCATGGATCCGCGTCAGGTTGCGGTGGGTGTTGCGGCAAGAGTTGCGCTGGGTGCGTGTCTCTATGCCGAGTCCGTCGTCGATGAGGTAGCTGCTGTTCTGATCGGAGGCCGATCCTTGCTGGTAGACGCTTGTCGTGGCCAACTGCGCTGTTAGCGTTGCTGCTTGAGCGAGGGGGAAGACAGCACGTGACATCGACTGCGTTTTGTATCGGCGGGGATCTAAAAGTACGGCGGTTGGGGTTCGGGGCCATGCACTTGCCGACGGAACCGGGCCCGTGCCGCGAGACCTCTCTCGCCGTCGCCCGGCGGGCCGTCGAGCTGGGTGTCACGGTGGTCGACACCGCGTATCTCTATGGCGGGGGAGCCAATGAGGAACTCCTGGCTGAGGCCCTGCACCCCTACCCGGATGGACTGCTGATCACGACCAAGGTTGGCGTTGCTCGATCGGGCTCCTCAGGCGAGTGGAAGCTCGACGGGCGGCCAGCCGTGCTGCGGGAGCAGGTCGAGCAGGCGCTCCGCCGGCTGCGGGTCGAGCGGATCGAGCTTCTTCAACTGCACCGCATCGACCCCGAAACGCCGCTCGCCGACCAGGCCGGCACGCTGGGGGACCTGCAGGCTGAGGGCGAGATCGGCCGGATCGGGCTGTCCGAGGTCACCGTCGACGAGCTCAACCAGGCACGGGAGATCATCGACGTCGCGAGCGTGCAGAACCGATATAACCTGCTCGACCGTGAGCACGAGCCCGTGCTCACGGCCTGCGAAGCGGCAGGAATAGCGTTCCTGCCATGGCGCCCCGTCGCCTGGGGCAACTCGGGGGCAAAGGTCGAGGTCGCTTCCGTAGCGACCGAGCTCGACGCCACTCCCACGCAGGTCGCACTCGCCTGGCTCCTCGGCCACTCACCCGTCATCCTCCCGATCCCTGGCACCGCCCGGATCGATCACCTGGAGGAGAACCTCATTGCGGAGCGTCTCGAAATGACCCCGGTGCACCGCGATCGCCTCGACAGTCTGTCCGAAGTGGCATAGGGCTCGGGCAGCGGCGACAGCGCCTGGTAGAGGGCACGCGACACGCTGGCAACCGGCTCCAGCCCCGACTCGTTCGGACGAGTCGAAGCCAAGGAGGCAGCCCGGGAACACGTCCGGCACCGCGCGGACGGCCCGCGCTGTCGTCATCACGCATTCCAGGGGCCCGGGGTGCCGCTATGGGTTTGGTCAAGTGCCAGGAGCGATACTGGGCATCGACTGTCTCTGGGGAGAATCGATGAGTGGGTGGGCAGGGCTTGGTTGGGGTCTGGCCTTTGGGGCCGCTACTTCGCTGGTGGCCTTCAACTACCGCGATGTTGCGTGGCGGATCTACGGCTTCATGGCGAACACGGTGGGGATCAATCAGCTCCTGACGCCAGCGCTGGTCAGGTTCACCTGTGGTGTTCTGGCAACCGTTTCGATAGTGAGCGTCGCGGTTGGTCTCGCCCGGCCCTGAGTGACCGACGAGGAACGCAGGTCTCTCATGTTGTCGTGGTTGACCCGGCTTCATAGAAGCTGCCGTCGCGGAGCTTCGGGAACAGCACGTCGGCCCGTCGTCTCGCGAGGCAGAGCAGGGTCCTCGAAGGCACCGGCCGCTTCCGGTCACTTTCGTGTTGCTCGGCACCGGCCCGCACAGGGGCGAGCGCGCGGGTCGATGCCGAGGGGGCGTGGAGGTGCGGTTTCCGGACGGGTGGGGGTATAGGTGGGTCAGTTCTTGGCGTCGGAGGTGCCGAAGATCTCCAGTTGATAGGTGCCCGACGGGGAGTAGGCGCCCTTCCGCAGATAGGCGGCGGTGTCGCCCGAACGCAGAAGAGGGCTGGTGATGGGCACCTTCTCTTTGGCGAACGCCTTGTCCACCTGGGGTTTCACCCCGTCCAGCCAGGCTGCGGCGGCCTTCCCGTCGGAGCCCGGGTGGTCGAGACCGACGCAGGCCTGCAGGAACTCCTCGTACCGGGGGGCGTTCGCGGTCGCCGAGCAGTAGAACTGCCTGAGGTCGCCGGAGAGGTCCCAGATGGCAGCCACTTGGAAGTCGCTGTTCTTCGTCGGGTGTGCCTCTCCTCCGACCTGCCAGGCCGGCTCGCTGAAGGTGAGCTTCTGCCGCTTCCCGAGTGTGATGTGCCAGTCGGCCGCGAGTTCCTTGAGGAAGCTCTGCCCGGTGTAGCCCTTCGCCATCACCGTGGATTTCACATCCGTGGGCACGTCCTGCTTGGCAGCCGGGTATGTCGGCCAGTTGTCTATGCCCGTGGGGCGGGGTTGTGGGCTGGTGGCAGTGGCGGCGGTGCTCGGAGAGGCGTCCGCGGTGGGGTTCGTGCCCGAAGACGCGGACGAACCCGCGCTGTTGGTGTCGTGGCCGGCCGAACAGCCGGTCAGGGCCAGCGCGACGACCAGCACGGCGGTGTACCGGGGGCGGTGGGTCGGGAGATGCATGGTGGGACTCCGCGAGAGGGGGGAGAGGGGCGTCCACGGCCCGGTGGGTTCCGGGCCGTGGACGCGGTGCCGGGTGGGATCAGGAACCGGTGAAGCAGGGACCGGTGGCCGCGGTCGTGGTCACCTGGAAGACCGCCGCGTCGTAGGCCACGTCCAGATCGCCGGTCGCGCCCGCGAACGACGTGTTGTCCGTCTGCATGTAGGCGCCCTCCCAGAGCCTGAGGCCGACGTGGCCCACCAGCACTCGGTGCCGGGGCTGGCCAGGGGAGTGTGGTGTTGTGCGCATGGGGGTTGGTGCAGCACAGGCTGGTCAGGGATGACGGGGCGGCCAGATCGGCCGCCGTCCCGGATCCGTTCACCGGCGTGCCGCGGATCCGCCGTAGATCCGTTTGCGCACCCGATGTACCAGCTCATTCGCGGCCTGCGGCCACTGTGCGTACTGAAAGTCGAAGCCTGCCTGGGTCAGTCGGCCCGGGACGACACGGCGGCTCTTCAGCAGCAGTTCGGTGTCGGAACGAAGAGCGAGCGCGCCGACCTCGGCCATCCACTTGGTCGCAGGGAGACCCACCGGTACACCCCACGCGGAGCGCAGGGTACGCATGAATGCGCGCTGCGGCAGAGGATGGGGAGCCGCCAGGTTCACCGGCCCTGCGATGTGTTCCTTGTC
Source organism: Streptomyces sp. SAI-127 (assembly GCF_029894425.1). NCBI lineage: Bacteria > Bacillati > Actinomycetota > Actinomycetes > Kitasatosporales > Streptomycetaceae > Streptomyces > Streptomyces sp. SAI-127. The sequence goes on from NZ_JARXYJ010000003.1 coordinate 87,300, forward strand.
GATCAAGAACTCCACCGCGCGCACGAAGTCATGTTCGTGGATCCACGACACGTACTGTGCCCCACCGGCGACCGGGCCGCCGAGACCCAGGCGGGCCAGTCCCAGCAGGACGGCGAAGACCCCGCCGGGGTCCGGGCTCATCACCATGGCCGAGCGCAGAGCGACCTTGCGCGTGGCCGGCGTCACGGCCTGCTGCTGAGCCTGCTCCCAGGCTTTGGCTATCTCGACGCTGTACGCCCAGTAGTCCGGCACGCCCGGTTCGGTACCGCCGATCACACCCGTGGCCTCGTCGTTTGGGGCGTCGAAGCGGTGCGCGTACACCGTGGCGGTGCTCATCTGCAGCCAGACCCGGGGCGGTCGGGCAGCGCCCGCGATCGCGGTACCCACGACCCGGGTGGAGTCGACCCGGGAGTCCATCATTTCCTGCAGATTGGCCGCCGTGTAGCGGCAACTCACAGTGCGTCCGGCCAGATTGATGACGATGTCGCTGCCGTCCACCGCCGCCGTCCATGGCCCCAGAGTTCGACCGTCCCATTGGACCTCGCCGTCGCGCCTGGGGCGTCTGGTGAGAATCACGACCTCGTGGCCTGCGGCATCGAGCGCGCGCTTCAGGACCGCGCCGACCTGTCCGGTGCCCCCAGGAATCACAATCTTCATCGCTACCCCCTCCTTCGTCTCGGGTGAGCCTAGACCAAAGAGTTGAACGTGTTCAAAACGGTGTCGGGGTCGGCCGGAGAGCGTTCGCGATCACGCGTGTGATGGCCGGTCATGTCACCAGCGGCACGACTGGGGCGGTCCTGGCCGTCACAAGCCAGGCGGGGCCGGCCGGGACCGGCGGGTGCCGGGTGAGAAGACGACCACTCTCCAGGAAGGACACGCCGACGGGCGGAAGGCGCTCAGACACCGAAGTCGCGGCCGGGAGCGGCGTGCCCTGACGGTCGACACCAAACGGCCACGGTCCCGTTCACTCGGTATCCGGGTTCCGTATCCGGTGCCAGTGGCCTAAAACGCTGGGCGGGTGACGACGGTCAATCCCTTCGAGGTCGACAAGCTGTCGGGTCTCTCGACGAAACGGGGGATTCACATGAACATCCTTCAGCGTGCCGCAGAGGTCGGAGCGGTCACGGCCGCCGTGGTCGGCGCCATGGGGGGCATCGCATCGCAGGCAGGGGCGGCGACGCCTCTGGCGAAGTACAACGGTGTCTGCGGGGCGGGCTACACGGTGGTCGACTCGGCACCGGTCGGTACGGCGGGCACGGTCTACCCGACGTACAACCCGTCGACCGGACAGGACTGCGTGGTCACCGTGCGCGACCGTCCCGGCGCCGCCGTGTCCATGCTGGCAGCGGTCACGGACGCCCAGGACGTCGACCCCGAGTTTCCCCTACTGGGGACGGATCTCCGGCCAGAGCGGCGGAGCGAACAACGTGCACTGCACACCACTGACCGACTGAGCGGTCTCACTTGGTCTTCCGCGTAGGACGGCCGAGGTGGTCCAGCGTGTTCCGCAGGTGGGCGGCATTCCTCCCGACCTGGCCGTGCCACGGTCCGTATCCACACCGGCAGGGGCCACGACACTGACAGCGACCTCTACATGGACCGCCACAACGAGGCGTGGGACAACCACTCCGACACCGCCACCCTGCGCAACGACCACGACCGCTTCATCGACGAGTCCTGGGGCCGCCACGGCGGTCGCCACCACGGCGGTGGCCACCACAACTGACTGTCTTCCCGCACTTGCGCATGAGGTGATGGCGCAGGTGTGAGGGGATGTGGCCCGTAGAGGGTGGGCACATGCTGTTCCTGCTTGGCCATGTGGTCTGCAGGAACGACGGGCGGTATGGCTGAGGTGCAGGAGATGGCCGCTGCTCATGCCGACCTCGCGGCCGAGGGCCGCCATGGTGAGCTTCTCCAGGCCGCGTTCGGCGATCATCTCCATGGCGGCGACGAGTACGTGGTCGCGGGGCGGGGCGCTGTTGCGTCTGCGAGGTTCACAGCTCGGCCACCCGTACCGCGTCGGGCAGGAAGCCCGTCTCGTACGGAGCGGAGCAGTCGGCGTACAGCGTCGCCACCACGGCACCGCACGCCGCGCACACCTCGTTGGGCCCTTCGCGGCCCGGCGGACCGCAGCACCCGATCTCCTGGAAGGCGGGGTTGGCGGACAAGTGGCCGCGGGTGTCCTCGGGGTGGACCACCAGGGTGCCGCGCGGTCCGCCGGAGATCAGGAAGCCCTCCCCGTCGGGGTCGCCGAGGCAGGAGTGGCCCGGGTTGGCGGCATCGCACCACTCGGGATCGGGATGCGGCACATACGGCGCCCCGGAGGGCTCCGGGTCCACCGCGTACGTCCCGCGCGGCACCGTCGGCGGGGCGTGCCGGGAGCCGTCGGGTCCCTTTCGTCCGTCGAACTCCGGGCGGGGCGGCAATTCCGGCAGGAGCCGCAGCGGCTCGGTCAGGCGGCTTCCGCAGGCGGCACAGGTCAGCACGTTCACCCCCACGTTCTACCTGACCGTCGCCCTGGGCTGCTGCTGAGTAATGCAGTGGATGCCACCCCCTTCTGTCCCTCTGCGAGTCAGCAACAGGCCGTATCAGCCGCACTTCCGGAGGCCCGGCAGAAGCGCCGGGCCGATCCGGGGTGCGGTCCGGGGTCCCGGAGCCAGCTATGCCGCGCTCGGCGGGGTTGACTGGAAGTGGCGCCGGCGCGCGCGGAGGAAGGGCACCGTGCTGCTGAGCAGGACCAGGGCCAGGACAACCACGCCCGCGGGGGTGAGCTGGACCGTCACCTGCAGCGTGGTGGGCAGCACGGCCACCGCCACTCCCGCGACGGTCAACCGGTTACGCGTGCCGAAGAGCAGGGCGATCGCGAGGACCCCGGCCCACAGGACCCCGGCCCACAGCGGGCCGATGGCGCTGAGAACGCCCATAAAGGGGTAGTACAGGTCGACGAGCTGCACGCCCGACACCAGGACGGCCGCCAGGGCGGTGGTTGCCGTGATCGTGCGGCGTTGGGACAGGGAGGGGCCGAGCAGATCCCTGGGTGCGGCGAGGACGATGGCGCCGGTGAGCAGCGGCACGGCCAGTCGGATCACTGCGATCGAGGGGGTGCCGTGGAAGCCGGAGGAGGAGAACGCGGCCAGCAGGACGTCGGCCAGGCACAGCACCATCGCCGGCACGACCAGTGCACGGGCCACGGTCCAGCGCCCGGTCCAGACAGCCGCGAGCGCCGCCAGCCAGAGCAGCGGCGTGAGGCCCGTGTTGGCCAGGCTCATCACATTCGGCGAGGACGCCGGCGAGGTCCGGACGTCGGGGGCGAAGAGCCACAACAGGCCCGCCACGAAGCTACCCGTCGCCACGGCGACAGCCAGCGGGGCCGCCTGCGCCAGGACCTGACCCGCCATCCGGTCGGAGCCCAGGCCGGTGCGCCGCCGCAGGCCATGGCCGGCGACATCGAGCGCCTCGCGCAGCCGGCCGAGCGGGCCGGCATCCTGCGTCGCCTCGGTATAGATCGCGGTCAACTCGGCTTCGTGCTCAGCGCGGTAGGCGGCCGGATGGAGGCGCAGCGCCCAGCGGAACGCGAGTGAGCTGTGTTGCTGCGTCATGCCAGGGCCCCCTTCGGGCGGATGGCGTGGGCGCGACGGGCGGCCAGTCGACGCTCCGCCTCGGCGACGACGGCACGCAGCCGCTCCGTCTCGGCGGCCAGCACGTCTTGGCCGGCCTCGGCGAGGGCGTAGACCTTGCGCGCCCGACCGTCCACGACCTCCTCGCGCTCGACTCGGATCAGGCCCTGTTGGACCAGCCGGTCCAGCGCGCCGTAGAGAGTACCGGTGCGCATCCGCACACGGCCCTGGGAGATCGCGTCGATCTCCTGAATCAGTCCATAGCCGTGCCTCGGCTCGTCGGCCAGGGCAGTGAGCAGGAGCAGCGTCGGCTCCTGAAGCGGTCGCTCATTCATGCCGCCTATATATATCAGTGACCGGCATATGTTGTCGATCGACTCATCGTTCTGCCGCCCGGAAGCCCGATCCGCTGCCTGAGGGCCTGGCCGCTGTGGCGGCGGCGCGTCGGCGGGCTGATATCGCCCAGTACCCGATCGCACAGATGGTCGCTGGCGGGCTGCACCCCAGCGCCGAATTTGTCGCCTAGCGGCCGCGGCGGGGTCCGGCTGGACTGGGAGGAAGGCCAGGGCTGGTACCTGACCGGGTTCGCTCCCCATGACGTGCTGCTCTACACCGCTATCACGGTGCTGCGCACCCTCATGGCGGCCCCCCGAGACGGTCGCCGACGGTGCCGAGCATCTGGTCCGCCACCGGCGGCTGCCCGACCAGGAGTTCCGGATGGAGTGGACCGGCGCCCGGGAGGTACGGGCTGCCGCCATCGACGTCCGCCGCACCCGCCCCGGTCTGGGGCCCGCCATGCCCGGCCGGGACCACGGCTCCGGTACAAGGGAGGGTGTGCAGCTGACGATAGACACGCAGACCGATACCTATGAACAGGCGATCGCGGCGGTGCAGGCGGCCTACGGCCTCAACCCCGCCGCCGTGGCGAGCAGTTGACCAGATGCCCCCGCGGCGGTGCCGCGGCCGGGTCCGGAGAGCCTGAGCGGCCCTCGCCTCCTGGCTGCTCGACTCCGCGGAGACGGGAACCACCGGCGCGTACAACACTGTCGGCCCTGTCGTTGCGTTCGAAGAGTGGATCGAGCTGTCCCGCGCCGCCGGCGGGCACACCGGTCGGGTGGTCACCGCCGCATCGGCGTGGCTGCTCGCCCACGGCGTGGCCCAGTACATGGGGTCCGAATCGCTGGCGATGCGGCTGGTTGAGCCGGGCTTGGAGGGGTGGTCGGCCCGGGACGGGGCCTCGGCGCAAGCCGCGGGGCTGCGTCACCGGTCCCGGTCGGAGATGCTGGCCGACACGCTGCGCTGGGAACGCGAGCAGGGGTTGGACCGGGAGAGGCGCGCAGGCCTCAGCGCGCAGCGCGAGCGCGAGTTGCTCGACGCCCTAGGACGGGCATGAGCAATAAGGGCTCGTAACACGATCTTGTGATTCGTCGCTGGCGAGCGTGTCCGGTGTGTCGATTTGGCTGTTCGTGAAGGTGTGAGCAACAGGCCGTGGATCGTGGACGATGCGTTGTGGGCGGTGATCGAGCCGCTGCTGCCGAAGTGGCCGGAGCGGTCGCCGGGGCCGCGTCCGGTGGACGACCGGCGGTGCCTGCAGGGCATCTTGTTCGTGCTGTACACCGGAATTACGTGGCAGCAGCTGCCCCTGGAGCTGGGCTTCGGCTCGGGGCAGACCTGCTGGCGGCGGCTGGGCCGGTGGCACGAGGCCGGCGTCTTCGAGAAGCTGCACCGGATACTGCTGGCCGATTTGAACGCGGCCGGCCAGATCGACTGGTCGGGCGCCTGCGTGGACGCCTCCCATGTGAAGGCGAAAAAGGGGGCGAGGCGACCGGACCGTCCCCGGTCGACCGGGGCAAGACCGGCAGTAAGCACCACCTGATCTGCGACGGACGCGGCACCCCGTTCGCGGTCATCACCACCGCGGCCAACGTCAATGACGTCACTCAGATGCTCGCCCTGGTCGACGGCATCCCGCCAGTAGCCGGCCGCATGGGGCGTCCTCGCGCGCGCCACGATGCCCTGCTGGGCGACAAGGGCTACGACAGCAACCCCAACCGCCGGGAGCTGCGCAAGCGCCGAATCCTGCCGGTCATCTGCCGCAAGGGCAGCCCCAACATCGAGGGCCTGGGCAAGCTCCGCTACGTCGTCGAGCAGACCTTCGCCCTGCTGCACCAGTTCAAGCGCCTCGCAATCCGCTGGGACCGACGCCTCGACCTGCACGACGCCCTCGTCTCACTCGCCTGCGGACTCATCTGCTGGAGAAGACTCTGATGACGGCGTGCGCGATCAGGCTGAGCCCTCCTACGCTGATCAGCTGTGACTGACACACCTCAACTCTGGCTCAACAGCGGGCTCCGCGCTTTTGAGATAGTCCACTGCCGAGTGACAGGGCATCGAGGACGATTCGGCGTGGAAGTCGAGGTGGTCGCTCCAGCATCCGCTGTTCCGGCCTTCATCGACTTCGTGAACCTCACCGACAGCCTGGAACACCCACGCCCAGAGGACTTCCCACCGATCGGGAGCATGCTCGATGCCGTCGCGCTCGACTTCATGCCTTGGGGTGAGCTGCGCTTGACGGCTCGTCCATCGTCACTGGCATCTCAGCGGCTGCCGGATTCGCCCGCACAAGAGAACGAACTGCCTCGGGCAATCCCCTGACGTCTGCTGAACCATCTGCTAGCCCAAGATCGTGTTACGAGCTCTAAGTGGCCTGAGAAACCCGTTGGGATGCAGGGCTCCTTTCGCGCTTTCCGGAGTCTATCGACGGGGCGGCAGAAATTTGTACTCGCTCAGGAGGGAATGCAGCGCTCACAGACACACTTTGGCTGCACTCTCACTACCTTCTCGCGTACTTCTGACGTCTCTGTGCCAACAAAACCGCAGGTCAAAAGTGATATCGTGTGACTCCGGTCACTTTATAGCGGAAGCGCAGCGCTCGTTCTTCCGCGCCCTCACATTCCGGCCTACCCAGAAGGGTGAGTTCTAGTGAGTTCCGGTAAGTTCCAGTGAGTTTCGCCGAGTCTCGCCGGGCTCGAAATCGTCCCTTGAGGCAGCGGGGAAGATAGGTGCCGGCCTGAGCCGAAGCGCGATATCTGTCACAGTGTTCGACGTCCCGGACGGCATCGTGGGGGAGGACCACCACAGTGGGACGCCGGACTGGTCGTCGAGGGCTTGGCGGGTTCCGGGGTCGGGTCGGCGGACTTGGCTGGTCCTGCCGAACCCTACCGACGCTTGTAAAGCACTAGGCGCGAAGTCGTAGCGACGATTAGTGAGTGGTCAGTTGCCCAGGCAACGGCGAGACCGTGAGACGGCATGTGGTGAGCCTGGACGTCGCTGTGGCCGGTTATCAAGTCCCACATCCGCATCGTGCCGTCATCGCTGCCGGTGACGGCGATGGGTGTGCCGTTGAGGACCGTGCACGCCACCGTATACACCACATAGGTGTGGCCGGTGAGGGGTTCGCCGATCTGTCGGCCCGCGGCCAGGTCCCACACCCGCACCGTGCCGTCCCGGCCGCCGGTGCCGGCGACTGGCGTCCCGTCGAGGGCCGTGCAGGCCACCGCACACACCGTGCCGCTGTGGCCGGTGAGGGGTTCGCCGATCTGCCGACCCGCGGCCAGGTCCCACACCCGCATCGTGCCGTCATCGCTGCCGGTGACGGCGATGGGTGTGCCGTTGAGGGCCGTGCACGCCACCGCATGCACCGCATCGGTGTGGCCGGTGAGGGGTTCGCCGATCTGTCGGCCCGCGTCCAGGTCCCACACCCGCACCGTGCCGTCCCAACTGCCGGTGACGGCGATGGGTGTGCCGTCGAGGGCCGTGCAGGCCACCGCATTCACCGGGCGGGTGTGGCCGGTGAGGGGTTCGCCGATCTGTCGGCCCGCGTCCAGGTCCCACACCCGCACCGTGCGGTCGTGGCTGCCGGTGACGGCGACCGGCGTCCCGTCGAGAACGGTGCACGCCACCGCACACACCGTGCCGGTGTGGCCGGTGAGGGGTTCGCCGATCTGTCGGCCCGCGTCCAGGTCCCACACCCGCACCGTGAGGTCGGTGCTGCCGGTGACGGCAACGGGCGTCCCGTCGAGAACGGTGCACGCCACCGCACACACCTCGCTGGTGTGGCCGATGAGGGGCTCACCGATGATCACGCCCCAGCTGCCGATGGCCAGGTCCCACATCCGCACTGTGCCGTCATCGCTGCCGGTGACGGCGATGGGTGTGCCGTCGAGGGCCGTGCAGGCCAGCGCATACACGGTGCCGCTGTGGCCGGTGAAAGGTTCGCCGATCTGTCGGCCTGCGGCCAGGTCCCACACCCGCACTGTGCCGTCTTCACTGCCGGTGACGGCGATGGGTGTGCCGTCGAGGGCCGTGCAGGCCACCGCATTCACCGGGCGGGTGTGGCCGGTGAGGGGTTCGCCGATCTGTCGGCCCGCGTCCAGGTCCCACACCCGCACCGTGCGGTCGTGGCTGCCGGTGACGGCGACCGGCGTCCCGTCGAGAACGGTGCAGGCCACCGCCCACACCGCATCGGTGTGGCCGGTGAGGGGTTCGCCGATCTGCCTGCCTGCGGCCAGGTCCCACATCCGCACTGTGCCGTCATCGCTGCCGGTGACGGCGACCGGCGTGCCGTCGAGGGCCGTGCAGGCCAGCGCATACACCTCGTCGGTGTGGCTGGTGAGGGGTTCGCCGATCTGTCGGCCCGCGGTCAGGTCCCACACCCGCACTGTGCCGTCGTTGCTGCCGGTGACGGCGATGGGTATGCCGTTGAGGTCCGTGCAGTTCACCGCATTGACCCCATCGGTGTGGCCGAAGATGGTGTCGCGGAGGGCTGGGTGGGAGACCCCGCCGATGGCCCAGCGTGGTGCCAAGACGCCGGTGGGCATGTTGTGGACGAGGCGTTGGTGCAGGGTGGTTGCTCCAAGACTGGCGGCGTCAGTGGCAAGAATCTGGCGACGCGAGTCCGGGGTGGCTTCCAGGAGTAGCGGCAGGCTGGAGCGGTAGATGGCGACGATCTGGCGGGCGGTTTCGCTGCGCGCCCGATGGAGGTGGGGGGTCAGGCTACGGGGATGGGCGTGGACGAGGTAGCCGTCGTGGTCGAGGAGTTCGTCCAGGCGCCCGGCCATGGCGGCATGAAATGCCAGGTAGTTAAGGGTGTAGGGGTGGGCGCGTGACCAGTCGCGGGTGCCGTCGGCGTGATAGGGAACGGCCTGGATGAGGACGCTCATGTAGGCGGCGTGGACGTGGGCGGCGTCAGTGCCGTCGCGGAGGTGCTCGACGAGGGCCTGGTGGTAGAGGCGGTAGGCGGAGCGGTCGGCTTCGGTGGCTTCGACGACGTAGGCGCCGGCGTTGCGGCGCAACCACATCAAGTCGGCGTTGGTGTAGTGCCGGCCGGAGATTTCGGAGGCCAGCGGGGCCCAGATGTCTTCCCAGGGCAGGCCCTGACCAAGGGCGAAGGCCAGCGGCCGCAGGAGGTCTGTGACACGTTGCGCATCGTTGCCGAGGCGACGGGTGAGGTCGTTGCGCATGGCCGCCCCGGCATGGCGGGGCAGAGTAGCGCGCCAGTGGGGGGCGGCGGGGTCGTCGACGACGGTCTCGGCGGCGGCGAGGGTGCCGGCGGTGATGCGGGCGACGAGGAAGGAGTTGCCAGCTGCTTCACTCACCGCCTGGGCCACTGGTCTAAGGGCGGCGGGGCAGTGTCGGTAGGGGGAGTTGGGCTGGGCGTCCAGGAGGTTGCGGATGGTGTAGATCTGCAGGGCCCTGGGGTCGGCGTAGCGGGGGTCGTCGAGGTCGATGACCTGCTCACGGTAGGCAGGCGTGGCGGCGGTCAGGCCGAGGCAGTCCAGGAGATAGGGGCGGGTGCCGAGCAGCAGCCGGATCTGCCCGCTTCCGTACTGGATCAGTGGTCGCACGATCTGTGAGCAGAGGCTGTCGGGGGTGGCGGCTTCGTCGAGTGCGTCGATCAGGGCGGTGAAGGGCCGCGGGCGCTTTTGTGCTGCGAGGGCTTGTAGGAATTCGCCCACCGTGTTCACCCTCAGGTCGGCTGCGGCGGCCAGGCCGGCCAGGACTTCGGTGTTGGTCAGGCTCTGTGCGTAGATGGCGACGTCCACGCTGCCCTCGTCTGGCATCAGGCTCGCGGACAGGTTCAGGGCGCGGGTGGGGACGGTGAGGCGGTGTTCGGGATGGGACAGAACGGCGATCATCCCGAGCACGGCCGTCTTGCCCGAGCCCGGCCCGGCGGTGACCACCCGGCAGATACTGCTGCCATTCGCGCGTGGCTCGCGCAGCCATGCGGCCAGGTCGGCGAGCACCCGTTGGCGTCCGCTGAACCACCAGTTGCGCAGGCGGGGATCGCTGGAGCCCATGGCCCGCATCAGCAGGCGGGTGGTGAGCTCGGTGTCGCGACGTTTGGCCTGCGCATCGAACTCCGCCGCGTGCTGGATCGCCAGATCCACACCGGTCAGAGCGCTGTCGCGGCGGGGGTTGGTAAGGAAGGCGGGTGGTTCACCGCTCAGGCCGACCAACGCGAGGTTGATGCGCTGGTGACCAGGCCGCTCGGGGCTGTTGTTCATGTGCTCGACCAGCGTGGACACCGACAGCGTCCGCGGCCCGTGCCCGGCCGTGGCCCAGCTGCTCACCGCATCGGTGAACAGCTGGGGAAACGTCCCGGCTTTGGCCTGCTCGTGGGACTGCGCCGAGGAGATGATCACCAAGCCTGAGCCGGTCGCGTTGCGCCACTGCTGGTTGATGCGGTTCAGGGCGGCCGCGGTCATCTCGTTGCCGCCCTGCCCGGAGTAGCAGGTATCCAGCATCAGCAGCAGCCGCCGCACCGGTGTGTCACGCAGCATCGCCCGCGCCAGCTCCACAGTCGGCAGGCTGGTGTAGGCGGTGTCCTCAGGATCGGTGTCGGAGGTGTACAGCACATGGTCGCCCCCGTCCTCGAGGACCTCCCCGTGCCCGGACACATACACCGCGACCAGGTCATCCTCACGCCGGTCAGCAGACTTGCAAAACGCCCGCAGCTGGTCGGTGAGCTGCCCGCGGGTGGGATCCAGGCCAAGCGCCGTCTGGTGGCGGTATCCCAGCTGACCGGTAAACAGCTCGATGACAGCCTCGCGGGCCTGCACCAGACCGGGCCGGTCCCAGGCAGGACACTTCGGATACCGGGAGATCGCGGTGGCGATCAGGAAACGGCGCGGACCCTCACCCCCCAGCTGCCCCGGAGTCTCGGTGCTGGTCATGCCAGGCCGTCCTTGACCGCCTGCCCGCACAGCCGGTCCGTCAGATACGCGGCCGCATCATGGGCGTGCGAGCCATTGTGCACCCGCGCGCAGCGCACGAGCGGCCCGAACGCCGGCCGAAGGTCCTTCACCAACGCCACCACGTCACCGTCCTCGGCAAGGTTCGTCCACACCAGCCGCTCCCCGCCCGGCCACACCCCACGCGGCTGCCCGCCCAACTGGATCGGTGCCGGCTGCAGACGGTGCAGGATCAGATGCGAAATCCCCAGCGGCGAACCGATCGTGACCAGCGCCCGCACCCCGTGCCCGGGCCGCGCACACAACGCCTCATATGCCACAACCGAACCAAGGGAGTGAGCGACAACTACCCGCGTGTCATCGCCGATCTGATCGGCCACCCGCCCGCGGGCCCGCACCCGTAGCTGCGGATCAAGGAGGTAGCGGTGGACCTGCTTCAGATCAGAGACCATCGCCCGCAACGCGACCCCGGCAAAAAACCGCGACCCCGACAACGCCCGCAACCCGGCCTGCACCGACCGCGGCGTTCCCGCCAGCGTGTCCTCAGCACCGGGCGGAACAACCCCCGGGTCACTGGCGGCCGCAGCCTGCCACCAGGCCAGCAGCAACTCCGCCTCGAAGCCGGCCTCCACGTCCTGCGACGTGTACGGCGGGTCGCCCACCGCCAGATACTCGCCCTCCGGGCGGAACACATCCCCGTAGAACGCCATCGCCACATCGGCGTCCGCCAGCCGCTCCGTCGCGCCGGCACGCTTCAGACCGTCGTTCAACGCCGGTAACCACTGCTGACGCAGCGTCTCCTCACCCAGCAGCTGCTTGCCGATGCCGTGCACCCCAACAACGCGCGCCATGCCCCATGCCCCCGTGCTCGCCCCCGGCCTGCCGTGGTCAGCACTGTAGGGGCAGAAAGGACACGGAACATCACGATCTGCAAACTCCACCCGCAATCTCAGAACACCGACGCGCGTTCTGCCTTCCACCACCTGTAGACCACTTTCTGATGGGCTGAGCACCCGTCGGTCGATGAGGATGGGCGGACGCTCCCCCGTCTCGAGCGTTTCCCAGAACCGAGCGACACCCTCGTGATTCCCAGAATGCCGAACCCTGCCCCAGTGATCCGGGTTGGCGGCGTACTCCTCGAAACAGCCGTTGTCGGACGCGCCGGCCGGCATCTCGCATAGCTCGCCAGCGGGAACTGCTTCGAGACTCCCCACGACCCCAGGTCGCCATCGGCAGCGACCAGGTCGTACAGCGAAAGCCCGTCGCCCAGGCTCGCGTCCAGGGACAACACCCGACCGAGTGCCTCGCCGCCAGAGGGGGGTCAGGGCCCTGTGCAGGCCGCGGGCCTCAGCTCGCAGAGCCCCGACCGCCGTGTGTCGGCCACCTTGGTCCGCTGCTGGCGCTTCAGCCGGCCAAGCGGTTCCGCAAGGACACCGTGCTCACGCCTGCCTGCCGCGGCCGTGCGCCGGGCAGAAGTGACTGCCGTCCTGCACGGACGCGGGTGCGGGTACGGTCAACGCGGTACACGGCGGGCTCGGCGCCAGGCGCTTCGCCAATGGCGCCAGAGGTCCGCGCCGTTGACACCGATGGCCAGCGCCACGACGGCGATGGAGCCCAGCCCGAAGATCCAGGAGAGAGAGAACCCGGCGAGGATCGCCATCCCCGCAAAGCTCCCCCCGCTGTACAGGGCGACCAACCTCTCGGCCAGTTCTCTGTACCGGCCGTGCCCCTGGATCAGCAGCTCGCTTGCGAAGTTCAGTACGAACCAGCCGCCGATCAGGATCAGTGTGAGATAGATGAGTGTCCACCACGGCCATGGTTCGTACAGTTCTTCCCACCGATGGTGCTCGCTCTCCTGCCAGGCCCACACCTCGCCCTGCAAGTCGGCGACGACCACTGTCGAGCTGTCCCGCTCGCTCCAGCGCGGCGAGATCTCGAACGCCGGCTCCGAGGCCCCGTCGAGATACACGTCCAGCATGTCCCCGCCGAACGTCTGCTTCAGCTTGACTGTTTTGGTGATGGCGGCGGTCCGCACCGGCAGGCACTGCTCGACACCACGCTCGGCGATACACGCCGACACAACCCGTTGCTGGTGCTCACGGTGATACGCCGGCCCGATGCGCCAGGCGCCCAAACCCACGAGAACCAACCCGAACACAATGTTGGCGACACACCATGAACTGCCGTATCGCCAGCGCATTCCGCAAGTAGAACAGCGAAAGGCGGAACCGTACAGGTGGCAGCGGATCCGCTGCTCCTGGCCCTCCGTCAGTCACCACGCAGGCTTCGACGGAATGGGGTCGGGGTCAGGACTCGGCGAAGGGGCCCTTGGTGAAGGCCAGTTCGGCGTGGCCGCGTTCGCCGTAGAGGTCGCGGCCGTCGAGGTCGAACGGGCATAAGCTGCCGACATGTGAACGATGCTCCCGAGACTGCCCCGGCCATCCCGACCGGCCCCCGTGACGGGGCTGTCGTGTCCTAGACGGGGCTGTCGTGTCCTACGGGCTGCACGTCAAGCGCCGATGCGACCTCGCGCTGGAACTGTTCGCCCACGACCTCGACGCCCCGCCGGGGGATCGACTGCGCCAGGCCCTGGCGCTGAGCAACTGGCTGGACCCTCTGGGACGTCCTTGGCGGCCAGTACTACCACTGAGTGCTCCGCACCTGGGGCAAGTGGGCTGGCCTTCCTCGTCAGAAGCCAGCAGGGCCGATCGGCGGCTGACCCGGCGCCGCGCCCTCCTGGTGGCGACCGGCTATGGCTGCGGCGAGCGCCAGAAGCGCCTCCACTTGAGCCATCTGCAAGCGGTAGTCAGGCTGGACTGTTCCTCCCATGGCACCTCTCAGCGGCGTCAAGAGTTCGATGGCGGCTTGCTCGTGCTCTTCGTAGCTGGCCATGCATGTCTCCAGGTCAATTGGTGCGGCGCGGCACGCTACCGCGCGATCAACGGAGCGGCTCTGGGGCCGTGATCTTAGGGGCTCGCTCCAAAGCGGCTGTCTAGAGCCGTGGAGTTGATCGCCTCAGCCCCCACGATCCCATGGGGCGAGTAGGGCGATTGCTGCATCCCCTAGCCGTCCCTGACTGGCCGTTCTATATCCGGTCGTGCGCTCGGTCTGGTTCGAACGGGATCCTGGATCGGGTGACTTGTTGGCTGGTGGGGCATAGAGGAAGGGCCTCTTGGTAGCTCGCGGTTGTCGAGTCCAGCGAGAAACAAGAGGCTCTGTTGTCGATGTGTCGCGTGGTCGTGGTTGCCGGGTCCAGTCCGTCCACTCCTGGGTGTGACTGTCTCGCCCATCGGTTCGGGAACGCGGCCGACCGGCCAGAGCGCCGACCCCGGTACGGCTCGGACATGAGCGATAAGCGGAAACCGCACATGGGGTTCGGAACGAGAACGACCTCTAACGTGTGGTGACTGCGCGGTGATCTGGGTCGGACAGTCGCCCGTTCGTATGTACCGTCCTCCGGATCGCGACAGGGCAAGTGCATCGCTGCCGTAGTCGCCGCCTACAGCGTTAACGGCTGTGCCGCCCCGATCCGGACGAGGCGCCTTGCCGTTGCTTTACCCACTCTCACGTTTGGCGAGGTCGCTCTCGTGTGCAGCTGCCGGTCCACCGCCGTACGGCGCGTCGTCTCGGAGGCGTACAGCATCCAAGGCTGGTCTATGTCTGGGACATGTCGACGAAGCGGGAGTAGGGCCCTGGAGGGCGACGGTGATGGTCGCGGTGGGCCCATGGCGGAATTTGGTGACGATGAAGTCGGCCTCGCCGGCCCGTGGAGAGTCCCTTTCGTAGGCGTCCTCGCGGTGCAGGACGATCACGTCGTCGGCGTTGTCCTCGAGGGCCCCGGAGTCCCGCAGGTCGTTGATCATGAGTTTTCTGTCGGTGCGCAGTCGGTCACGCGGCACTGCGACTGGGCCTCGGGCACGAAGGCCGTACCGGAGTTGGTTCACCGCCTGTGCAGCGTCTGGCGCCACCCCCGGCGATCGAGGAGGGCCTCTGCACGTTCAGCCCCTGACGTTCGGTCCCTTGTAAACATGCAGGTCACGGCGGTCAGTGATGCCGGGAAGGGACTCAAGGGACTCAGGCCGGGAGTGTGTGCGAGGGCGTGGTGTCGGTGTGGGGCTGGGGTGTGGGGCGGCCGGTGGAGATGTAGGGGGCGAGCGCCAGGGAGCCCGGGGCGGAGTGGACGTGGGCGTCGATGAGTCCCGGCAGCAGTGTGGCGCCGCTTCCGTCGACGATCTCGCTGCCCTCGGGAGCGTCGCCACCGACGCGGGCGATCCTCCCGCCGTCGATGACCACGGTCCGCACGCCGACCGCCTTCTCCCCGTCGAAGATCTGCGCGTTGGTGATCGCGGTGAGCGCCATGGCGGTCCGCCTCATTTCCTAGCTCGTTCAAAATTTACATACCCGATGCTATGTACTTATTGAATGGTATGCAAATGTGCCGGCCGGGCCTAGACTCGGCACATGAGCAGCACGTCCTCCTCCGAGCAGCCCCCCGACGACCCGGCGCTGGATCAGATCGGCCCGGCGCTGTCCCGTCTGCGGCGGCGCGCACCGGCATCGGGCAAGGACCTCTCCCGCAACCTCGTGCTCAACGTCATCGCCGACACGCCGGGCGAGATGACCGTCGGCGGGCTGGCCACCGAGATGGGCGTCGCGCAGCCGGTGGCCAGCCGGACCGTCGCCGCCTGCATAGCGGACGGGCTGCTGCGGCGGGCGGCATCCCAGTCCGACGGACGCCGTACCGTCCTCGAACTCACCGAGCAGGGCGAGGCCGAACGCAACCGCTTCGCCGCCGAACAGCGCAAAGCGTTCCTGGAGATCACCGTCGCCTGGTCACCGCAGGAGCGGACCCAGTTCGCACGGCTCCTGACCCGATACGGAGCCGACGCCACCGCCTGGTCAAAGAAACAGACCACGAGCCGCGATTGAACGAGCAGTGCCCCGAGACCGAGTCACGGCCAGGAGCCCAGGCGTCGATCACGCTGACGGACGACCTACCATTCCGACACTCACCCGTGAACAGGGCGAGAGTCCTGGAAACCGACCGCATCAGCCCTTTGACGTGTGACTCAACGTCCTCGCCTTCCTGCCGCAGAACGTTCTCGGTGAACCGGATGATGGTGTTGGCGACGCCCCAGATCGCGCTGGGGACGCACTCACGCGCCCCCGACCTCGTCCAGGGCGGCGGAGTCCGCGCACGGATCGGCGTCGGCTGCCAGGTCCGTAACGGGAAGGATGATGTCCTCAGCTAGCCGCCGAAGCAGGGCCGTCGGCGCCGGCACGGCCTTGGTCCGATCGGCACACCCTGAGTTTTTGGGTATCCGGGCCGGTGACTCCGGCGGTGCAGCGACTGCTGGGAGTGATGGATACGGGTCCTGTGCTGCTGGCAGAGGCTGCTTGATCAGGCTCGGTGAAGCCGTCGCGATATGAGGGTGTGGACGGGTGGCCTTGGCGGTGTGCCACTTACGATCACTGGTGCGCTGTCATCGGTGAGCCGTGTACTCGGCTCCGCAGGGCCCGCGAGCCCCGTTGCGCGGGTGGTTGTCTCCGGGACGGGCAGGTGTCCCCCCGCCGCCTGCCCGCCCCGGCCCCTCAAGGAGCTACCGAGGGAATCCGTTGACCTGCGGAAACGTGGCTCGTTCTGTGTGGATCTCCCGCATTGAGGCGTGGGGGGTTCCCGGCTTCCGTACGTCGGGGCCGTCCGTTGGCTCGTCTGGCGTTATGCCGGACTGCCGTCTGTTGGCGTCTCCGTGGCGCGCCGGATGGGGAACATCGTGGGGACCGGGTCGTTCGTGAGGAAGTCGAGAATGAGCCGGTTGACGTGCTCGGGCTTCTCCATCGGCAGCGCGTGCGAGGTTCCCGGGACGACGGCCAGTTCGGAGTCGGGGATCGCACGGTACAGGGCAATCGTGTGTTCGAGTGTGATGAGGTCGTCGTCACCGACGAGGACGATTGTGGGCGCGCTGATACGGGCCAGATCGCCGGTGGAGATCGTCGGCTGTGTGCGGATCATGTCGAGCGTCTTGTTCACGATGACCGGCCAGTGTTCGGCGCCGTCCGGCGACACAGCTTCGTACATCTCACGGAAGGCCGCCATATCGGGAGCATCCGCCGCCATGTGGTCCAGCAACGCCGGCGCCGCAGAGCTTTCCGGGCCGGGGAGGAAGTTGGCCCCCATGGCCACGACCTTTTGGACCAGGTCCGGGCGGGCGATGGCGACGAGCAGGGCGACAATCCCGCCGTCGCTCCATCCGACGAGATGGGCCGGGCCTTCGACGACCGACTCGATGAAGGCGGTGGTGTCGTCGGCCATGTCCTGGTACGACAGCGGTCCCTCAACGTCGGGTGTATGCCCGTGGCCGCGGCGCTCGGGGAGGAACAGGCGGTACCTCGCCGCGAGTTCGGCCCGCTGGGCTCCCCAGGTCTCGTTCGTGCACAAGCCGCCGTGAAGCAGGAGCAGCGGGTCGCCGGCGCCCTCTGCCTCGTACCACGTCGTCACGCCGGGTAGCTCCACATATGCGCCCATCGCAAGCCTTTCTGGGATGCCGCCGTTCCTCCTCAGTCTCCGCAGCCGATGCAATGACCCGCAACGCGACGGTGCAGCTGAGCGCCCAGGTGCGTGAGCATCCACTTGGCTGCCCGCCCGCTAACCGGGGCGATGGGCCTTCCGCCACCTGAGGAGCCGCATTTCGCCAGTAGCCCTCAAGGCCGGCGGCCACCCTCCTGCTCATCGTCGTCACGTCGGTTTCTGCGGCTGCCGCCGCATGGGTGGTGGGACACGGTACGACGGCTGTCACCGTCTGGCCCGCCGCAGGGGTCTGCACTTCGCTGCGAGCCCGCCCGGTACCTGAGGGATCCCGCAGGGGCAGGGGGGTAGCGGGCTGGGGGCGTCCACCTCCACCGTCCCATCGGCTGTCTCCGGGCGGAATCCGGTCACTTCATGGGCATGCCGGAGCGCATGGCAGCAGCTCCGGCACGGGCCGAAGGGCAGCGCGCACCGTGGCATAGACCGCCGGTTGCGGGGCACGTGAGGCCTGCTTGACGTGCCCGGTGGTGAGCCGTGGGTGTCAGAGCCTGGATGCAGCCAGTTCCTCGCGGTGCGGGCAGCCGCCCGGTGGGAGGAGTCGAGGGGAAGGTGTCACTGTGATCATTCCGGCGGAGAAGGAACTGCGCGCTGTTCTGGCCCGGTTTGCTCAGGCCCGTATCGAACATGACGTGCGCCCTACCGGCCGCACCAGCAGTGCTCTTGAAGACTCCACGTACACGCTGTGTGTGATGACCGGGGCCCGCACTGCCGAGCAGGCTTTGCGCGTGGCCGATGCTCTGCTGGAGCAGTACAGCACGAGCCGTGCCGGCGTCCTCCAAGAGGACAAGACGCTGGCCGCGTAACTGATCCCTACGTTGTTCTGCGGGACGTGGTGAGCCCTTCGTGCGGTTCACCCACCCAGGGCGCCGAGTGTGGCTCTAACTGATCCGCTGCTCGTAGCTAGAAACGATTGGCCGCTCGGCGCCCCACGACGACTCGGCTGCCGATGAGGAATTGCGAATGATCGCTGAGTAGGGATCTGACAGCGAAGTCGTCGGTGGGAGGCACCCGCAGCACACTGTACGGAGGCACCGCATGGCCGCGATCTGGGCCGGCATCGACGCAGGAAAGACCCACCACCACTGCGTCGCGATCGACGAGAGCGGCCGTCGGCTGCTGTCGCGGCGCGTCGCCAACGACGAGCCCGACCTTCTCGAGCTTCTCACCGACGTCCTGGCCCTGGGCGACGAGGTGACTTGGGGAATCGACCTGGCCGACGGCGGATCCGCCCTGGCCATCGCAATCCTCCTCAACCATGACCAGCTGGTCCACTACATCTCCGGCCGAGCCATCCACCGCGCCTCTGAGAGCTACCGCGGTGAAGGCAAGACCGATGCCAAGGACGCCGCGGTCATCGCGGATCAGGTTCGCATCCGTCGTGACCTCCAGCCCTTACGGTCCGAGGACGAGACCGTCACCGACCTCAAGATCCTCACCGGCCGGCGAATGGACCTGGTCGCGGACCGCACCCGCACCGTCAACCGGCTGCGGGTCTGATCACGGTCCAGCCGGTAGGCGGCCGGCCCCAGCTGCCGCCGCTGATCGCGCGTAAGATCCGCTGCCAGGCAGTCTGGTCCGTGCCCATGCCACGTCGCGGGCCGGCGCGGCCAGCGCCCGGGCCTCTTGCCGTTCGTCAACGCTTCCCATGAGGTCCACCGTGCCCAGCCGGCCGACGGCCCCAACACCCGTACGCCGTCGCCCGCAGCGGCCGGCCGGTTGAAGTTGTGGATGACGTCGCGGACCCGGTCGGCGCTGGTGAACGTCACCTCGGCGATCTTGGCAACGCCCATGCCCTGCGCGGACAACATCACCATCTGGGCCCGTCACCAGGTCACCACCCACCCGGTGCCCCGGCGGACGATCCGCAGCAGCCGCTGCCCCTCGTCGCCATCGATCTCGCACCCGTACTCGTTGAGCCACATGATCATTCTGACCGTCCGGCGCCACCGAGTGCAGCAACCGGACGACCCGTCAAAAGAGGGTGAACCTTGCCTGATGCGGCACTATCGCTGCAGTGTCAGCACGCCCGGCCGGTACGGCAGGAGGCCGTAGTCCATGCCGTCGGTGCTGGGGTCGCGCCCCTGGTAGAGGAACTGGAGGTTGCAGGGGTCGATGGTCTTGGTCTGGTCGGGGTTGGTGCGAACCAGATCGCCGTGGCTGATGTCGTTGGTCCAGGTCGCGCCGCTGTTGGCCTTGCCGGCGAAGGGGTTGGTCACGGTGTCGGCCTGCGGTGTCCAGGTGCCGTCGAGGCTGGTGGCCGTGAACGAGCGGAAGTAGCGACCGTACCCTGTGTAATTCTGGGCTTCGACGATCATGAGGTACTGGTTCTGACCCTGGACCTTGTAGACCTCAACCGCCTCGAACAGGTTGAGCGGCGTGTCGCTCATGATCTTCGTGAACGAACCGAAGGTGCCCGGGAAGTTGCCGATGGGCATGCTCGCGCGCCAGATGCCACCCTCATCGTCGGCGAAGAACATGTACATGTTCGTGTCGTCGCCGATGAGGGTCACGTCGAGGGGGCCGCCCTTCGGGAGGGTGCCCGTGAATAGTTCCTGCTGCGCGGACCAGCCGTTGGGGTTGGTGGGGTCGCTCGAGGTGCGGTAGCCGAAGCTGTATGGCCAAGCCCCGTTGTAGGCGAGCACCCAGAGATTCTTCGGGGCGAAGTAGAACAGCGTCGGCGCGATGCCATCGAAGGGGATCGTGTTCTGGGTGGCGTTGGCCATGTCAGACCAGTTCGTGAAGGGGCTGAAGGTCGTCAGTCCCCAGCGTCCATCGTCACCGGCGAGGGTGTTGTGCGTCGTGGCATAGACGACGTGCTTGCCGTTGTGGACGACGCTGGTGAAGTCCTTGAGTGAGGCCCACCCCGCCTTCGGCTCCGCCAGCGGGCCGGTCGATGTCCAGCGGTACGTCGACGGAAGAGCACACACGTTGTTCGCCCCTGACAGGCCGGTCCATTTCTGGTTGGTGCCGCCGTGGCACGACCACATCTGCACTCCTGTGCCGTTGGCCTTGCCCCAGCCCGCGACTTCCAGGCACAGGCCGGACCGGACCCCGACGATCGTGCCGTCGGGGTTCACCCGCCACTGCTGGTTGTCACTGCCGTTGCACGTCCAGATCTGCACCGGGGTCCCGGGCGTGGTGGCGCCGCCCCGGACATCCAGGCACTTGTTGCCGTACACGGTCAGCTGGGCGCTGTCCGTCAACGTCCACTGCTGGTTGGTTCCGCCGCGGCAGTCCCAGATGTGCACGTTCGCGCCGTCGGTCTGGCTGAAGCCCGCCACATCGAGACAGCGGCCGGAATCAACACCGCGCACGTCGCTGGTGGTGGCCGCCTGAGCCGGGCCGGCAACGAGCAGTGCCGCCAACGCGGCCAGGGCCGCGACCACGGCGGCGAGCACCGCGGACGGGCGTCTGCGGCTGAAACTACGTCTGCGCATAAGGACCTCGTCATCCTTGAGCAAGCGACTCCGGTCTTCCCTGTCAGAGGCTGACGTCCGTCTGCTCCTGTGGGCGAGCGACGTGGGCGAGGTCCGGGCACCTGCGTGGTGTTGTGCGGCCCTGCCCCCGCCTCACCGGCCCAGGCGGCCGGCGGGCCGGACGAAGCCGACACCATGCGCTGCCACGCAGAAAGTTGCCACGCAGAAAGAGGCCCGCATGCCCCGGACGCGGCTCCGACAAGGCGTAGCCCACGGTGTCGTAGGGCCCGAGCCGGCTGTGGTCCGGGCCGGAGGGCACGATGTCGTTCCCCGGCGGTGGGACGTGCTCGGCGTTGTCCTCAGCCCAGGTGGCGGGCGGTGATTTCCGCCGCGGTGTCGGTCACCCGCCGCCCCAGCTCGGCGAGCCGGGCGGGATCGAAGCGGGAGTCGGGCATGGAGATGCCCACAGCGGCCAGCGGCACGCCGTCACCGTCCAGGACGGGTGCCGCGATGGCGCAGACACCTTGGATGTACTGGTTGTGGTTGACGGCGTATCCGCGCTCTCTGACACGGCGTATCTCCGCGCGTAGAGCGACCGGGTCGGTGATGGTCTCCTCGCCGTAGCCCTCCAGCGTGCCCGCGGTGAGCTCGTCGACCTCGGACTTCGGCAGATGGGCGAGGACGGCGCGCCCGGTGGCCGTGGCGTGCAGGGGTGAGGTGTCGCCGATGGCGTGGAAGGTGCGTACGGCGTGGTCGCAGTCGATGCGGTCCACCACGACCATGCAGTGCAGGGCGTCCGGAACGGTCAGGTGGATGGTCTCGTTCAGCGCGTCGCGGAGCCGCATCATCGGTTCGCGGGCGGCGGCGTACAGGCTGGAGCCCTGGAGGGCGGCGGGGCGTACGGCGAGCACTCGTGCGCCGATCTCCCAGCGGGTGGTGTCTGTCCGGTTGGCCCGCAGCCAGCCCGCCTCGTCGAGGGTGACCAGGGTGCGCTGCACGGTCGACTTCGGGAGCCCGAAGAGCTTCGTCAGCTCCCCGACGGTCACCGGCTGGTGCTGGGCGACCGCCTCCAGGATGCGCAGTGACCTGGTCACACTCTTCATTTCCATTGCCGCGCCCCCGGGGGTTCTGCAGACGTCGTCGGACTCACCTCTCGACTTCCTCCCGGAGCCGCAGGCATGCTCGTGCCGGATTCTAGCATGGCGTCCCACAATGTGGCACGTGCCTTTGTCTGGAGATCGGACCGGCGCAGAGGCGGAATGTGGATCCGGCGCCGGTGCCCGCGCTTCCCCCTGGCCGGGTGCAGGGCTGGGCCTGGCGTGGAAACGCGAGGGCCGACTCCCGGGCGGGGGAGCTGGCCCTCGTTCCTGCGGGGCTGATCCCCGCTTCCCGCTCAGGCGCCCAGGCGGCGCCCCGTGATCTCCGTGGCCGTGTCGGCGACGAGGCGGCCCCACTCGGGCAGCTGGTCCTCGTCGTACCGGGAGTCGGGCATGGAGATGGCGACGGTGGCCAGCGGCGTGCCGTCCTCGTCGAGGACGGGCGCGGCGATGGCGCAGACGTCCGGCCGGTACTGGTTGCGGTTGACCGCGTAGCCGTCGGCGCTGGTCCGGCGCAGCTCGGCACGGAGGTCCTCGGCGTCCACCGGTGTCGTCTCGCTGTAGCGCTCAAGCCCCTGGGCGATGAACTCCTCGACGTCCTGCTTCGGCAGATGGGCGAGGACGGCGCGCCCGGTGGCCGTGGCGTGCAGGGGTGAGGTGTCGCCGATGGCGTGGAAGGTCCGTACGGCGTGGTCGCAGTCGACGCGGTCCACCACGACCATGCACTGCAGGGCGTCCGGCACCGACAGGTGGATGGTCTCGTTCACCTTGTCCCTCAGCCGCACCATCGGTTCGCGGGCGGCGGCGAACAGGCTGGATCCCTGCAGGGCGGCGGGGCGTACGGCGAGCACCCGTGCGCCGATCTCCCAGCGGGTGGTGTCCCTGCGGTTGGCCCGCAGCCACCCCGCCTCGGCCAGCGTGACCAGGGTGCGCTGCACGGTCGACTTCGGGAGGCCGAAGAGCTTCGTCAGCTCCCCGACGGTCACCGGCTGGTGCTGGGCGACCGCCTCCAGGATGCGCAGTGATCTGGTGACACTCTTCATTTCCATCCGATTTCCCCCTGTTAATCCTCGGAGTTCTCCAGGGACATCCTCTTGACTCCCTTTCGTGGCCCTGCCATTCTCGTGCCAGATTCTAGCACAGCGTTCCACAATGTGGCACGGCTCCCGGGGAGATCCCGCCGAAGTGAGCCGGACTTGAGATGCGGCGACACCCAGCTGTTGGGCCGCAGAGAAGCCCCCAGCCCCCGCCCAGACCGCCTCGAATCGATCAGCCTCACGTCGGGGGCCAGCATGCGCCCCGGCGAAACGAAAGGAAAGCCCCGTGTCAGCTGCCAGGAAGCGCGTCGCCGTCGTCGGCGTCGGAACGATGGGCAGCCAGGCCGCCTGGCGCCTGGCGGCCCGCGGCGCCGAGGTGGTCGGCTACGACCGCTTCGCCCCGGGCCACGACCGCAGCGCCGCCGGCGGCGAAACCCGGATCTTCCGCAGCGCCCACTTCGAGGACTCCCGGTACGTGCCGCTGCTCCAGCACGCCGACGCCCTGTGGGAGCGACTCCAGCAGGAGACCGGCCGCGAACTGCGCAGCCTCACCGGATGCCTGCTGATGGGGCCCGCCGGTCACCATCAGATGGCCACCGTCCTTCAGTCCATCGCCGAGCACGGCCTGGACCACGAGGTGCTCGACGTGGATGCCCTGGCCAAGCGCTTCCCGCAGTTCCGGATCGAGGACGGTGACGCGGCCGTACTCGACCGCAGGGCCGGCTTCATCCGCCCCGAGCTGTCGATCCAGACCGCCGCCCGCCGCGCCGAGGAGCTGGGCGCGCGCATCCACCGCTACACCGCGGTCCGCGAGATCGTCCCCGTCGCGAACGGCGTCGAGATCCGCACCGACGCCGGCAACGAGCACTTCGACACGGCCGTCGTCACCCCCGGCCCCTGGGTCAACGACCTGCTGCCCGACCTGCCCTGGGAGGTCGACATCCGCCGGCTGATCAGCGCCTGGTACGTGCCCACCACCGACGCCTGGTTCGGCGAGGAGCGCCCCGCCTTCATCCGTACCGCGCCCACGCACTGCTACGGCCTGCCCTCCCCGGACGGCGTCTCCGTCAAGCTCGGCCTCTCCCGCGCCCTGCACCGCCCCGCCGGTGACCCGAACCAGCTGGACCGGACCGTCGAGCCCGAGGAGCTGGAAATCTTCACCGAGTTGATCGGGCGTCACATGCCGGACCTGAACCCCGATCCGACCCGCCTCTCCGTCTATATGGAGGGCTACACCGCGAGCAGCCGCCCGCTGGTCGGTCCGCTGCCCGGCGCCGAGAACGTCGTCCTGCTCGCCGGTTTCTCCGGCCACGGCTTCAAGCTCTCGCCCGCCTTCGGCGACATCGCCGCCGACCTGGCGCTGGACGGCGACTCGCCGCAGCCCGTCGACTTCCTGTCCACCCTCGACCGAACGGTGGCGTGACGACCATGACCTCGACGAAGAGCTCCCTGTCCGTCGGCGCCCTGAGCGCCGAGCCCGGCAACAAGGTCCGCGGCACCGTACCCGCCGACCTGGGCACGCTCACCGCGGACATCCCGCTGACCCTGGTCAACGGCGCTCACCCCGGCCCTCGCGTCCTCATCACGGCAGGCGTGCACGGCGGCGAGTTCACCGGCATCGACGCGGCCACCCGGCTCGCGGCCCTGCTGGAACCCGGCGAGGTGCACGGCCAGGTCGTCGTCTGCCAGGTCGCCAACCCGCCGGCGGTGTACCAAGGACGGCTCGGCGTCTCCCCGGTCGACGGCGTCAACATCAACCGCGTCTTCCCCGGCGACCCCGACGGCGGCCCCACCGAGCGGCTCGCCGCCTGGCTCTTCACCCACCTCGTCGAAGGCGCCGACGCCTACGTCGACCTGCACTCCGGCGGCATCGACGAGGTCCTCAAGGACTTCGTGGGCTACCGCCTCACCGGAGACCCCGAACTCGACGGCAAGACGGCCGACATGGCAGGCGCCCTCGGCATCGAAGATGTCATCTTCGGCATGAACGCCGACGGCGGCAACAGCCACGCGGCCGCCGCCCGACAAGGCATCCCGGCGATCCTCGTCGAGACCGGGCAGCTGGGCGAACGCGACCCGGAGGCCGCCCGGCGCCTGGTAGGCGGCCTGTACGGGGTGCTGAGCCGGCTCGGAGTCCTCGACACACGGCCCCAGAACCCGGCGTCGCCGGTCCGCGAGTGGGTCTGGGCCGCGGGCGTCACAGCCGAGAACAGCGGCCTCTGGTACCCGGAGTTCACCGCCGGCGACGACGTGACGGCCGGCCAGGTCATCGGCCACGTCATCGCCCCGGCCGACGGCCAGGAGTACAAGATCCACACCCCCGCCACCGGACGGATCTTCTACGGAATGCGCGGCCTCACCGTCGCCCCCGGCGCCGAACTGGCAGCCATCGCCGCCCCAGCCCCCCGGGACTCCGGCGACCACTGACCCCACCCCCCGCAAAACCCCTCCCCGTACGACCAGAACGGGCAACCGCACCAGCCCGCACCCCCGCACGCATCCTCTCCCCTCGTACCGCACCTCCAGGAGGCAACCGGTGAAGGACTTTCGGATCGACCGCAGAGTGTTTCTGCGCGGCGCAGGCGGCGTTGCCGCAGGCATCGCCGCCGCCACGTCGCTCAGCGCATGCGGCACCGGCACCAGCCGGTCCGTCGGCAGCGGCGGCAAGAGCTCCAAGACGCTCGTCGTGCGCAACAGCGGTGGCTCCTACGGCGACGCCAACCAGCAGGCGATCTACGAGCCGTTCACCAAGGAGACCGGCATCCAGGTCAAGGTGGTGAACATCGAGTACGCCCAGATGCTCGCCCAGATCAAGCAGGGCCGCCCGCAGTTCGACGTCATCGACGACTCGATGGCCGACTTCGTGCTCTTCAAGCAGCAGGGCGCGACAGAGGACCTCGACTACGACCGGCTGAAGAACTTCAAGAACGCGGGCATCGCCAAGACCCTGGTCACCTCCAACGCGGTCGGCAAGAACTACTGGGCCAGCGTGATGGCCTACCGCACCGACTCCTTCGGCAAGCAGAAACCTTCCTCCTGGGCCGACTTCTGGGACACCAAGGCGTTCCCGGGCAACCGCGCCCTGCAGGCCCTGGACGCCGACCTGCCCGAGCTGGAGTTCGCCCTCCTCGCCGACGGCGTGGCCCTGGACAAGCTCTACCCCCTCGATGTGGACCGCGCCTTCAAGGTCCTGAGTGAGATCAAGCCCCACGTCCGCAAGTTCTGGGACACCGGCGCCCTGCCCGGCGTGCTGCTGGGCCGCAAGGAGGTCGATGCCTCCAGCGTCTGGCACGGCCGCCTGGACGCCCTGATCAAGGGCGGCGCACCGCTTGCCTACCAGTGGAACGGCGCCCGTCGGCAGAGCAACGCCCTTGGCATCCCCAAGGGCGCCGCGAACCTCGACGCCGCCTACCGGCTCATCGACTTCGCGCTGCGCCCCGAGGTGCAGGCCGCCTACGCCGAGATCTACCCGATGGCCCCGTCGGTGCCCGGCGCCTACAAGAAGCTCTCGACGACCACCGCCGCGAACCTGGGTAGCTCTCCCGGACACCTGGAGTCCGGCTTCGACCTGGACGTCGAGTGGTGGATCAACAACCAGGACGCCGTGTCCAAGCGCTGGCAGGAGTGGACTCATGCCTGAGACCCACGTGATGTCCGAGCCGTCGCTCGCCGCCCCGGCGGCGCTGGCCGGCAGCGGAAAGCCCTTGTCAGTGCAGGCACTGCGCAAGACGTACAGCGGCGTCACCGCGGTCGACGAGGTCTCCATGGAGATCGCGGCGGGCGAGTTCGTCACCTTCCTGGGGTCCTCGGGCTCCGGCAAGACCACGACCCTGATGATGATCGCCGGGTTCTGCGAGCCCGACTCCGGCAGCATCGTGGTCGGCGGCCGTGACGTGACCCGACTGGCCCCGCAGAAGCGCGGACTGGGCTTTGTCTTCCAGCAGTACCTGCTCTTCCCGCACATGACGGTGTGGGAGAACGTCGCCTTCCCGCTGCAACTGCGCGGCGTGCCGAAGGCGGAGCTGCGCCGCCGGGTCGGCGAAGCGCTGGAGATGGCCGGACTCTCGAAGATGGCCCGCCGCCGGCCGCGCGAGCTGTCCGGCGGCCAGCAGCAGCGCGTCGCCCTGTGCCGCGCCCTGGTCTACCGGCCCCCGGTGATCCTCATGGACGAGCCGCTCGGCGCCCTGGACAAGAAGCTGCGCGACCAGCTCCAGACCGAGATCAAACGCATCCAGCAGGAACTCGGCCTGACCGTCATCTATGTGACGCACGATCAGGAGGAGGCGCTCGTCCTGTCCGACCGGATCGCGGTGATGCGGGACGGCCTGATCGACCAGTTCGACACCCCGCAGGAGCTCTTCGAGCGCCCCCGCACCCCGTTCGTCGCCGACTTCCTCGGCGCCGCGAACTTCCTCCCGGGCCGCGTGGAGGAACAGAACGCGGAGCACACCCTCGTACGGTTGGACAGCGGCGGTCTGCTGCAGGCCCGCCTGCGGGCCGTCCCGGACGGCGCACGGGTGCGCGCGGCAGTCCAGCCCGGCCGCCTCGTGCTGTGTCCGCCGGGCGACGGGTTCTGTACGGGGACCGTCGAGACGGTCACCTACGTCGGCACCCTGGTCCGCGTCACCGTCCGCCCCCTCGGCGGCACGGACACCGAACTCATTCGACTGGAACTGCCCGCCGGCCGCGCACCCGCTCTCGGCCAGCGGGTCGACCTGGCCGCGGACCCCGCCAACGTCAGCGTCTTTCCCGACGCGGAACACGGGGGGTGACCATGGCCGTGCTCGCCCCCGTATCCGGCTCCGCCGCTCCGGCGCCCCGCAAGAAACGACTGGGCCACGCTCTGTCCGACCGCCGCACCCGCTTCGGACTGCTCAACGCCACGCCCGTGGTCGTCTATCTGCTGATCCTCTTCGTCTATCCCATCTTCAGCACCCTGA
Source organism: Streptomyces sp. SAI-127 (assembly GCF_029894425.1). Taxonomy (NCBI): domain Bacteria; kingdom Bacillati; phylum Actinomycetota; class Actinomycetes; order Kitasatosporales; family Streptomycetaceae; genus Streptomyces; species Streptomyces sp. SAI-127. The sequence continues at coordinate 115,246 of NZ_JARXYJ010000003.1, forward strand.
TGCTGAGCCTGAAGGGCGACAACGGCGGCCTGACCCTCCACTGGTACGCGGACGCGTTCCAGGGCGCCAACCTGGAGATCCTCCTCACCACCCTGCGGATCTCCGCCGAGACCTCCCTGCTCGCCCTGGTCATCGGCTTCCTGCTGGCCTCTGCGATCTCCCGGCTCAAGCCCCTGTGGGCGGGCTTGACGATGATCGTGGTGGTCGTCCCCCACTTCATCAGCGCTCTGGTGCGCACCTACGGCTGGATCATCCTGCTCGGTGACAACGGCGTGGTGAACAACGTCCTGACGGACATCCACTTCCCGGGCGCACCCTTCCAGTTGCTCTACAACGAGATCGGCGTCGTCATCGGCACCACCGCCGTGATGCTGCCGTACACCGTACTGCTGCTGTACGCCGTGATGAAGGGCATCGACCAGCGACTGCTCGCCGCCGCGGCCAGCATGGGCGCCGGCCGGATCACCATCTTCCGCCGGGTCTACGTCCCCCTGGTGGCCCCCGGCCTGGTCAACGCCGGCGTGTTGTCCTTCATCCTCTGCCTGGGCTACTACCTCACCCCCGCCCTCATGGGCGGCGAGAAGCAGACCATGGTCGCCTCCCTCATCGACGAACAGGTCATGAAGCAGAACCAGTGGAACGGCGCCTCGGCGCTCGGCATCATCCTGCTGCTCCTCACCTTCGCCGGACTGCTGCTCCTCAGGCTGCTGAAGTCGGCCGGCGAGGCCCTTCGGAACCGGGGTACGGCGTCATGATCGAACTCCGTTCCACCCTGGCCGGGCGCATCACGCTGGCCGTGTTCTCCACGCTGATCCTGCTGTTCCTGGCCATGCCGATCGTCGTCATCGTCGTGACCTCCTTCGGCAAGGACGCCTTCGGCTCCTTCCCGCCGGACTCCTGGACGCTCGGCTGGTACAAGGTCCTCTTCGCCGACGGCAGCAAGTGGCCCGCCGCGCTGTCGCTCAGCGCTTTGGTGGCGGCGATGACCACGGTCTTCTCGCTGGTCCTGGGCATGACGGCGGCCACGGCCCTGGTCCGCAGCGAACTGCCGCTGCGCTCGGCGGTCTACGGCCTGGTCCTGGCCCCGCTGGTGATCCCCCAAGTGGTCATCGCCCTTGGTCTGTTCCTCCTCTTCGAGCCGGCCTCGATGCTCGGCAGCCCGGTCGCCATCGCCCTCGGACACACCGTGCTCGCGTCACCGATCGCCGTGATGATCCTCATGGCCACGCTGAAGGGCATCGACGAACGCCTGGAGGACGCGGCGGCCAGCATGGGCGCGAGCCGTCTGACCATCGCCCGCCGCATCACCCTCCCGCTGGCCATGCCCGGCCTGGTCGCCGCCGGGATCTTCGCCTTCATCACCAGCTTCGACGAGTTCTTCATCTCGCAGTTCCTGTCCTCCGTGGACACCACGACCCTGCCGGTCCAGGTGTTCAACGTCCTTCAGTACAACGTCGACCCGTCGGTGACCGCCGTCAGCGCGATCCTCATCGCGGTCGCCGTCGTGGCCCTGGCACTGGTCGGCGTCGTGCGCAAGCTCAGCGGCTCCGGCAAGCAGGACGGGCTGCTGCCCGCAGAACCCGGAGTGGGGCTCCCCGCCGGAAGTGAGACCGCATCATGACCACCACTACCAGCACCCCCGCCGGCGGGTTGTCCGCCACCGCGGCCAGACACCTCCTGCTCAACATGACCCCCAACGGTTCTCTCGGGCAAAACGGCGAGAACCTCTTCGTCGTCCAGCGTGGGGAGGGCCCCTACATCGACGACGCGGACGGCAAGCGCTACATCGACGGCCTCTCCGGCCTCTACTGCTGCCAGATCGGCTACTCCTACGCCCCCGAGTTCGCCGAGGCCGCCGACAAGCAGCTGCGCGAGCTGTGCTTCAGCCCGTTGTGGTCCGGGTCCGCGCACCCCACAGCGATCGAACTCGCCGAGCGGCTCTCGCGGATCGCGCCCGTCGGCGTCGAGCACACCTTCTTCTCCGGCGGCGGAGCGGAAGCCGTCGAGACCGCCTGGAAGATCGCCCGTCGCTACCACGCCCTGCGCGGGGAGCCCGGCCGGGTCAAGGCGATCTCCCGCCGTGGCGCCTACCACGGTCTGACCATCGGCGCCCTCTCCCTGACCGACGACCCCGGGCTGCGCGAGCCGTACGGCCCCGGCGCGATCGACACCCATTTCGTGTCCAACACCAACCGCTTCGGCCTCGCGCCGGAGTTCGCCGACGACGACGTGTACGCCACCCATCTGCTCGCCGAGCTGGAGGCAGCGATCCTGGCCGAGGGCCCGGAGACGATCGCCATGCTGATCGCCGAGCCGGTGCAGAACCGCGGCGGCTGCATCACTCCGCCCCAGGGCTACTGGCCGGGCCTGCGGGCGCTGGCCGACCGTTACGGTTTCCTCCTTGTCGCCGACGAGGTGATCACCGCGTTCGGGCGGCTGGGGGAGTGGTTCGGAGGCGACCTGTACGGCGCCCGCCCCGACATGGTCACCGTCGCCAAGGGCATCACCGCCGGCTACGCCCCCATGGGAGCCACCCTGGTCAGCAACCAGATCACCGAGGTCATCAACCGGCCCGGCACGGTCCTCAACCACGGCTACACCTTCGCCGGACACCCGCTCAGTGCCGCGATCGCCCTGCGCAGCCTGGAGATCATGGAGCGGGACCGGATCCTGGAGAACGTCCGTGGCCAGCAGGACCACCTGGCCCGGCGCATGGCCTCGCTCGCGGATCTGCCGATCGTCGGTGACGTCCGCGGCGCCGGATTCTTCTACGCCTGCGAACTCGTCGGCGACCTGGACGGCGGCGGATTCAGCGACACCGTCCGGGCCGATCTGATCGCCGACCTGATCCCGCGCCGGCTGCGCGAGGCCGGCCTGCTGGCCCGCGTCTACAACCGCGCCGCCCCCCTGGTGCAGATCGCGCCCCCGCTGATCAGTGACCGCCACCTGCTCGACCGTATCGCCGACATCCTCACCGCGACCCTCGACGAGGCGTCCCACCGCCTCTGATCCACGCCTGTGAACCCGCTTTCGAAAGGAACCCTCTGATGTATTCCATCGGTCCGCTGACCGTCGCCCCCGGCGAGCGCGCCCAGGGCCTCATCCCGGTCGGCACCAGCAGCTACGGCGTGGAACTCGGCATACCGCTGATCGTCGTCAACGGCGCCGAGGACGGTCCGGTGCTGTGCGTGGACGCCGGTGTGCACGGTGACGAGTACGACGGGCAGGAGGCCATCCGCCGCGTCCTCGCCGAGGCCGACCCGGCCACCCTGCGCGGCACGCTCGTCGGCATCCCCTGCATGAACACCCCGGCTTTCGAGGCGGCGGCCCGCACCAGCGGCCTGGACTACCTCAACCTCAACCGGATCTTCCCGGGCGACGCGGAGGGCTCGTACTCCCTGCGCCTGGCCGCCACCTTCGTCGAGCAGGTCGTGCCCGCCATCGACGCGCTCGTCGACCTGCACACAGGCGGCACCTTCGGCGAGATCGCCCCGCTCGTCATCCTCCAGGGCGGCTACGAGGACCTGGCCACGGACCTGGCGCTGGCCGCCGGGCACGAGCTGGTGTGGAAGGGCGGCAAGTGGGGCGGCACGGTCCGCCATCCCACCCTGGCGGCGGGTAAGCCGGCCATCACCATCGAGGCGGGCGGCGGCACCTACCGGGAGTCGAACGTCGAGCTGCACATCGATTCGATCCGCAACATCATGCGGCAGCTGAAGATGATCGACGGCGAGACCCAGCTGCGCGACAGCTACACGGCCACCTCCGGCACCTTCGCCCGCTCCGACGCCGGCGGCTTCTTCCTCGGCCATGCCGAGCCGGGGGAGACGTGCAAGGAAGGCGACCTGATCGCCCACATCGTCGACCACTACGGCAACACGCTGGAGGAGGTCCGCGCCCCGCAGGACGGCATCGTGCTGTGGGTGCGCCGGATCCGCACGGTCCGCCCGGGCGACGAGGTCGTCATCTTCGGCGAGGTGCAGGGGGAGATACGGCCATGAGCGGCGGCACCCAGTTGCTCCTGGTCGACGGCAAGCTGATCCCGGCCGCGGACGCTCGCACCTTCACCGTTCTCGATCCGTCCGACGGGACGGCCATCGCCCAGGTCGCGCTGGCCGGTCCGGCGGACGTGGACCAGGCGGTGGCGGCGGCGCGCGCGGCCTTCACCTCGCCCGAGTGGGCCCGGATGCGGGCCGCGGACCGGGGCCGGATCCTGTACCGGATCGCCGAGGCCATCCGCTACCAGGGCGAACGGCTGGCGCGCCTGGAGAGCCAGGACACCGGCAAGCCGCTCAGCCAGGCGAAGGCCGACGTCGAGGCCGCCGCCCGCTACTTCGAGTTCTACGCGGGCTTCGCCGACAAGCTCGGCGGGTCCACGATCCCGCTGGGCCCGGGGCTGCTCGACTACACCGTGCGCGAGCCGATCGGCGTCTCCGGCCAGATCATCCCGTTCAACTACCCACTGCAGAACACCGCGAGGGGCTCCGCCCCAGCACTGGCCGCGGGCTGCACGGTGGTGCTCAAACCCTCCCCCGAGGCGCCGCTGACCCCACTGGAGATCGGCAGGATCGCCCTGGAGTGCGGCCTGCCACCCGGCGTCCTCAACGTCGTCCCCGGCGACGGCGAGACCGGCGCCGCCCTCGCCGGACACCCCGACATCGACCAGGTCACCTTCACCGGCTCCGTCCCCACCGGCATCAAGGTCGCCCAGGCGGCCGCCGCCAACGTGGTGCCGTCCGTCACCGAGTTGGGCGGCAAGTCGCCGTTCGTCGTCTTCGCCGACGCCGACTTCGACCTGGCCCTGAAGGCGATCCTGGGCGCCTCGTTCAGCAACGCCGGACAGATGTGCTCGGCCGGGACGCGTCTCCTGCTCCAGCGCGGTGCCGAGGAGTTCCTGGACCGGCTCGTGGAGAAGATCGCCACCCTGAGCGTCGGCCCAGGCCTGTCCGACCCGGACATCGGCCCGCTGGTCGCCGCCCGCCAGCGCGACCGGGTGCTGGGCTACCTCGACCTGGCCCGGCAGGAGGGCGCGACGGTCAGGGTCGGCGGCGGTGCGCCGTCCGACCCGGCACTGGCCGACGGCTACTACATCGAGCCGACCGTCCTCACCGGCCTGACCAACCAGGCCCGTTGCGCCCGCGAGGAGATCTTCGGCCCCGTCGTCACCGTCATCGACTTCGACGATGCCGACGAGGCCCTGGCCATCGCCAACGACAGCCCGTACGGCCTCTCCTCCTACGTCTGGACCCGCGACATCGACAAGGCGATGCGCCTCGCGGAGGGCATCCGCGCCGGCCAGGTCTCCGTCAACGCCACCGGCGTCGGCACCGGCGTCGAACTGCCCTTCGGCGGCTACAAGCACAGCGGCTGGGGCCGGGAGAAGGGCCTCGAAGCCCTGGCGAGCTACACGCAGACCAAGAACGTCTGCATCGGATTCGGGAGCCGGTCATGAGGTACCGCAAGCTGGGCGAACGCGGTCCGGCCGTCTCCGTGGTCGGAGTCGGCGGCAACAACTTCGGCTCCCGCCTGGACGAGGACGGCACGAAGGCCGTCGTCCACGCGGCCCTCGACGCCGGGGTCACCCTGTTCGACACCGCCGACATGTACGGCGGGTTCGGCGAACAGGGCGGCACGCGCGGTGACGGCGAACGGCTGCTTGGCGCCGCCCTCAAGGGCAACCGCGACGACGTCGTCCTGGCCACCAAGTTCGGCATGGAGATGGGGCCGGAGGCCGATCAGTACGGTCGGCGAGGTGCCCGCGCCTATATCCGGTACGCCGTCGAAGCCTCGCTCCGCCGTCTCGGCACCGACCGCATCGACTTGTACCAGTACCACGAGCCGGACGGCGTCACCCCGCTCGACGAGACGATCGCCGCCCTGCGCGAACTCGTCGGCGAGGGCAAGATCGGGTACATAGGCTGCTCCGCCCTCCCGGCCGAGGACCTGAGCGATGCCTTCGTGTCCACCCAGGCCCGCTACCACCTGCTCGACCGCGGTGTGGAAGCCGATCTGATCCCCGCGTGCCTTCAACACGGCATCGGTCTTCTCCCCTACTACCCGCTGGCCAACGGCCTGCTCAGTGGCAAGTACCGGCGCGGCGAGCGGCCCCCGGCAGGCAGCCGCCTGTCCTGGCGGCAGGGCTGGCTCACCGACGAGGCCCTCGACCGCGTCGAAGCACTCACCGCGTACGCCACCCAGCGCGGCCTGACCCTCCTCCAGGTCGCCGTCGGCGCACTCGCCGCCCTGCCCGCCGTCGGCTCCGTCATCTGCGGCGCCATGACCCCCGCCCAGGTCACCGCCAACGCGGCGGCGGCCGACTGGATCCCCGACGCGGCCGACCTGGCCGCCCTCGACGCGATCGTCTCCCCCGGTGAACGCATCGTCTGAAGCTCTCAACTCCCCCTGAAAACCCTCGAATCGGAGCGAAGAACCATGCGAGAGATCGTCACCTTCGACGCCTACGGCACCCTGGTCGACTTCCAGCTCGGCCCCACCACCCTCAAGGTCCTCGCCGACCGGCTGGACCTGGACAACCTGGACGTCGACGAGTTCCTCGACGACTTCCGCGTCATGCGCTTCCAAGCCGTCCTGGAGGCGTACCGCCCCTACCACGAGATCCTCCACTCCAGCCTGAAGACGGCCATGCGCCTGCACGGCCTGGAGTACCGCACCTCCGACGGCGACGCCCTCGTCGAGGCCGTTCCCACCTTCGGCCCCTTCCCGGAGGTACCGGACGCCCTGCGCGCCCTGAAGAGCAAGTACGAGATCGCCATCATCACCAACAGCGACGACAACCTGATCGCCCGGAACGTCGAGAACATCGGCGTCGAGTTCGACTACGTCATCACCGCCGAGCAGGCAGGCGCCTACAAGCCGGACCGCCAGACCTTCGAGCACGCCTTCAAGACCATGGGCGTGCAGCCCTCGCAGGTCATCCACACCGCCCAGGGCTGGGAGTACGACCACATCCCGACCCGTGACCTCGGCCTGAAGCGCCGGGTGTGGATCAACCGCTACGGCCGCCCCGGCAGCGCCGACTACCAGCCCTACGACGAGCTCACCGACATGACGGGCCTGCCGAAGCTGCTCGGCTGCTGACAGCACGGCTGCACGGCTACACGGCGACACAGGACAGAGAACACAGAGGACGCACGCCATGAAGCAGATCCCCTATTGGCTCGACACCGCTCCCGCCCTGCCCGACCGGTCCGGAAAGGACCTGCCCGACGAGGCGGACGTGGTGGTCATCGGCGGCGGCCTCACCGGCCTGTCCACCGCCTACCACGCCGCCCGCAAGGGCGCCCGGGTCGTCCTCGTCGAGAAGGACAAGGTCGGCTCGGGCGCGTCCGGCCGCAACGGCAGCATGTGCACCCAGGGCATCACCATCGGCACGGGCGAGGCCCGCAAGCGCTACGGCCAGGAACGCGCCCGTGAGCTGTACGACTCCTTCCGCGAGGCCGTCGACGTCGTCGAGGAGCTCACGCGCAACGAGAAGATCGACTGCGACTTCAACCGCGCGGGCCGCCTGGGCGTGGCGTACAAGCCCCAACACTTCGAGTCGATGAAGGCCACCCAGCGCGACCTGGCCGACAACTTCGACCACCAGACCCAGCTGTTGTCCCGCGGCGAGCTGAAGGCCGAACTGGGCTCGGACTACTACCACGGCGCCCTGCTGGACCCGCTCAGCGCCGCCCTGCACGTGGGCAAGTACGTCCACGGCCTGGCGGAGGCCGCCGAACGCGCCGGCGCCGAGATCCACGAACGCAACGCCGCCACCGGTCTGACCCGCCTGCCCGGTGGCGGATTCGACGTGGAGACCCTGCACGGCACCATCCGAGCGAAGCAGGTCATGGCCGCGACCGACGCCTACACCGACAAGGCGCTGCCCTGGTTCCGCAAGCGGCTGATCAACGTCGGCAGCTTCATCATCGTCACCGAACCGCTCGGTGAGGAACGCGCCCGCGAACTCATCCCCAACGGCCGCCTGGTGGTCGACTCCAAGAACATCGGCCACTACCTCCGCCTCACCCCGGACAGCCGCCTCGCCTTCGGCGGCCGGGCCCGCTTCGCCTCCTCCAACCCCGCCTCCGACGTCAAGAGCGGCGACATCCTGAAGCAGGAGATGGCGGAGATCTTCCCGCAGCTGGCCGACGCGCGGATCGACTACGTATGGGGCGGCATGGTCGGCTTCTCCTGGGACCGTCTGCCGCACGCGGGCGAGGCAGAGGGGGCGAAGGGCCTGTACTACTCGATGGGTTACTGCGGCCACGGCGTCCAGATGGCCACGTACATGGGCCGGGCCGTCGCCGAGATGATGGACGGCAAGCCGGAGGCCAACCCCCTGCGCGGCCTCGGCTTCCCGAAGGTTCCCGTCCCCTTCTACAACGGCACGCCGTGGTTCCTGCCGTTCGGCGGGGCCTACTACAAGGCCAAGGACAAGCTGCGCTGACCCGCTGCCGAGCCGATGCCGGCCCGGTGACCCTGCGAGGGCCTTCCGTGAAGCGGTCGCGGAAGGCTCCCGCGGCAGCCGCGCCCGCGCCCCCTGCGGCCACGCCCGTACCTGCTCCAGGAGAAGGCCCCCACAGCCATGACCGCCGTTGTCACCCGCAGCGAACACGACCTGCTCGGAGACCGGGACGTCACCGCCGACGCGTACTGGGGCATCCACACCCTGCGTGCCACCGAGAACTTTCCCATCACCGGGACGCCGATCTCCGCCCACCCGCACCTCGTCGACGCTCCCGCCGTCAAGGAGGCCGCCGCCCTCGCCAACGAGGAACTCGGCCTCCTGGCACCGGAGAAGGCGGCCGCCATCGTCGCCGCCTGCCGCGAGATCCGTTCCGGCAAGCCACACGACCCGTTCATCGTCGACGTCATCCAGGGCGGCGCCGGCACCTCGACCAACATGAACGCCAACGAGGTCGCAGTCGACCAACGACATCTACCCGACGGCGGTCAAGATCGCGACCGTGTTCGCGGTGCACGAGCTGCTCCGGGCGATGGCGGTGCTCCAGGACTCCTTCGCCCGCAAGGCGGTGGAGTTCCGTGACGTACTGAAGATGGGGCGCGCAGCCGTCTGGCAGAGGCCATGGAACTGGTCCACGAGATCAACCTGGGCGCCACGGCCATCGGCACCGGCCTCAACGCCCCCGCCGGATACGCCGAGTGCGCCCGCCGCCACCTCGCCGCGATCACGGTGCTGCCGCTGGTGACGGCTGCCAACCTGGTCGAGGCCACGCAGGACTGCGGGGCGTTCGTCCAGATGTCCGGTGCTCAAGCGGATCGCCGTGAAGCTCTCCAAGGGCTGCAACGACCTGCGGTTGCTGTCGTCCGGGCCGCGCGCGGGCCTGAACGAGATCAACCTGCCGCCGGTGCAGGCGGTTTCGTCCATCATGCCGGGGAAGGTCAACCCGGCGCTTCGAGCACGAGCCGTCCGACGTGCGACGGGTACAGGTGGGCGTAGACCGCGCCGAGCGCCGTTCCGTACGAGACGCCGAAGTAGTGCAGCCGCTCGTCGCCGAGGAGGTAGCGCATCAGGTCGAGGTCGCGCGCGGTGTGCGAGGTGCCGATGTACGGCAGGAGCGCCCCGGAGTGCTCGGCGCAGGCGTCGGCCCCGTCGTAGCCGGTGTCGTCCGCGTTTTTGCCGCAGCGCACGGGGATGGTGGGATCGCCGAGCCCGTCCGAGGGCACATGGGTGTCGACCGTGACGGGCGGCGTGATCCCTCGTAGTGGCGCAGGCCCCCACGCTCACCCCCGCCCGCTCGGCAACCTCGCCCATCCGCGCCTGCCCTCCTCCGGCCGGGCGGCAGTTGCGGCTTGCACCTCACGTCAACGTCAGGTTTTAGAGTGACGAGCGTCGGATGAACACGTCATTCCGGCCCGTCAAAGTAAGGCAGATCATTATGCGCGCAGCCCGGTTCCACGAATACGGCGGAGCGGAGAGCCTGGTGATCGAGCAGGCCCCCGACCCGCACCCCGGACCCGGTGAGATTCGTGTCCGCGTCGCGGCGGCCAGCGTTAATCCCATCGACTGGAAGCTGCGCTCCGGCGCCCTGCACCAGATCTTCCCCCTGGATCTGCCCGACATTCCCGGGCGCGACGGCGCCGGTGTGGTCGACGAGATCGGCGACGGGGTGCAGGGGGTGAGCATCGGCGACCGGGTCTTCGGGTTGGGCGGCGTCACCGGCGCGACCGCGGAGCTGCTCATCCTTTCGGCCTGGGCGCACACCCCCGCCACGTGGAACGAAGAGCAGGCCGCGGGCGCCGGTCTCGCGTCCGTGACCGCGATGCGTGGGCTCGACGCGCTCGGCCCCCTCGCGGGGCGCACCCTCCTCGTCGAGGGCGCCGCCGGGGGCGTGGGCAGCGCGGCGGTCGAGATCGCCCTGGCACAAGGTGTCGGCACTGTGATCGGGACAGCCAGCGAACGCAACCACGAGTTCCTCACCTCTCTCGGCGCCGTTCCCACCACCTACGGCCCCGGCCTCGCACAGCGCCTCACCACCCTTGCTCCGCACGGCGTCGACATCGTGCTCGACACCGCGGCCTCCGGCTCCCTGGACGACCTCGTCGCGATCGCGGGCGACCCGAAGCGCGTCGCGACGGTCGCCGACCACGCGGGCGGGCAGCGCCTGGGCACGCATGTGGCCCACGCGGTGAACGACTCCACTCTCCTGTCCGCGGCGGCGGAACTGGGCGGGCAAGGCCGCTACACACCCCGTATCGAACAGGCCTACCCCCTGGAGCGGATCGCCGACGCCCACGCGCACGCCGAGCGCGGACGCACCCGAGGAAAGATCGTGATCTGCATCTGAACAGGCCGATCGGTATCTGAACAGGCCCACGAGGTAGGCAACTCGCAACGTGCGGGCCTGCGTGGCGAGCGTGCCCCCGATCGGTACCGGCGAGCGGGCGGTCCGGAGCGGGCCGATCTCCATGGCGCCTCGTCAAGCAGGCCGCCCCCACTCGGGCACCGCACGTGGCACATGAGCCGTCGCCCACGGGGCACCAGCCTCAGCAGCCCCGTGAGAGGGGTTCAAATACGGGTTCTCCATCGGTCGCAGCGGGGCCAGTCCGTGGACGCTTCGAGCGGTCCTACGGAAGTGCCCCGGAGCGGGGGAGACGTGCTGTGTCACCAGTCCTCCCGCTTCCAGAAGTAGTCGATGGTGTTGTTGGCGTAGCTTGACCCGGCGATGCCCACCAGAGCGCCGACCGCGGCGCCGACTCCGGCGCCGATCGCGGTTCCCACGCTGGGGACGACGGAGCCGATGAGCGCTCCGGCAGCGGCGCCCCCTTCGGCGCCGGCTGTGACCGAGACCGAGCTGATGGCGAAGTCGGCCGACGTCTCGACGGCTGTCTCCCCCACGTCAGGGGTGGCCTGCCAGTTCGACCACCCCGTGGCAAGGACGCCGGTAACGGGCGCGTATCTGGTGACGGCCGTGATCTTGGGGATCGCGGAGCCGAATGTTCTTCCCGCGATCTGGACCTCGCCGCCCAGGTGGGTGGAGACCAACCGCAGGTTGCCGGGGCTCTTGAGGAAGGTGGCCAGACTCCGCAGCGCCCTTTCCAGTTGTTCGGGAGTGGTGTCCGGGCTTTTGAGGATCTTTTGCACCTTCCGCCACTTCTTCGCGAGCGGCGAGACTCCGCCCTCGATGGTGCTGGCGCCGGTGAGCAGGCCGTTGACCGCCGCGCAGACCCTGCCGTCATAGCCCTGTTCGCGCAGCCCGTCGACGACTTCCAACTGCCGATGATGTCGCTTCTGGAGCTGCTGCTCGAGCTGCTCAAGCCGTGGTGACCGCTGTGGTGCTCATTGCCGGAGTGGTCCATCTTCGCGATGCACGACTCGACCTCGGCCGTGCTGCCGTTGCATCCGGTATCCGGATCCTCCAGCCTCTTTCCGGTGGGGTCGCTGCCGGTGACGGGGTCGTTGCCGGCGTAGGCGTAGCCGCCGAGCTGGGTCGGGTCGGTGGCTTCCGTGATCGGGTCGGCGGACAGGAAGCGGCCGGTGGCGGGGTCGTATTCGCGCGCGCCGAGGTTCTCCAGGCTGGTCGTGGGGTCGGGGGCGCCGCCGACGTATCCCTTGTCGCCGGGCCGGGCGCTCGGGGCGGAGCCACGGGCCTGGCCGAAGCGCAGGTACTGGCGGCGGGTGACCTGGAACGTCTGGTAGTCGATGGCGAGCGTGTCGGTGCCCTGCCGGTCCGGGATGAGGTACTGGATGTCGCCGGTGCTGGACCGTTCCGCGACGATCGTGCCGCCGGCGGTGTAGTAGCGGGTGCCGGAGACTGAAGTCGGGCATCGGGAGACCGTAGCGGTCTCCCGCTGCCGAACGTGATGCGGCCAGGCTGGGTCGCGATTGATCAGGCCCGGGTCACTGGTGCCTGCAGTTCCGTCACCCAGTCGTCACGATTTTCCGGGCACTCCAGGTTGATCTCGCGGGGGTATCCCGTCGACTGGTAGTCGTTGGCGTCGATCCAGCGGGCCAGGGCCTGGGCGGTGGGGAGCACGGTGTCCATCGACCCGCGGTGCACGATGGTCGCTGCCTGGCCGAGGGACGGCAGGTCGAGGATCCGGAAAGTGCCACCGTCCTGGAGGGGGGCGGAGACCTGGACAGCGGCGTGGACGCAGATCCTGCCGCCGCCCTCCGGAGCGTCCTCGTAGTACGCGACGCCGGGGCCCGTGGGGGTGATACCCGCCGAGCCCAGGCACCGGAACAGCTCGTCATACAGAGGCCCGATGACCGGGCCGATGTCCTCGGGCTCGAAACTCGCGGCGGTTGCGGTCAGCTCCGCCAGCCGGACGGAAGGGACCCTCTTGATGACAACGTCGTTCGTGGGCATGTGCCCCTCGCTCTCGATCGCTCGGAGCCTCGCTTCGACCTGGATCAGCCGTGCTCCTGCGGCAGCCATTGCGGTCTCCAGTTCGGCCCGCCGCAGCCGCAGCATGCCGCGCAGTTCCTCGAGGGTGACCTTCTCGTCCACGATGTCCTGGACCTGCTGGAGAGTGAATCCGAGGTCCTTGAGCGCGATGATCCGGTTGAGGCGGGCGAGCTGGGTAGCGGTGTAGTAGCGATAGCCGCTGGTGGGGTCGACGTGAGCCGGGCGCAGCAGTCCGGTCGCGTCGTAGTGACGCAGCATCCGGACCGAGACGCGGCCATGCCGGGCGAAGTCTCCGATGGTGAACATGATGTCTCCGAGCTGACCGCCTGACACGGTGTGAGGGTCAAGAAGCTACGTGGCGGCCCGGGGCAGCGAAAACTCGGGGCTTCAGCGGCGCAGTTGGGCACCGTCGAGCGCGTCCACGACGCACTGCGGGACAGGGGGCGCGAGACGGACGGCCGCAACGCCGAGCCGAGCGCCGGCCTGATCGACTCGCAGTTCATCCGCACCGCTGACACCGTCCCCGCCGTGACCAGGGGTTTCGACGCCGGCAAGAAGGTCAAGGGTCGCAAGAGGTTCCTGGTCACCGGCACCCTCGGCCTGCTCATTGCGGTCCACGTCGTCGCCGCGAGCGTCCAGGGCCGCGACGGCGCCCGTCGACCGCTCTTGTGGGCCCGGCTCGACCACCCGCAGATCCAGAAGTACTGGGCGGATCAGGGCTTCGCCGGCCGCCTGGTCGATTGGACTGCCCGGATCCTCGGCCGCGAGCTGGACATCGTCCGTAAAGACCCAGGCCAGCGCGGCTTCCAGGCCCAACCCAAGCGGTGGGCGATCGAGCGCACCTTTTCTTGGCTCACCGCCCACCGTCGCCTCGCCCGGGACTACCAGACCATTCCGGCCCGGTCCGAGACCGTGATCCGCTGGGCGATGATCGGCATCATGGTCCGCAGCCTCACCCGTGGCAGTGCGGCGACGCGGCCGGGCCCGCACCCGCTCGTGCGCACCGCAGCCGGACAAGCTACCTGACTCAGCTGAGCGGTTCGAGGACGTCGGGTGTGCCGTCCACGGCGGGACCGCAGCCTGCAGGAAGGTGTGAGGCGACGAGTTTGACGGCTTCTTCGGCGGAGTCGGCTTCGCCGACCTCCTCCCGTCCCGAGCCTCGCGGTTCATGCAGCCGCCACACGTGAAATCGTCCACCAAAGAGGGGGAAGACCGAGGGCAGGTCCTGCGACCAAGGGAAGCGGGTGCACCGGCTGAACTGCAGCGATCCATGGCTGACCAGCGGAAACAGAGCCCGGAGGGCAGGGTTTGCGTACGCCGCCTCTACAAGGGCCTTGTCGATGAGGTTCGCGTCCATCTCGCGCACGACCTGCCACTTGGCTGCCACAGGGTCGTCTGGTGCTGTCCCGGGTATGTCCTTCTCTGCCATGCTCGGACATTAGCTGACTCTGCAACCGCTGCTTCTTACGCCGCCGTTCGCCTTCCTCCCTGACGAGGCACTGCTTCACCACTACCTCATCGGCCTGGTCCGCGCGATCCCTCGCCCAGTCCGCCACGCCCTGATCACCTGGCGCGACACCGGACAGATCACCATCTCCCGCCTCACCCTGCCCGACCAGCCCGCCGAACCCGCCGATACAGAGATCGCCTACGACCTGCAGACCCGCTGGGTGGACCACAGCCCCCTGCGCCGCGCCGCGCTCGCCGCCCTGCAGCACCTCCAGGACCAGGACGTCGACCTCAGCGACGTGGAACTCTCCGGCTACCGCTTGCCAACACCCAGCCGCATGGCTGGGCGCCTCGAAGAGGCCCGCTGTTGGGTGAGCTGGAAGTGGCAGCAGTACCGGTCCATCCCGTATTGCCTGGCCGACGGTGACGGCTGGCTCGAAGTTGTGGCCCCCCGCCCGCTCCCTGCACGCCCTCCTGTTCGCCCCCGGCCCCGCCCCCGCCCAGGCATAACAACCCCAAGTCGCAGCACCAGGCGGCGGGGGAGGAGGACTGACCCGGCCGAACATGCCACGGGCCCAGGGGATCAGCTATGACGTCTCCGGGGCCCGGCTCGGGGGGTGCACTGTCCAACGATCGCCGGGTTCTGGAGGGTGGGTCGGCGGCCCGGGGCCCCTGGCACGTAGGAGTGGAGGCGGGCGTAGGAGGTCAGCTTGGTGGCGAGCCGTTCCGGGCCCATTGTGGCGCGGTCGACTTCCACGAATGCCCGCAGCATCGGCCCGCCATCACTGCCGACCGGGCCGCGCTGGTAGTAGAGGAGGGCGTCGGGGATGACGGCCTCGCCGTTGCCGATCGGGTGGTGGACCTCGGTCATCCAGTCCAGTGGCCGGCCCAGGTCGCCGCGTCGGCGCGCGTCCTGGAGGAAGGCAAGCGCGGTCTCGATCACCGTCAGGGCGTGGCCCACCCTGGGGCGTACGGCGGTCGGATCGGATGCTGCCCGCGGGGGCCGGCGCCCGCGCAACGCGGGCCACTCGCAGGAGAGTCGCGCACCATACGAAGCCGGGGGATCGCGGAGTGGCCTTACATGCGGGCACGGTCCAGAAAGAGGGCGACCAGTAAAGCAGTGCCGTCCGTATATGTGCCTTGCAGGCGAACATGTCGGAAAGTGCCCATAGGCCGCCATATTTGGGCCGCCACAGACGGCGATGTAACACGGCGGCGCGTGCAAGACGCAGAACAAGGCAGTGGTGGGTCACGGTCCAGGCTGCGTTCAGGGCCCGGGCGCCCCTGCCGACGGAACACGCGTCAGATTGGATTGCACGTGAACAGCACCGACCCGGTTACCGGATACCAGACGTACGACCGGCCCCCAGAGCGCGGCCGCTCTGCGCGCAACCAGGCCGCTGCACGGCGGACAGCCCTTGTGATCTGCACAATCGCTGACATCGCGGCCGGTTTGCTCGGCCTGTGGATCGTGCTCTACCTGCTCGATGCGAACCAGCCGAATTCATTCGTCGAGTTCGTGCGCGGAACGGCGGACTGGCTGTCCGGATGGGCACAGGACATTTTCACCATGGACACAGAGGGTCTGCGTGTTGTCCTCAATTATGGCTTGCCGGCTGTCATATATCTGCTTCTCGGCCACGACATCGCTGCCAGATTCAACCGGGTCTGACGGAATGTCGGTAACCATCGAAGACCGGCACCAGCAGAAAACGGACGGGATCCTCACTCACCGGGCGCGGCTGATGAAAGGCTCCCGGAAGACGGCCGCTGCGCGGCCCGGAGCCCAACCAGCGAAAGGAGCAGTGCGGTGACACCTACCGTCGGCGAAGGCGACCCCGTACCGATCTATGCGGACTTGGTGCGTGAACGAGGTGATGTCGTGGCGGAGGCCCAGCAGGCTGCTGAGCGCACCCAGCAGCAAGCGGCGGAACTGCTGGGCGGACAGCACGCAGGGCAGCCGCAGCTGCCAACGGCGTAGCGAGACCGGCGTCGATGCCCCGTGCTGGCGCCGTGAGCGCGCCGGTCCGGCCGCTGCCCCCCGTCGGGCGGCCTTGGCTTTGTCCTCGCTCGCGGGCTGGGCGACGCGGTTCAGGGAACGTGTCGTAGTCCATCCGGATGCCGGTTTCCGGCAGGTGCGGTGGCGACGCGGCGCAGCTGCTCGCCGATCTTCTGGGTGAGGGTGGTGGAGCATTGCACCTTGCGTAGAAGTCGGCAGAGGCCGGGCCAGGAACGGGCCGGGGGCGCATGAAGGTACCGAGCGGCAGGGCCGTATGCTGCAGTGGGTGAGGCGGGTGCCGCTCATGCGTCGTATCCGTCCGTGGCGACCGGGTGACCCCTTTCCGATACCAGGTGCCCGACGAATGACCTGGAGGTTGACCGGTGATCACCCTGTCCGCAGTGGGAGGAGTGGCCCTGGTCGAGCTGGGCATGGCGCTGACCCCGGGACCGAACATGATCCACCTCGCCTCTCGCGCGATCGCCCAAGGCCGCAGGGCGGGCCTGGTCAGCCTCAGTGGGACCGCTGTGGGATTCGTGTGCTATCTGCTGGCCGCGGCTGCGGGCCTGTCTGCGTTGTTCGCCGCTGTGCCGGTGGCATTCACGGTGGTCAAGCTTGCCGGGGCCGCCTACCTGGCTTACCTGGCCTGGGGCATGCTCAAGCCCGGCGGGCGCTCGCCCTTCGCCCCGGCCCATGACCTGACTCCGGTCTCCGACGCCCGCCTGTTCTCGATGGGGCTGCTGACCAACCTGCTCAACCCCAAGATCGCTCTCCTGTATGCCGCGCTACTGCCGCAGTTCCTGGACCCGCAAGCAGGTCCGGCCTGGGGGCAACTCCTCCAGCTCGGTGGTGTGCAGATCGTCGTGGGCATCGCCGTGAACGCTCTGATCGTGCTGGGCGCAGCGCGGGTGTCGGGGTTCCTGGCCGCCCGGCCCCGCGCCATGGCCGCCCAGCGGTTCACAGCAGGCGGCCTGCTCAGCGTCTTCGCGTTGCGCACCGCCCTGTCCCGCACTGCTGTCTCCACGTGAGGCCTCCGCTGCGCGGGGCAGCTGACCAGTTGGTAAGGCGGCGGCGTGACGTGATTTCAGGTTCACTGGTTCGGCCGCCGCCTGGGCCCGTCCGGCGGATCTTGGTCGAAAGCCGCCCGGAGGCGTGAGACCAGGGGGTTTGAGTCACTCTTGCGCCAAGCGACGGCGACTCGTGTCCGCGCGGCGTTGGGCTCGATCCTACGGAAGGCAACGCCTTTGAGGCGGATACGGCGGATGCTCTCCGGGGCCAGTGAGACGCCCAGGCCGGTTTCCACCAGGGCGCAGACGGTCTGCCATTCCACGGCGTGCTGAGTCACCTGAGGTGTGAAGCCTGCCGCGATGCACAAGTTGGTGATCTGGTCGTACAGCGAAGGGCCGACGGTGCGAGGCAACAGCACAAAGGGGCAGTTCACCAACTGCTCGACTCTGACGGCTCGCTGTGTCGCGAGTGGGTGCGAGGAGGGCAGGACGGCCACGAACGGTTCGTCCAGTACGGTCTCGAATCCGAGTTCCGCGTCATGGGGAGGCGGCTCGCGCAACAGGCCGATGTCGATCGACCCTTCGCGCAGAGCAGCCAGTTGAGGTGTGGTGGTCATCTCCCGAATGTCCAGGTCCACTGCGGGAAATCGCCCCCGGAAGGTTCGCAGCAGGCCAGGGAGGACAGTGAGGGCGACGGAGGCGGCGAAGCCGATCCGCAGGCGGCCGGCCCTGCCGCCACCGACCTGGCGAGCTGCGGTCAGGCCGTCCGCGAGGTCGGTCAGGGCATGCCGGGCGGCGGGGAGAAGCTCCCGGCCGGCCGGGGTGAGTCCGACGCGCCCCGGTTCGCGGCTGAACAGCGCGTAGCCGACCTTGTCCTCCAGACGGCGGATCTGCTGGCTCAGCGGCGGCTGGGCGATGCCCAAGCGGGTAGCGGCGTGGCCGAAGTGGAGTTCCTCGGCAAGAACGACGAAGGCGTGCAGTTGCGGCAGGGGAAGTTCAGGGCGCTCCATACGCTTAGAGATATCACTCCATGCATGAGGGCGTATTAGACGTATCGGTGCTGGTCACTTAGCGTTCGGCGCATGACGGAGCGACGTTCAATACTCAGCGGCTCGACGTTCGAGGAACACATCGGCTATGCCCGCGCTGTGGTCGACGGCGACTGGGTTCATGTGTCCGGGACGACCGGATTCGACTACACCACCATGACGATCTCCGACGACGTGGTGGAGCAGGCGGAGCAGTGCCTGCGCAACATCGAGGTCGCCCTGACCGAAGCGAAATGCACCTTTGCTGACGTGGTGCGGGTGCGCTACCTGCTGCCCGACCGGGCGGACTTCGAGCCCTGCTGGCCGGTGCTACGACGCACGTTCGGAGGGGTCCGGCCGGCCGCCACCATGCTCATGTGCGGCCTCGCCGACCCCCGCATGAAGATCGAGATCGAGGTGTACGCCCGGCGGGTCACCGCGTAACCGCTCGTGATGCGATTTGGGTGAAGGGGGGCACCGTGTCCGGGATCGGGTGGGGCGATCTGACGCGTGCCGAATGCCGGCTCAAACCACTGCCGTCCGGCGGCGGACTGCCGGGCGGACGGTGGCGCGGCTCCGGTGAACGTCAGCCGGGTGGGCTCACAATCCGAGCCTGACCTTGAACCGGGGCCTTGTGTCCGGGCTGTCGGATCCGGCCAGTCAGTCCCGTTGCGAGGCCGTGCACGGTGACCAGGTCGTGAAGCAGCCCAGAGGTCTCTTCGGGGGCAGCCCAGAGGCACGCGCCACCTCCTCCAGGGGGACCGCTTCGCCCGAATGTTCCTACTGTTGTCGGCGTTCGCACGGAAGTACCCAGCCGGGTGCGGATGAACGTGCCCAGTTCGTCGGCCGCCGCGGCACCGGATCTCCCGATAGCCCTCCCATCATCGGGCGGAGGCGCGCTCCGAGGTGGGAGCGCGGCCCCATCGCGGAGCGACGCCCGCCGCGCCGATGAGTCTCGGGGACGGGGCCGGTCTGCACAGGTATGGAGACTCACACACTCGAGACAGCCGGCGCGGACCTCGTCTATGACGTTCGCGGGCCGCTGCCGACCGCAGATGGACGCCCGCCGTTGTTCATGATCGGGCAGCCCATGGACGCTACTGGCTTCGCCGCGCTCGCCGCGCGCTTCCCCGAGCGGACCGTGGCCACCTATGACCCGCGCGGCCTCGGTCGCAGCACCCGTAAGGATGGACGGGTCGACCACACGCCGCAGACCCAGGCCGACGACGTGCACGCCGTCATCGAGGCGCTCGGGGCGGGGCCGGTTGAGATGTTCGGCAGCAGTGGGGGAGCAGTCACCGCGCTCGCGGTCGTGGCGAAGTATCCCGCAGACGTGACCACCCTGGTCGCGCACGAGCCGCCGCTCATCACCCTCACGCTGGACGGCCCGGCGGCCGTGCGGGCGCGGGCCGGAGTCCGGGAGGCCTACGAGAAGCGGGGATGGGGGGCCGGAATGGCTGCGTTCGTGGCGATGACCTCGTGGAAGGGAGAGTTCACCGACGCGTACTTCGCACAGCCAGAGGCCGATCCCGCCGCGTTCGGGATGCCCACGGAGGATGACGGCTCACGTGACGATCCGCTACTGTCCGACCGGTCATGGGCGGTCAGCAGCTATCGGCCGGATGCCGACGCGATCGCCGCTGCGCCGACCCGCGTCGTGATCGCTGTGGGCGAGGAGTCCGAAGACGTGCTGACCGGACGCACCTCCGTTGCGACGGCTGAACTGCTCGGACAGCGGGTGACCGTGTTCCCGAGCCATCACGGCGGGTTCTTGGACGGAGAGTTCGGATATGCGGGGAAGCCGGACGAGTTCGCGCATCGGCTGCGCCAGGTCCTTGACGGCGCCTCGTAAGCCAACCGCTGACCGAGTAGCTTTTCCACCCCGGGTGCTCTGGCCTCGAGCACCATGAGAGCTGGGCACGCGCGGTTGGTACCTGCCTGGGGACGTTCGGGCGTACGCCGATACCGGGATCGGGGGTGCGCAATGGATGCGGCCGCCAATCCTGATCGACCGACGGCTGCTGGCCCGTTGGACAGCAGCCTTCAGGGCGTGGAGTGGCGCGCTGCTCCGCGGCGGCGCCAGGCGGATCAGCGAATCCCGGGGATGTCGGGTGTGCCCGAATCCAGGACGTCCACAGTAAGCAACATTGCCCGATTGAATAATCCTTTGCGCATATTTGGAGAGACCGCCGTGGAATATTTGCGGAAATGATCATTAAGGTCGTCGTGGTTTCGGCGTTTTTTGCCTTTTTTCGTGGCACGTCCTCATCCGTCATATGGGGGATCCTATGTTGCTTGCCCAACATGCCAGACACAACTGCACGCGCTCCGCGACTTCGACAATCATCTCCTACACGCCCTACAACGTCGGCTGGTACACATGGCGAAGCTGACAAAGGTACGCGTTGTAGGGGTGATTGTCCTGACTGCGAGCATTCCCCTTGTAGCGGGCTGTACCACGCATGACGACCGGAACTCAAAAACGTCCCGAACGCTTCCGGGCCCCCGTCCCATCCGACTGCGCTCATCGATGTGACAAAAACTCCACCGGACATCTCCGGCTCGACCAGAACTCTCGTTCGCCTGGCCGACCGAACAGGGTCGGAAGAGGTGACAGTGATCCCAAGCATCAAGGCAGGGACCATCGCCGTGGCAACCGAATGCGCCGGCGAGGGAAAGACGATCATCATGGTCGGGAAATTGACCACCTACACCATCCCCTGCACGACCACACCCACAACGACCTACAACGAGATCGGGCTGGACAGAAGCAAGCAACACGTCCTCATCGCGGTCACGGCCAGCGCCGGAATCCACTGGGGCTTGTCAGTCGGATGGCGGCCGGGACATGAACGCCCGTTGTGACCGCTATCCCCGCCCCAAAGCGCCCCGGAAGGCTCCGGGGCGGCCCGGACGCTGCTCAGATGCCTACGCCAAGGGAACGCTGTATGGCTTTCCCGGTACGTTTTACTCGTACTTGCCGAGTGGTGGCGGCAATCCTGGCCGCTACCATCCTCGGCTCCTGCGCGATCGCGTCACCAGCAATGGGCAACGCCCTGAAGGCAGCAGGACCCCCGGCGCTCGGTACCCTGGGATTCCCTCACGCGTAAGTCGGAAAGACCTACAAGTTCGCTTTTCCGTTGCTGGTCAACATCTCAAAAGAACACCCTCGGCATTCCGCCGGGAACCGTACGGGCCAGCCACCACGGCATCGAGCGCGGCATGACCACCTACATGACACTTGCCTGGGACGTTTCCCGCACCGAAGGAGGAGGCGGCATCAGGCTGGACTGGGAGGAACGCCAGGGCTGGTACTACGCCCTGACCGACCTGCACCCCTGTGATGTGCTGCTCCACACCGCGATCACGGTGCTGCGCAAGGACCGTCTGTGCCTCACTGGGCCGTCTGTGGGCCGGCTCGATCTAAAGGCTGCGCCAACACCCTGGCCCCCGCCTTCCCGGCGCGCCGGTGACCTGGCAACATCAATGCATTGCGGCGCAGTCGCACAGGTACCGGTGGGGGCGCGTTCGCTATGGATGCATTTCAATGGGTTGCTCTCGCGGTCGTCTGGGCTGTCACCGTCCTGCCGGGCATGGCGGCCATCTTTTGTGGATGGTTGCTGCCGTGGATGCGGAGCCGCATTGCGTCCCCACGGCTGTACGGCGGTGGTCAGGTGACGGTAGGCCTTGGGATCACCATCGGGATGCCCACCTCCCACTGGCACTCCCTTGCCTCACTCGCTGGACCGATCGTGGGCTTCTTGCTGATCTTTTGCGGTGTCGGCCTGGGCATGTCGAGCTCCCGCAGGCCCGATCAAGGGCATGAGGACGAGAACCATCGTGGCTGGGGCCGGTCGGCTCCGCGACTTTGAAGGTCGTTCTCTTTTCCGAACCTCGTGTGCGACTTTGCTGGTCCGTCATGAGATCGCGGCTGTCGCGGAAGTCTCGGCTCGTTGCTGGCCGAGATGTCCTGGGGGCGGCGGATGCCGTCGATGCGGGCGGTCCTGGAAGCGCGGCAGGAGGACGAGGCTGTGCGGGTGGAAGGACTCGAGGCCGAGCTGGAGCGGGTGCGGGCGGCTCTGGCGGACGCGGAAGACGTGCTCAAGCACCGGGTGATCGGCCTGCAGCCCTCCGCACCGGCCAACTCACCCGATCCAGTACCCCGTTCAAGCACTCGGCGTTGCGTTCGCACCTGCATCCGGGCCTGTGCTCGCATCCGGATCGCAGATCGCGGTCTCGATCATCGAGTCACCGACGACCTGAAGCGCACAGGTTCGCAAAGTCCTGAGCGGCGCACAGGTAGGGCTACGCGCACGAGTTGTGGCTGCTATCAGCTGTCAGGTCGGGCGATGCATGGGCAGGGAGTACAGGGCTGCGGGGCAAGATGGCTTGGTTCGTTCGGTTCTGCCGAGCTGTTGACGAGTGCTGAGACGCGGGCCACGCTGCTGCGTCTCGTGCGCGTCCGGTCTCGGTGGCGAGGCTTCGCGCGTGGAAGGAGGTGGCTTCCACGCGTTCGAGAACACGGCGGACCCGGGCGCGCTCGGCGCGGCGGGGATTGAGTGGATGCACCAGGGGACGGCAGGCAGTGCGGAAGGCCTCCAGCGCTTGATCAAGATCACGTGCATCGAGTGCGGGCTTCGGGACGCCGGTCTGCGGCGCGCAGCGCACGAGGTGGTCGAGAAGGGAAAGTAGCTCCCTCAGACGCATTTCGGCGACCGTGCGGACAGTCGTGGGGACGACCAGCGCGGCTGCCAGAATCCCGCACCCGGCCCCCAGAACGGTCTCCTGGACGCGAAGCGCGAGCAGCTGCGGGGAGAGCGTATGCATGACTGCGAGGACCATGCTGAGCGAGCCGGTGATGAAGAAGGTCACCGCCCAGTAGCTGCCGGAGGGGGTGTAGAACATCCCGAAGATGCAGGCGAGGAGAAAGGCCAGGGCCAAAGTGGTGTGCCCGTCGGCCAGGGCGGCGAGGCCATATCCGAACGGCACCCCGGCGACGGTGCCGGTCAGCCGCCGACCGCTCTGCAGCAGGACGTCCCCGGTGTGCTCGGCATTGATGAAGACGACCCATGCCGTGGCCACGGCCCAGTACCACAGGTGCGGGGAGAGAAGATGTCCACCGAGTACGGCGAGCGCCGCCGCGGCGGTCACCTGGAACGCCTGCCGCGTCGTATGCCGCCACGGGCCTGAAGGCTGGGCTGCCCCTGGACGCAGCGCCATACGGTCGCGCTCTGTCCGGTCGGTCAAGTCCGCCGTCTCCGCCTCCCTCATCGTGCTGGCGGAGGACAAGGTCGAATCCTCCGCTGCACGGATCGCGAGTACGCCGAGGCGTTGTGCGGTCGCGTCCGCACGTGCCGTCCGCTCCAGCTCCGCCGCCGTGTCGCGGAGCAGCCCGACGGGAGCCTCGTACAGGAATTGCTGAAGCAGCAGCGCGGAGGTGTGCAGCCGGTCGAGACGTCGTTCGACTCTGCGGACGCCGGCTCCGCCGTCGGCGAGTAGATCTGACGTGGCCTGCTGTGCATCACGAAGCCGTTGGTTGAATGCCGCCCTCAGGCGCCTCAGGATTCCGTAGGACGTCGTGGGCACCAGGCAGAAGCGAGTGACTGCGGCTGCCGCGAAGGCGACGGCCAACGCCCCAGTCAATTGCGGGAGTTGGTGGGGCTGAATCCGGGCGAACTGGGACAGGAAGTAGGCCATGAAGGCGAAGATCCCGAGGTCCAGGCCCCGTCGTCCGAAGCGGCGCGCATATACCGCGGTGAAGATCAGCGGTAGGAAGGCCAGGTGGGACGCGAAGGGGAAAGGCGCCAGCAGGCCCCCGGCCGTCAAGGCGGCCAGGGTCACGGGAGCCCCGGCGAGCAGAGTGAGGAACTGGTTGCGGGGGTGCAGGTCGCTGCTCGCCAACGAGGTGACCACCGCCGTGAAACCGCCGGCCAGTAGTACGACCGAGGGCTGATCCCATACCGTCAGCGCGGCCAGGGTGAGGGTGAGGCCGAGGACGGCACGCAGCCCGGCGGTCAAACGCAGCAGCCCCGGGTCGGCTGCGGCAACCCGGTCCCGTAGCGACGCTGTTCTCGCAGCCACCGTGGATTTCCCTTCCTTCGTCGTGGTCGGCCGCTCCCGTCCGGCCCCGACGAGCGGGGCCGCGTGCAGCCCGGGATCACTGGCCTGGGGCCCGCGTTTCGCAAGGCCTTGGGGACAAGTGGGGGCCTCCGGGTACCAGGGCGAAGGGGTCGCCTGGCCGGTTACTGCTTCCTCGCTCGTGTGGCCAGTCTGATCCGGCGGGATGGCGCGCGGTATGCGTCAGGTGACTGCTTCCACGGCCCGGGGCGCCCTTATTCCTGGTGGCCGGCCGTCGCGAGGGTGCCCTCGATGAGGTCGCGCAGCTGGGATCGGGCGGTGATGCCCAGCTTGGGGAAGCTGCGGTAGAGGTGCGAGCTGACCGTGCGCGGGGAGAGGAAGAGCTTTTCGCCGATCTCTCGGTTGGTCAGCCCGCGGGCGGCGAGCCGGATGATCTGCTGTTGTTGAGGGGAGAGTTCGGCGAGCGCGTCGGGGGCCGCATCTGTGACGTCGAGGCCGGCGGCGCGCGATTCAGCCCGGGCGCGCTCGATCCACGGGCGTGCGCCCAGGCGCCGGAAGGTCTCCAGGGCCTCGGTGAGCGGCCCACGCGCCTTTGCGATGCGCCGACGGCGCCGCAGCCACTCTGCGAGGTCGAGCAGGGTCTGTGCGCGTTCGAAGGGCCAGTACTCCAGTGCCGGATCCGCCAGAGCCGCCCGGAAGTGCGGTTCGGCGTCGTCGGGGTCCGCCAGCAGGCCACGGGCTCGGCTGATCAGCGCACGCAGACGAGGTGAAGCGTTGTCCGCCAGCGCAGATGCCGAGCGCTCGACGATCAGGGCAGCCTCCTCATGGCGGCCGCAGCGCACAGCGGCGGCGGCCAGATCCGCGAGGGCCGGGTAGGAGGCGTGGTAGTGCACGGGCGCGCCGTCTGCCGTGAAGACCATGCGGAGTTGGCCGTACGCGGTCTCGTAGGCGCCTTCTGCGGCTGCCGCGGCACCGAGCGCACGACGGGCATAAACGTAGACCGAGCGGCTTTCCAGCGGATCGATCAGAGTGAGCGCGTCCTCGGCCCGGGTTCGGGCCGAGGACGCATCGCCCTGGAAGGCCAACAGGGTGGCGTCCACGGTGGCCGCACAGGCCACGGCGTGGTCGAGGCCGGCCGCCCGGCCGACTGCGGTGGTGCGGGCGCAGGCCTCACGGGCCTGTTCCCACCGTCCTCGCTCCAGGTAGGCCCAGGCGACCGCGCCGCCCAGACCCTCGGGCAGCGCTCCCTGCAGCTCCCAGCGGTCGAAGGCCTCGTCGAAGGCGCGGACGGCCTGTGGGGTCTCGTCCAGGAGCCACGCCATGATCCCGACGGCGGTGAGCCGCTCCGGCCGGGCGTCCGCCTCGACGGCCAACTGGGGGAGCAGGCGGACGAGTTGGGACCGGTCGTCGAAGGGGTCCGACACGGCCCTCACCCAGGTGCGCAAACCTGCGTGTGAGGCGTTCTCGGGAAGGCGGCGCAGGACGTCCTGGATGCGGTGGCGCTGGGTGTCCTCTCCGGAGTAGAAGCGGACCACGGCGGCGCCGGCCACGAGGTCCAGCCCGGCGGCGGGCTGGGAGGCCGCCAACTGCTCGGCCGCGTCGGCCAGTCGGGAGAAGACCACGGTGTGGCGCACGGTCAGGACCGCCAGCCGTCCGGCCTGCACGGCGGCGGAGGCCAGCAGGGTTGCGTCATCCGTGCGCGCGCGTGCCGCGGCGACCAGTTCCTCGACCCAGGCCATGTCTCCGGTGAACACGGCCGCCGCGGCGGCTTCGACCAGCAGCCGGGCACTGTCCTCGCGCTGCGGGGCGAGTTCCGCGGCGCGCTGCAGGGCCTGGGCCGCCGCCGCATGGCCACCGCGGCGGCGGGCCCGGCCGGCGGTCCGCTCCAGCTCCGCCGACGCGGCCGCGTCCGGGTGCGGGCAGGCGGCGGCAAGATGCCAGGCACGCCGGTCCGGTTCGTCCCGCAGCATCTCGGCGAGCGCGACGTGAGCCTCGCGCTGGGCGCCCAAGGACGCGGCGTGATACACGGCGGACCGGGCCAGTGGGTGGCGGAACCGGACGTCCCGGCCGGTCCGCCGGACCAGCCCGGCCTGCCCGGCCGGCAGCCAGGCCGCGTCCTCGGCGCGCGGCAGCCCCGCCGAGACGGCGATCGCGGAGTCGGCGCTGTCCATGGCGGCCAGGAGCAGCAGAGCCCGCATGGTGGAGGCGGGGAGACTGTTCAGGCGAGCGGCGAAGATCCGCTCCAGGTGATCGGTGAGCGGAAGCGGACCCGCAGACGGCAGCCCCGCAGCCGTGTCCTGTGCTGAGGCTGTCCTCGTCAGTTCCACCAGCGCCAGCGGGTTGCCGCCTGCCTGGTCGAGGATCCGCGACCTGGTGTGCCCGGTGGGACTCTTCGGCTGCAGGTCCAGCAGCTGATTGGCCGCAGCGTTGTCGAGCGGTCCCAGGGTGAGCATCGGCACATGACGGTCGAATCCCGGAAGGTGATCGCCGCCACGGGCACCGATCAGCATGGTGACCGGTTCACCTTCCAACCGTCTGGCAACGAAGGACAGCGCATCCAGAGAAGCACGATCGAACCACTGCGCATCGTCCAGCACCACGAGCACGGGATGGTGGTCGCCCAGGCCTGACAACAGGCTCAGGACGGCGACCCCGACCAGCATGAGATCGCGTCCCGCCGTGGCCGACCCCTCGCCGAAGGCGTCCTGCAGCGCCGCGCGCTGCCTCCCTGGCAGTGCGTCCACCTCGGCCGGCACCGGACGCAGCAACTGATGCAGTGCGGAGAACGCCAGGCTCGACTCCGACTCGCTCCCCTCGGCCCGCAGTACGCGAGCGCCGCCGGCTTCAGCTCGGTGCACCGCGTGCTCCAGCAGCGCGCTCTTCCCCGTGCCCATGTCACCGACCAGCATCAGCACCGGGTCGGCCGACACCGAGTCCACCGCACGAAAGAGACGTGCCAATTCCGCGTCCCGGCCGACGATCAGCTCTCCCGGATCCGGCTCCGGTCCCATGACCGCACCGCGGTCGCCTGTGTGCTCGTCCACGGAGTCTCCCGGAATCGCGGCTTTCGATCGGAGTCACCTTGCCCTGGCCCGCCAGAATACAAGCGGCCGGGCCCAGTGCCCGGGCCATGCGCGCAGGTGCAGTCACGTTACGGATACCGCGCGCGCCGAGGCCGCTCGTACGGTTCCAGGAAAGCCTCCACATCCCCAAGGACGCCCCATGGAACAGATCACGCTCGGCAACGTCACCATCACACGGGTATGGGAGTACTTCGGTTCCGTCGAAATGACGCCCGACACCTTCTTCCCCGAAAGTCCGAAGGAAGTGTGGAACGACGGCGCATCCTGGCTGACCCCGCATTTCCTCGATTCCGAGACCAATATCGTCAATTCCGCGATCCAGACCTGGCTGCTGCGCAGCGGAGGCAAGACCATCCTCGTCGACACCGGCGTGGGCAACCACAAGGACCGCCCGTACGCGCCGGTCTGGAACCGCCGCGAAACAGGCTTCCTGGCCAATCTCGCGCGCGCCGGCGTCGCGCCCGAGGACGTGGACATCGTGATCAACACACATCTCCACATCGATCACGTCGGCTGGAACACGTACCTGAACGGCCGACAGTGGATACCCACTTTTCCCAACGCCACCTATCTGATGCCGAAGGACGACTTCGACTTCTGGAATCCCGAGAACGACCACAAGCCACTGCTCGGCCGCGGCAACCAGAACGTCTTCGAGGACAGCGTGGCCCCGGTGCACCAGGCCGGCCAGACGCTGCTGTGGGAAAACAGCCACCAGATCGACGCCGACCTCCGCCTCGACGCGGCTCCCGGACACACCCCCGGCTCCTCCGTACTGACCCTCACCTCCGGGACGGACCGCGCGGTGTTCGTCGGCGACATGCTGCACAGCCCCGTGCAGATCCTCGAGCCCGACTCCAACAGCTGCTTCTGCGAGGACCCCGCGGCCGCCCGCGCCACCCGCCGCAAGGTGCTGGGCTGGGCGGCCGACAACAACGCACTCGTGATCCCCGCGCACCTGGGCGGCCACGGTGCCGCCGAAGTGGCACGCGAGGGAGACAAGTTCGCCATCACGGGCTGGGCCCCCTTCGCCCCGTACACCGAGCAGGCCTGAGTCCTGCGGAAAGACAGCGAGACATGAGCTACCACACCGACCCCATCGTGACCACGGCGCAAGGAGCCGTCCGCGGCCTGCGCCAGGGTGACACCACCGCTTTCCTCAACATCCCCTACGCCGCCCCGCCCCGCGGTGCCGGCCGGTTCGAGCCGCCGCAGCCGCACGAACCGTGGGACGGCGTACGGGACGCCACCGTGCCGGGGCCCAACGCGCCGCAGTCCGAGCGCAAGCTCGGCAGCGTGGACATGTCCCCCTACTTCGGCACCGGTTGGAGCCGCGGCGAGGACCACCTCACCGTCAACGTCTGGACGCCCGCCGCCTCTGGCGGCGACCTGCCCGTCATGGTGTTCGTCCACGGCGGCGGATTCGTCGCCGGATCGACGCGGTCCGCGCTGTACGACGGCTCCGCCTTCGCCCGCGACGGCGTCGTCCTCGTCACCCTCAACTACCGGCTCGGCATCGCCGGGTTCCTCGACATCCCCGGCGCGCCCGCCAACCGCGGCCTGCTCGACGTCGTCGCCGCACTGGGCTGGGTGCGGGAGAACATCGCCGCCTTCGGCGGTGACCCGCACAACGTCACCCTCTTCGGTCAGTCGGCCGGGGCGACCATCGTCGGCGGCGTCCTCGCCACCCCCGAAGCCGCAGGCCTCTTCCGCCGGGCGATCGTCCAAAGCGGCAGCGGCCTGGGGGCGTTCACCACCGAGCAGGCCGCCCGCGTCACTCAGGCGGCGGCCGAGGCCCTGGGCATCGAGCCCACTGTCGACGCCTTCGCGGAGATCTCCGACGACCGCCTGGTCGAGGCCGCCTCCCGGCTCGCGGGCATCGACCTGCAGACCGGGACGCACCACGATCCGCTGATCGGACTCAGCCCCTTCAGCCTGGTCCTCGACACGCAGCCCGCCCAATCCGTCGCCGCCGGCCTCGGCGCGGACGTCGACCTGCTCATCGGGACCAACACCGAGGAGGGAAACCTCTACCTGGTCCCCGTGGACAAGTACGCCACCTCGACCGCCGGGGACGTCGACGACGCGGCGGCGCGCGCGCACCCGAAGCCGGCGCGACTCGTCGAGACGTACCGGAAGGCACGCCCCGATGCGTCCTTCGGCGAGCTGCGCTCCGCCATCATGGGCGACGCACTGTTCGGCGCGGGCAGCTGGGCCCTGACCGACGCACATACCGCCCACCCCGAGTCCGCCACCTACGCCTACGAGTTCGCCTGGCGCTCCCACGCTCTGGACGAAGAGCTCGGCGCCACCCACGCCGTCGAGCTGCCCTTCGTCTTCGATCTCGCGCACCTCCCCCAGTTGCACGGCCCATCCGCCCTGCTCGGCCCCGACAAGCCCCCCGCGGATCTCGCCGCCCGTATGCACGCCACCTGGGTCCGGTTCGCCAGGACCGGCAACCCCGGCTGGGACGCGTACGACGACGAGCGCCGGGCCACGATGCGCATCGACGCCGAGTGGACCCAGGTCGACGACCCCCGCAGCCAGGAACGACAGGCCTGGCGCTGACCCTCCGGCCACCATTCCCAAGGACACACCATGACCAGAACCGTCATCACCACCGAGAACGCACCCGCCCTCGCAGCCCCGCTGTCCCAAGGCATCCGCAAGGGCCCCGTCCTGCAGGTCTCCGGGCAGCTCCCGCTCGATCCGGACACGGGCGAGGTCGTCGGGTCCACGGTCGCCGAGCAGACCGAGCAGACCCTGCGCAATGTCACCGCCGTACTCAAGGCGGGCGGTGCGGGCCTGGAGGACGTCGTGATGCTCCGCGTGTACCTCACCGATCCCGCCCACCTGGCCGAGATGAACAGGGCGTACGCGGCAGCCGTCGGCGAGCCCTTCCCCGCCCGCACCACCGTCTACATGCAGCTTCCGCCGGGACTGCTCGTGGAGGTCGATGCCCTGGCAGTGCTGGACGACTGACGACGATGGCCGGTCGTCTGACGAGGGCGTGCACCAGCCTGAGGGTTCCGCCGGCGCAACTGCTGGACGCCCTGTGCGCACTCGCCGGACGACCGGCGTCCTCCTGCGGGCCCCATCCCGTACGTCGCGTCCACCGGCAGGTGCTCCAAGCAGTGGGGTCCTCGCCGCTGGGCGCGCTGCAGCCAGGCGATGTGAGCGCGGCCACAGACGTGCACGCGGGCCTCTTGAACGTCCAAGTCCCGCCCCAGGCGGATGCGGAAGCCCTCTGCATCCGCCGCACGGTCGACGACCTCGGATCATCCGACCTGTGGGAGCTGGCCCGCGGCACCGCCCTTACCCGGGACGATCTCACGTGGGGCGCTGCCGCGACCCTGGCGGAGGGACGGCTCGGGAACAGAGACCTTCTGGACGAACTCGCCGCGCACACTCTCGCGGAGGAGATCGCCGAACGGCCCCCGTGCCACTGGGGCCGACACCACGCCGATGCGGTACGCGCCGCGCTGTACCGGAGCCTGGCCGACTTCGCGGATGCCCTTCTGGAAGTGTCGGAGTCGACCCCGACACCCCTGGACTGGACTGCCGACGACAACAGCGAGTGGTACGCCACCGCGGTGATCGACGGGATGGCATACGGCCTACTGATCCAGACGGTGCAGAACGCGTCCTCGGCCGCCGAGCCCGTCTGGAACCACCCCGGGCTCCCTGCCGCACGCACCGTCTGGCAGTGGCGGATCGCGACCGGGCCGGCCGACCGTGCCTCCCACGGCTGTGGGCCCTTCCCCTCCGCGCTCGCGGCACGGCACGCCGCCGAGTGCGCGATCACGGCACTTGCCACCGGGAGATGTGGCCTGTGAGCAGCCAGTCGGCACGTGGACCTGCGCCGCACCCACACCGCGCCCTGTGGGTGTGTCAACTTAACGGCTGATCTTGGTTGTTGAGTGGTCAGTTGTTGCTCGGGGTCAGGCGGCCCTCGAAGGCGATCTGGAACGCGTTCAGGGGTGCCTTCCATCGCATGGTCCACCTCTTGCGGCCCTTCCCCGTCGGGTCCAGGCTCATCAGCGCCATGTAGATGCACTTGAGGGCGGCGGCCTCGTTGGGGAAGTGTCCGCGGGCGCGGACGGCCCTGCGGATGCGGGCGTTGACGCTCTCGATCGCCGGATACTTCCGGCCCCACGTCTCCTGGAACACCAGGAACCGTTCCGTCGCGGCGTCCTCACTGGGCGCGGTGTAGACGGGCTTGAGGGCCTTGGCGACCTTGTCCCAGTCCTGGCGGGCGGCGTATCGGAACGAGTTGCGCAGCAGGTGAACCACACACGCGTCTGGACAATTGTGCGAGGCCAGACGGCCTCCACGGCCTCAGGAAGGCCCTTGAGCCCGTCGCAGACCAGCATCAGCACGTCGTCCAGGCAGCGGTTCTTCAGCTCGGTGAACACATGCAGCCAGTACTTTGCACCCTCGCCGCTGTACCGGCCCAGATCCCCAGGATGTCCCGGCCCTTCGGTGGTCACCGCCATGACGACATAGACCGGACGGTTCGCGACCTGCCCGTCCCTGATCTTGACGTTGATGGCGTCCACGAACAGGACGGGGTAGACGCGGTCGAGGGGACGGCTCTGCCATTCGGCCATGCCTTCCATGACCTTGTCGGTGATGGCGGAGACGGTCTGTTTGGACACTTCGCCGCCGTACACCTCGCGAGATGAGCCGATATCTCCCCGTGGGTAAGGCCCTTCGCGGACAACGACAGCACCATCTCGTCGACGCCGGTGAGGAGCCGCTGCCGCTTCTTGACGATCTGCGGTTCGAAGCTGCCGGCAGTGTCGCGAGGCACCTTCACCTCTACCGGTCCAACGTCGGTCAGCACGGTCTTGGCGCGGATGCCGTTACGGCTGTCGCCGTTGTTCTTCCCTGCCGGATCATACTTCTCATAACCGAGGTGGTCGGTGATCTCACCTGCCAGGGCAGATACCAAGACCCGCTTGGTCAGCTGCTGCAGCAGCCCGCCCTGCCCGGTCAGCTGCAGCCCCTCCGACCGGGCCCGCTCCACCAGCATTGCTACCAGTTGCTCGTCGGACACGGGGCAGGCTGCCCCAACTGGGCACTCTCGACAGGTTCCACGGTCTCCAACTCCACGGCGGTATCAGTCACTTGACGTCTCTCCCCTGATCGTCGGATCCGCCGTTAGATTTACCCTCCCACAAACACCGTCAGAGCCACCCTTGCGAAAACCATTGGTGCCCGGCTTGCTCCGCTGATGGACTGACGTCCTACCGTGAGTCTGCCGCGTGACGGAGGTAGTGGTTGTGACAGGCTATGACGTGCTTGCCGAGGTGTACGAATGGCTCATCTCGGATGCAAAGTTGCCTCCAGCCGAGTTCGCTGCGTCGTTCGACGACGTCCTCAATCTCCTGCCGTCGAACGCTCACGTCCTCGACTGTTCGTGCGGAACCGGACAGTTGGCGGTTGGCCTCGCCGGTCGTGGCATGCAGGTTGTCGCAACTGACGCCAGCGAGGCGATGGTTCGTCGGACTGCAGAGTTGTCTGAGGATTTCGGGGCATCCGTCCGGGCCGTACGGGCGAACTGGGAAGAGTTGCCCGACCATTTCCAGGACAACACGTTCGACATGGTGTTCTGCGTTGGCAACTCGCTTCACCATGCCGCGGGCGCGACAGGCAGGGGTGCTGCTCTGGAGTCGATGTCACGGCTTCTGCGCCCCGGCGGGCGCTTGGTACTCACATCCCGCACTTGGGAACTCGTGAGGGCCAGAGGTTCCCGGCTGGAGATCAGTGACCGACTCGTCCGCCGGAACGGTCGCGATGCCGTCGTGGTCTACCGCTGGGAGATTGCGCCGCATTGGGAGGAGGAGCACCACATCGAGATTGCGATCGCGCAAGTTGATGAGACCGGGTTGGTTCTTGTCCGCTCGGAACTGCTGTCCTGCTGGCCCTACCGGTACGAGGAACTCGAAGTCGAGCTGCACCGGGTCGGACTCCAAACGGAACTGAGTACGTTCGATCTTGAGGCCGAGAACTACATGGTGGTCGCGAGCAAGGTATGAACACCGGACTCTCAGTCCCTGGCCGGACCGCGCGGTTGCTCGCAGGACGCTTGCGCCCTCTCATCGGTGCGGGTTCAAGTGGTCAACGCAACGCAACGCAACGCAACGCCTCGGACGAGGAGTGCTCGTCGATCAGACGGCGGTAGATCCGGGGTGACGGTGTGGCGCTGTTTCCTGGTCGCGTCCAGATCAATGAGCAGGATCTCGTCGATCAGCAGCGTGAACGGATCCAGCTTCCACGGCCGCGCCGAAGCGGTTGTCGTGCGTGGCTGCGGCCAAGCCGAGGTCAGGCCTTGTTGACCGTGCTCCAGGTGACGCCGTACTTGCACTGCAACGCCCGGTTCGACATGCCATCGCGGGAGTCGCGCCGCAGCGCGGCGTACAACTCGACCTCCGACTGGCCAGGCGGCATCGGGGGTGCTCCTTTACTGAGCACATCCAGCTTGACACCGTCAGAGATAAGGCGCTCATCCAAGCGCCGTAGCATCCCGAACTGAGAGCGCGAGTTCGATCCTCGTCACAATGCGAACCCCGGGCCGGCGGCCCGGACTTCGCAAGGGTCACGTCCCTGGGCCATGCCTGACCGAAGCGGGACCGGGCGGCCCAGTTCTGGCCGCGGCCCCGTGCCGGTGGTCGTCGGTCGGCAGGTCGCGGGCGGGCTCGCGCAGGTCTGGTTGGGACCGCGACCGCTGCCGGGGCCCTTCCCCGGCCCATGAGTTCGACGTACTTCTCGCCCCGCTCCTCGCGTTCCGTACCAGGGGCACCCTGGGCTCGACGAACTCGTACAACCGCGTTTCAGGACCCGGGACACCGCGCCCAGGGGGTGGGACCCTACGGATCGGCACCACCGGCTCCTCGTCGTGGAGGACAGCCATGCCGTGGTGAGCCGAGGTGGCGGCGATGGCGAGGTCCACCGGTGGCATGTCAGGCCGGCGCGGCACCGCGTCGGCCCCTCTGCAGCAGTGTGCGCCGTGTCACGCGTCGCAGAACCTCCCAAGTTGCCCAGATCACAGCGCAAACGCCCCTGTGGCATCCATGCTCGAAACGGACATGGAATCCCTAACCGGAGCGCACTGTCATGCACTTGGATGAATAGCTCACAAGTGATCTATGGCACAGCGCCCGTGACAATTCATCTCGTTCTCTTTAGAAAGGCGCCAATCATGGCCGCTTACCTGTGCCCGCCTGCCGTGATACACGGCAAGCACGCCGTGCGGACCAGTCAGATTGTGGACGAAGTGCGCGGTCAGCACCCGAACGCGGCGTGGGCGCCGCGGATCGACGGCATCGCGGCCAGTACGGGCATCGAAACCCGTGGCTGGATGCTGCCGTTGGAGGCCGCCGTCGCGCCCGGCAGCGGAAGCGGCCTGCCGGCCGCCGGCATCGGGCCGGCCCGAGAGGCGCTGGCCGGTGACGGGTTCACCGAACAGGACGTGGATCGCGTGATCGCTGCCCTTGAGGCGATACCCGCGCCGCAGACCGTCCAGGAACGCACTGCGCCGGCCTGGTCGGCAGTGCAGTCCTACGGTGAGCGTGCGGCGCGCGGGGCCCTGCAGATCGCCGGGCTGGACGCCGCGGACGTCGACTGTCTGATCACCAGTCACTCCACCACCCCGGCGCTGCCGGGGCTGGACGTCTCCCTCGCCAACAGACTCCCGCTCCGGCGCGACGTGCTGCTGCTGCCGGCCACGCAGTGGGCGTGCATAGCCGGGACCCGCTCCCTGGCGCTGGCGGCGGATCTCGTGGCCGCGGACCCCGACCGGGTGGTCCTGGTCGTGATCGCGGAGGCACTGAGCACGACCTACCAGCCCGCGGACGACACTCTGGAATCCCTGATCGTCCGGTTGCTGTTCGCGGACACTGCGGTCGCCACGGTGGTCACGGGCCGCCCGAGGCCCGAGTCGACGCTGCGGCTGGACACCGCCTGGCACCACACTCTGCCCGGCACCCAGGACCTGCACCGCCTGGAGACACGGGAGGACGGCACTCACTTCGTGATGGACCGGCGCGGGCCGCGCGCCGTGCAGGAGACGGTCACCGCGATGTGGGAGTGGTTGCGCCTCCGATACCAGGACGACCCCGGCTCCTGGCACCCCGACGTTCTGCTCGCCCACCCCGGCGGGACGCGTGTGCTGGAGTACATGGAGGAGACGATGCCCGACGGGTGGCCGTCGGGGCTCCTGCGCTACAGCCGGGACAGCTACACCAGCGGCAACCGCGGAGGCGCAGCCGTGTTCGACATCATGCGGAGGGCGTACGACGCCGGGCAGAAGGCGGGCAGCCGTGCCGTCCTGTACGCGGCTGCCCCGGGCCTCACTGCCACCGCCCTGGAAGGGGAGTGGCTGTAGTGCGGACTCGCGCCCCTCGTAACGCCGGTGGCGCCGCCTGACGAACAGCTCCCGCGCCGCCCGGCCAGCGCCCCGTCACCACCCGGCCGAAGCCCCGTCACCACCCGGCCGGAGCCTCGCCACCAGCACGCTGACGCCTCATCACCGCCGAGCCGACACACCGTCACCGCTCGACGGAAGCCCACACCACCTTCCCGGTGTCCGTCCACCGCACCCCCCACCGGGTGGTGAGCCCATGCACTACGTGCAGGCCACGGCCGGCGTCGTCGAGGAGCCCGCCCGGGCCCAGCCGCGGCCTGCCGTTGCCGGTGTCGCCCACCTCGCACAGCAGCCCGTGGCCGGTCCTGATCAGCCGTACCGTGATGGGTCCGCCGGCGAAGCGGACCGCGTTGGCGACCAGTTCGTCGACCACCAGCAGCACGCTGTCCCTGGTGTGTTCTCTGGCGCTCCACTGCCCCAGCAGCTCGGAGACCAGTGTGCGGGCCCGGGCGGCCGCGTCGCCGCGGGCGGGTAGACGCCACGTCGCGGTGTCTTCCTTGCGGTAACCGATCATGCGGGCGATCAGCAGAGTCACGTCGTCGCGCCGACGCGTCGGCGCGACCGCCGAGACCACGCGCCGTGCGGCCTGGTCCAGGGCGTCCCACGGGTGCACCGAGGACACGGCGTCCGTCAGCCTGTCGATGCCCTCGTCGATCGACAGGGCGGGATCCTCCACCAGGCCGTCGGTGTAGAGGGCGAGCAGCGAGCCCGGGGGCGCACAGAACGCGTGCACGTCGTACGGCTCCCGCAGCGCGAACTCGGCGCCCAGTCCGGGGTGGGGGCGTATCGCGACCAGGCCGGCAGGTCCGTCCAGGGGTACCAGGACCGGGGGGAGGTGGCCGGCGCTGGCCACCGCCACGTGGTGGCTGACCGGATCGTACACGGCGATGCAGCAGGTCGACCCGAGGGCGCTGTAACCGGCCGCCAGCCCGGAATCCGCGTCGTCCAGCAGCGACACGGTCTCGTCCAAGTGCTCCAGCACCTCGTCGGGCGCCAGCCCCGCTGACAGCAGCGCGCGGGCCTCCATGCTCAGCTGTCCCATGGTCGCCGCGGCGCCCAGCCCGTGCCCGACGACGTCTCCGACCACCAGCGCGGTACGGCCGTCCGGCAGCGGAAAGCTGTTCACCCAGTCGCCGCCGACACCCGCGCTGTCGGGGGTGGCGGGCTGGTAGACGCTGGCCGTCTGGATGGTGTCGCCGCCGGACCGTGGCAGCAGTCGGCGCTGCAAGGCCAGTACCTGTGTGTGCTCGCGCTGGTGCTGACGGGCCAGGTCCACGTGGTGGGAGGTCCTGGCCACCAGTTCCTGCAGGTCGAAGAGCTCGCTGTCCGCGAAGGGGCGGTCCGCCCGCCGCCAGACCTCCGCGACACCCAGGACGACGGGCGGCGTGCCGTCCAGGACCAGCGGTATGCACACCACGGCCGCCGCCTGGTCGCCGGGCACCAGCGCACGTACCAGCCGAGGACTGTCGAGCACCCGTTCGATCGCTTTTCGGTCGGGTATGACGATGGCCTGCGCGGCATCGTCACGTCGTATGGCCTGCGACAGCAGTCGACTCGCATCGCCGGGAAGATCGTTGCCCGGGGTCACGTAGCCGTCGGGCCACGCCCGGTCCGGCACCAGGGCCGCCCGCCGCAGCCGGAGGCGCCCCTGCGCCTGCTCGGTGACCGCCTCACCCGTCCACACGGCGAAGTCGAGGTCGATGGCGGTCACGTCACCCCAGGCCAGCAGGGACTCCGCCAGCGACTGCGCGGTCTCGCCGATGTCCAACGAGGTGCCGATCGCGGTCTCGGCGGCGTACAGGTGCAGCCTCCTGGCCATGGCGATCAGTGAGACGGTCAGGCCCTCCTCAGGCGCCGCGGCGGCCAGGATGCTCATCGAGACCACCAGCTCCGACCCGTCGCCGCGTCGCAGGCGCTGGACCCGGGCGACGTGCGGCTCACCGGTCTCGAGGACCTGCCGCAGGCGCCTGGTGACCGTCGGTACGTCCGAGGGAGGCAGGAGATCGACGAAAGGGCTCCCGGCCAGGGCCTCCACCCCCGCGAAGACCGGGGCGTCCAGATTGCCGCGGGTGATTCTCAGATCCCGGTCCAGATTGACCGCGCCGAGGATTTGCTCCTGAGCGGCGGGGGTCGGGTTGTCGGATACGTCTCGACGGGCGGCGTTGTCCCCCTGCGGGTCGGCGGATCCGGCGGCCGCTGCCGCTCCGTCGACTGGCATGTACTGCCCCAAAGCGCTGCTGACCATGTCGAACGGTGACGCAGACGAGGGGGGTGGGGTGGAGTCCATGCGACTCTCTCAGCTCGCTCGCCGACCCCGGCACCACGTCGGAGCCGTACCAGAACCCGGGCGACAGAGTCCCGGGATTCTTGACCGCAAACCTCATTCAATAACACCAGGGGCCGCTTCGCCCACACCAGCGGGCCGCACGGTGACGCGGTGGCCGCCGACGACCAGTCGACGACCGGTGTTCCCTCGCGGTCGTTCCATGGTCGTCGCCGCTCTGCACGTCGTCGAAGCCGAGTCGCATGGAGGCTGCGCACCTTCGGTGCGGGGCGGGCGGACGTCGAGGCCAGTCCGCGGTCGTCGTAGAGGGTTTCGGGGATGGAGCGCCAGTGCCCGGCCGCCGACGCGCGGCAGCAAACTGTCTGCTTTCCTTAGGACGCCCAGCCCCGAGCAGACCACGCCTCCGCACGTCTGGTTCCCGTTCGGAGGGAACCGCCGCGTGCCGAGAAGCTGGAAGAGCGCGTCGTCGCGGACGGCGAGATGCCCTCCGACCTCGGCTCCCATGGCGTCGGCCGTGTCCTGGCCCAGGCGGCCCTCGAACCGGCGAGGTCGACCTGCTGCTGTTCGCCGCCTCCAGCGCCGATGTCCAGGAACCCGCCAGCGCCCACATCGTCGCCGCCCGGACCGGGCTGTCCTGTCCGGTCTTCGACGTCACCGACGCCTGCAACAGCGTCCTGAACGCCCTGGAGGTCGCGGACGCCTTCATCCGCGCTGGCCGTTACCGGCGGATCCTGATCGCGTGCGGGGAAACCTCAGAAGCCTCAGCCGGTGGAGCCTGACTCCCACCACCTTGCGGACCGGGCTGGCGTCCCTGACCGGCGGGGACATGGGCGCCGCCCTGCTCGTCGAAGCCTCCCCCCAGCCGGGCATCATCGCTCACACGATCATGGCGAACTCCGTGGGCTGGCCGGCTGCCACCCTGTTCAAACCCACCACGGCCCGGTGGCCCGCCGGGGCTGCACTTCGACTCCGAGAAGGTCCTCGCCTCCTTCCTCGGCATCGACACCCGCGCCGCACAGTGGCTGAAGGAACAACACACCGACCCGAACGAATTCGGCCTCGTCTGTCTCCACCAGCCGTCCGTCCCGTTCGTCCGCACCTTCCGCGAACGCCTCGGCATCCAGCCCGACGCGGTCGTGCCCACCTTCCACCGCACCGGCAACATGGGCGCAGCCACCCTCCCCCTCCAACTCGCCCACGCCGCTGACCAAGGCCGGCTACGCCCGGGCATACAGGTGGTCCTGTTCGGCATGGCCAGCGGCGGCGTGATGCTGATCAGCTGGTAGGCACCCCGGCGCACGCGCTGGATGGTTCGCCGCTGGCCTCATTCATCGCGCGCCGTAGCAGCACCTGCGGCGGGCATGAACGAGGTGCAACGGGTGGGTTACCGGTGCCAGGACTGGTACCAGCTCACTCTGCTGTCGAGGTTCTGAACGGGGCGCCATACCCGTTCGGCTGGGCCGTGCTGGAGCAGGGGCAGGCTCTTTCATCGGTTTCGTCAGCGGCTCCTGGGATAACATCACGCAGGCTGTTGGTCGTCGCGGCAGCGGTGATACTGAAGAGGGAGCCATGTGGCGAACGCTGGCCGGTGTGGTGTCCGGTCTACTCGTGCTGTTCGTCGGTAGTCTCGCTTTCAACGCGGCGTCCGGGCAAAGCCATTGGCCAGGACCGCTCGACCTCGTGCGGGTCCACCCGTGGCTGGTGCTCCTCCTCCTGATACCTGTGTCGCTGATCGGGCTGTGGCAGGCGCCGCGCCGCGACCGCGGGCAGGACCCGCCCGCGCCCATGACGTACCAACTGCCGCCGCGCAACACTGACTTCACTGCCCGCGACGCCACGCTGCGGGAACTGCGACAGCGCCTCACCTCGGCGAGCGGTGTCGCGATGCTGGTCGTGCGTGGGATGGGCGGTGTCGGCAAGACCCAACTCGCGGTCGAATACGCCTACCGACATCTCGAGAAGTACCGGTTCGTCGCGTTCGTACATGCCGGGGACGCCGATCGGGTGGCGTCGCAGTTCGTGTCTCTGGCCGGGGAACTGGGGCTGGCGGAAGCAAGCTTCGACCAGGTCATCCCGCGGGTGTACGGCAAGTTGGCGGACCGCAGGCCCTGGCTGATCATCTTCGACAACGGGGAGGAACAGAACACTCTCACGCACGCGCTGCCGTCGGGTGGCCTGGCGACCAATGGCCATGTCATCGTCACCACCAGGGTGAGGAACTGGTCGAGCAGTGCCGGTGTGATCGGCCTGGACGTGTTCGCCAGGCAGGAGTCGGTGAGCCTGCTGACGCGTCGGGTGCCCGGCATGACCGCGGCGGTGGCGGACCGGATCGCCGAGGAACTGGGGGACCTGCCGCTGGCGTTGGAGCAGGCAGCCGGGTACATGGAGTACAACCAGACGGCGCCCGATGACTACGTGAGGCTGCTGACGTCCCGGCTGGAGGAGATGATCTCGCTGGGCGCACCGGGCGACCGGTCGGCGGTGATGGTCGGGGCCCTGTGGCAGCTCAGTGTGCGAAGGCTGGAGGCGGAGCGGCCGCAGGCAGTGCGGATGCTGAGGCTGTGTGCCCTACTGGCGCCGGAACCGATCCCGCTGGACCTGTTCACCCGTAGTCCCGAGATCCTGAACGTGGGCGCCGACGATCCGCTGGTGTGGGACAGGACGGTCGGTGCCCTGGCCGGTCTGGGACTCGCGCGGCGCGGGAACGCGTCCCTGGTGGTGCACCGGCTGGTGCAGGCCGCCGTCCGGGCCGATATGCCGGAGGAGGCGCATGCCGACGCCCTGGTCCAGCTGTGCCGGGCGCTGGTCGCGGCCGTGCCGCACGACGTCCACGGTGACCCGGACGCGCGGCCGCGCTGGCAGGAGTTGCTCTCGCATGTCCTGGCTGTGACCAAGGACGATCCACCGGCCGAGTGCGCTGAGGAGACGGCGGTGCTGCTCAGGCTGGCGTCGGAATTCCTCATCCAGATCGGGGACTACCAGATGGCGTTGCCTCTGTGTGAGCGTGCCCTCGCGATCGACGAGTCGATCGAGGGCCGGGATGCGGAGACCGGCTTCGATCTGATCACTCTGGCGCAGATCCATCGGGAGCTCCACGCGCCGGAGAGGGCCCGCCCACTGGTGGAACGCGCGCTGCGGCTGCACGAGTCCTGCCTGCCGGCGAACGATCCCGCCATCGCAACGGACCTGGCCACGCTCGCGCGCACGCTGTGCCTCCTCGGTGAACACCGTGCGGCGCTGCCACTGGCCGAGCGGGCGCTGCAGATCGACGAGGCGGCGCTCGGGCCGAACGACCCGTACGTGAGCTTCGACCTGATTGCACTGGCGAACGTCCATGTCGACCTCGGCGACCACGAGGCGGCCCTGACGCTGATCTCACGGGCACTGCAGATCCGCGAGGCCGTCTATGCGCCGGACCACCTGTACATCGGCTACGTCCTCATCTTCCAGGCCCAGGTCCTGCACGCGATGAACAACTCGACCGCGGTGGATTTCGCGCGCCGGGGTGCACAGATCCTGCAGACCCGGCTGGGCCGGGCCCACCCCAAAACCGAGGATGCCTTTGCTCTGGTCGACCGGCTGCGTTGACTGACGTGACGAGTGACACCGAGGCCGGCAAGGCCGCTGTGCAGCGTCCCCGCAGGTGGCGAGTTCCTCGGCGGGGTCGGCCTATGGTGGCCCGGGCTCAGGCCGGGGGCGGCCTCCTGCAGCAGCTGACCAGACGGGTGCTGGAGTCCGCGCCTGAGGGCGAGCTCACTGATCACCGGGCTCGTGCCCCAGGCGATCAGTGAGCTCGCCGTATTTCATCCACCCCGTCGACGGGCAGGTCATGGTGCTCGCCGGACTGTACGAGTACGGTCAGCCCGGAGATCAAGAACGACCACGGCCCGGCCACCTGGCTGATGACCTGCACGATCATCACGCCGGGCCGTGTCCACCCCGCATGCATTGGCAGCGTCGCTGCGAGCGCCCCCTCGTTCACCTAGTGCTGGATTCCTCATTCCCTGGGTATAAGTCCTGGTGGCGTGGCAAGTCGGGTACTCGGGGGCGGGTGCTGGAAGGTGGTGTTACGGCCACGGCCGGGCCGTGACGAGAATGAGCAACGGGCCGTGCGTCGGCTGTCGCGAGCGCGTAAGGCGCCGCGTGATCTGGTGCTGCGGGCGCGGATGGTCGAGTTGAGCTGGGCCGGGCAGCGGGTGCCGGCCATCGCCGACGAGTTGAGGTGCAGTCCCAAGACGGTCCGCCGCTGGTTGCACCGCTTCAACCGCTTGGGTCTGGACGGGCTGGAGGATCTGGGCGGGCAGGGCCGCAAACGGCGGATCACCGAGTCGGAACGCTCCAGGATCATCGGCCTGGTCAAGAAGCCGGCGCCGGGCCAGCTGACTGTGCAGGCGGGCGGCGAGCTGGCGGCGGAGGATGAGTGCGGGCCGCCGGAGTGGACCCTGGACGCGCTGGCCGCCGAGGCCAGAGGCTGGGCATCGGGGTCGGCCGCAGTCAGGTCCGACGGATCCTGCTGGCCGAGGGGGTGCGCCGGCGCCGTACCCGGTCCTGGACCCGCTCGAGAGACGCGGACTTCGAGGGAATAGGACCAGGATCATCGGGCTCTGCACCTGCCCGCCCGAGGGCGCGACGGTCGTCTGCGCCGACGAGCTCGGACCGGTGATCCCCCGCACGTTCCCGCCGGCGCCGGGCTGGTCGCCGGACGGCCGCCGCACCAAGTCCGAAGTCGACTACGGTCGCGGACCGGAGAAGACCTGGGTCTACGGCGCACTGCGAGTACGGGACGGACACGAGGTCACCATGACCGCCTCCTCCCGCGACAGTGCCTACTACCAGCAGTTTCTTCAGAAGGTCGAGGCAGCCGATCCCACAGGGGACATCTACACTACGTCGTCACCGACAACCCTGGTGTCCGACGGTGTGGTGCTCCTGGCCGACGGCTCCAGTGTGTTCGTGGAGATCGGCCGCACGTTGTCCTACGCCCGCCCGGTCGCCAAGCTGGAGCGCTACGACGCCTACCGCACCGCACCGGCGTCCGGACGCGGCAACGCCGCCCGGGCCCCGTGCAGCCACTGGCAGGAGACCGACGCCGGGCCGTTGCTGGGCTGGTCCTTCCCGCCGGTGCTGTTCGTCTTCGCTCCCGCCCCGCGCGGCCCCGGCCACCCGGGAAGCGGTATTCCACCAGCGCGCCCAGCACGTCTACTGCGTGAACTACCGGATCATCGTGGCGACTACGACGTTGGGGCAGCTGACCAAGCGCGGCCCCGATGAGCCGGTGTGGCGCGTGGCCGGCCGCGGCGCGGGGGAGGACCGCTGATCTCTGGATGCGTTGCCGAAGGCGCGGTGAGCACGGCGAGCCCGGCCCGGCCTGGATGAAGAGGCTCGGGCCGGGCCCGCCGCCCGCGCCCTCGTTGTCGGTGGCGGCTGGAACGCTGGTCGGATGAACGGAGACGAGCAGCTGCTGCGTGGCCGGGTGTACGGCCACGACCACGACGCCCCCAACCCCGGGCCGCTCCCGTACCGGACGTATGCCGAACTGGTCGGCGGACCGCTGGACGGCCTGCTGCTGGACATCCACGGCTGGCGGACCGAAGAAGTCGACGACGGCGTCGCCCTGTCCACCGAGCTGACGCGCTGGCCCCGGCGGCCGCGCCCTGTACGACCCGCACCCCGGTGAGCCCCGCACACCGGGCCCGGGCGTGAGCTGCCGCCTGTACCACTCGGGCGACACCCCCTGACCACAACCCCGACCACAGCAGGTCAGTGGGATGCTCATCGCCCACCAGCCAACTACGGTCTGCCCTCGGTCAGCTGACTGGCGGTGTTCTCGATCCACAGCAGCGTCCACTCGACTGTGCCATCCGGGACGCTCGTCAGAGCATGGCGAGCCGGTCCACCAGCAGCTCCGTCCTGCGCTCGGTGTCCTCCGGCGGGAGCCGTCCCGCTCGGGTCAGGGTGGCCAGGCCGTGCAGGGACGCCCAGAACGTCTCGGTGAACAGTTCCGGGCGCACGCCGTCCCCGGCGACCTCGCTGAGGCACTCCAGCAGCGCGGCGAAGGCGTCCTTCAACGGTTCGGGGGTGTCCT
This sequence comes from Streptomyces sp. SAI-127, assembly GCF_029894425.1. NCBI lineage: Bacteria > Bacillati > Actinomycetota > Actinomycetes > Kitasatosporales > Streptomycetaceae > Streptomyces > Streptomyces sp. SAI-127. The sequence continues at coordinate 159,559 of NZ_JARXYJ010000003.1, forward strand.
CCTGCGCATACGCCAGGCCGCCGTCGAGCTGGAACAGGGCGTCGTAGACCGCCGGATGGCGTTCGGCGAAGGCGAGGTAGGCGCGGGCCAGCGCGGTGACCCGGGCGCGGGGGCCGTCGGCGGCGGCGGTTGCGGCCCGCATCGCCACGGCCATCTCGGAAGCGCCCTGCAGAGCGACGGCGCCGATGATCTCGCGCTTGCCGCGGAAGTGGCTGTAGAGGACGGGCTGGCTGTATTCGATGCGCTCAGCGAGCCGCCGGGTGGTGACCGCGTCCCAGCCCTGCTGCTCGGCGAGTTCGCGGGCCGTGGCCACGATGAGGCGCTCGCGCTCCGCCCGTTCGCGCTGCTTGCGTTCCTGTACCGACATGATTCGATCCTAGCATCGCTAGACAATCGAGCGGCAGCAGCACTAGCGTTGCCTCGTCAGCTAGCGATGCTAGATACCAAAAGGGGTCGTCATGCTCAATGCACTCGAGGTCGTCACCATCGTGGTCGTCGGCGTAATGGTGGGGGTGGAGTTCTCCGTCCCCTTCTTCAGCAACCCGATCCTCAACGCACTCCCCGGCGACAACGGCCTGAGCGGCCGCGTCCATGGGGCCCGACTGGGCGGTGCCGTGATGCCGTTCTGGTACATCGGCTCGCTCGTCCTCGTCGGGGTCTGGGCCGTCGCCGGATGGGACGACGATGGCACCGGCCTCGTCGTGACCGCCGCCGCGCTGCTGATCGTCAGCGTGCTCATGTCGATCCTGGTGCTCGTCCCGATCAACAACCGGGTCAAGACGTGGACTGCCGGCGACCGGCCGGCCGACTGGAAGGAGCAGATGAAGCGCTGGGACCGCTGGCACTACGTCCGCGTCGCCGTCATCATCGCCGCCTTCGCCTGCCTGGCGGCCGCCCTCACCTGAGCTCGCGGGACGACCTGGAGGCGGTTGTGGACGGTCGACCAGGCACCGAACTCGGCGGGCATTTCCCGCCACTGCCCGCCCGTCCGAAATCGCCGCAGCACCCCCTCGAACTGCTGCCGCAGCCGCACCGAGTAGGGGCCATACTCGCCGATCGACAGGTACGTCTCGATGAACTCCCATTCTGCGTCGACCAGTTGCGCACGTGTCATGCAAGACGATCCATCGGATCGAAGATCAGCGCGAGGGGGAAACCCGCTCATTGATCATGACCCTATACGCGCCCTAAGACTCAGTGCGGCGGTGACGTCCAGCGGGTGACGTCGGCGGGGGAGAGGTCGGGGCGGGCGGGTGCAGGCGTGCGGGGTGGCGCCACCGGCCGGCAGCGTCGCGGGCGACGTCGACGCCGACTTCCACCACCAGCTCGGGTTCCACCAGTGTGACGTCCAGCTTTTCCTGGCTGCCCCACGCGGCGGAGATCGACCAGCCTGTCCACGGATGACCCTGCCGCCCTCGAGCGAGCCGACCGGCGACCGCCGCAGATCCGCCGCGATCGCCGCGCGTCTTCGAATTGGTGGTGGTGCGCAGGGCCCAGACGACGGAGCCCAGGCAGGCCAGAGGGCAGCGTTGAACTCGGTCGCCTGATCGGGGTGCCAGTCGAGCGCGAGGACGGTGTGGTGTAGCGGCCGCGGTGGTGGTGTCCCGAGCGGTGCGCTGGATAGGTTGCTTTGATGAAGCTGCCTGCGTACTGGATGACGCGTCCCGCTGCACCCTCGGACCGCAGAACGTTGGCATCCTTCGACCGACTGCTGGAGCAAGCGCTCGCGAACGGTCCCGATGAGCCCATCGACTACCGGATCCAGGCGCCGAAATGGCAGTTCCTCTGCCGTGCCGCAGACCGCGGCAGACTGCTGTTGCACGGCTCGGGCGATCCGGCGATCAGCCGCTTCGAACCCCGGCAGCCGAACGACAGCAGCGAGTTCGGCAACCGTCGCGCGGTCTTCGCCGCCGGCGACGGGCTCTGGCCGATGTACTACGCGATCCTGGACCGGGACCACCACCCGATGTCGTTGATCAATGGCTGCGCCCGCCTCGACAACGGCAGCGAGCGGCTCGGCGAGCCGCACTACTACTTCTCCATCAGCGCGCGGGCGCTCAAGCAGCAGCCCTGGCGTCCCGGCACGGTGTACCTGCTGCCCGCCGACACCTTCGAGCTGCAGCCGCGGATGCGGGTCGGCGATGTCTCGGTGCAGCCGGCCCAATGGGCAAGTCCCGTACCAGTGGCCCCTGTCGCCAAACTGGCCGTGCAGCCGGAAGACTTCCCGTTCCTGGACCAGATCCGCGGCCATGACGATGAGCGGGTCAGGACCCGTGCCGCCACGGACCCGGATGGCTTCCCCTGGCATGACGAGGCGTGAGGCTTGCGTCACGGCGCGGCTGAGACTCCTTGGGTCTGAGACACAGATACAGGTCACATAACACCGCCGAACGCGGTCGCGTCCGGTAGCTGCACGATGCCGGCCACGATCTCCGGAAACGATGCCGCCATCTCAGTGCCTCGCCTCGAGCGCAGCACCACCCGGCCCGCGTCGACGGACAACAGAGCCCTAAACCCGTCCCACTTCGGTTATGCGCTGTTGAGCTGTCCACGAACTATCGTCCAGCGCCATGCGGAGGCCCGACCGAGCAGCGCGCAAGCAATTCGTCCGGCAGTTATGGGGACGCCGAGCGATGGACAACCCGTCGCGCACCGGCAGCATCACCGTGTTCACCCGCTCACCGTCCGTGATGCAGGTCGTTCAGCCGCCGGAGCCCGGGCCATAGAGCGCAGCGATGTCTTTGGACGTCGCCCATCGGCTGTAGGTGGGCGACTGAGGGCAGCCCTCGGGCGAGTCCTGCCACTGCTCCTGCCGTCCGTACGGCAGGACGTCGATCAGGGGGAAGGTGTGACTGAGCTGTTCGGTGCCGCGGCCGTTGGTGTGCCAGGTGCGATAGACGGTGTCGCCGTCGCGCAGGAACACGTTGACCGCGAATCCTGCGCCGGGCGGTGCACCGACGTCGGCCCCGAAGGAGCTGTTGGCAGTCGAGTACCACGTCATCTGGTTGCCGACCCGCCGCTGGTAGGCGAGTGCCTCTTTGATCGGGCCCTGGGTGACGATGACGAATCGCGCATCGTAGTTGTCCAGGAACTCCAGGCGGGTGTACTGCGAGGTGAACCCCGTGCAGCCCGGGCACTGCCATTCCTTGCCGGCGAACCACATGTGGTTGTAGACGATCAGTTGCCTCTTGCCTTCGAAGACGTCCGCCAGCCGAACGGGGCCGTCCTCGCCCTCCAGGGTGTAGTCGGGCATCTCGACCATCGGCAGGCGACGACGCTCGGCGGCGATGGCGTCAAGCTCCCGCGTCGCGGCCTTCTCCCGGGCACGCAGCGCATCCAGTTGGCGCTCCCAAGATGCGGCGTCGACGACGGGTGGTAGTGCGTGGGTGGTCATGGTCCCTCACCGAACTCGTGTGCAGCTTTCGCTCGTGCAGAGGTAGACCCCACCGGGCCCCGGAACTCATCGGCCCGAGCCGCCCTTCGGCGCTCGCGCGTCTCCGCATGGCGGGCAGATCCACGCGTCGAGGATGGACAGCGGACAGGGCAACCCCTGTCCATAACCTGGGCTCTCCCGCCCACCCGGGCAGCAGAGGCGGGTCGGACACTGGGGCGGCGAGCATCGGATCCGGCAGCATCCACGTCACAGCCCCATGCCTTCCACCCGGTCTGTCCGTCCGCAAACCGTGCGTGCACACTCGACCACCGGCCCGACCACGGCTGGTCAGCGGGACGCGGTCGCCCGCCCGTAGCGCTACGAGCCGGGCTCCTGGCGCAGGTCCAGGAAGAGGCGCAGCCGGACGCCGGGCTCGCGGACCGAACGTTCGCCCGGTGCGATCGCGTAGTTGGCGGCGAGCAGGTCTTGGACGGCGAAGGCGGTCGCATCGTTGGCGGCCGCGACTTCGACGACGGCCAGGCCCGGCTGTTCAACAGGCCTGTCATGGATCGAGCTCATACCCGGCATGACGGAGTCGGCGCCAGCCGGAGGAGTTCGCGCGCCTCGGGTCGGCAGAGGCCGTTGCTCCAGTTGGCGAAGGCATCCAGGGCGGCGGGGTAGTACTTGCGCAGCAGGGACCGAAGTTGGTTAGCTGTCTGCTGACGGCTCCATGTCGCATCCTGCTGGGCGCGTGCGAGGACTGCGATGGCGCGGGCCAGGTCGCTGTCGTCAGGCAGCGGCCGGTGGGCATGCATGTCGGTGCGCGGGATGTTCGCCAGCACGAGGGCGTCGCCCGGGTCGGACTTCTTTCGCGAAACCGAGTGGCGGTCGCGATAGCGGGCGGCGGCCATCGGGTTGATCGCGAAGACCTGCCGCTTGCCGGTCCGCAGCGCTGCGACCAGCAGGCCACGGGAGGTCTCGATGGCCACGGGTATCGGAGCTGCTTCTGTGTCGCCGTACTCGGCGAGCAGGTCCAGCAGGATCTTGTAGCCGACTGCGTCGTCGGTGATGTGCCGTTTGGCCAGTAACTGGCCGCTGTCGTCGACCAGGGCAACGTCGTGTGTCCTTTCCGCCCAGTCGATGCCGCAGTAGATCACAGTGTTCTCTTTCCATGTTCGGGTGTTTGCCCTGGTCACGAGCGCATGCGGGCCACGCGGCGACCTAATTCCAGGTCTCAGCCGCAAGGCTGGACCAACGCCTCACCAGCCGTGTTCGTGGCACCAGCGCACCGCACGGGCTTCAGTCTGTGAGGGAGCTCAGCAAGCTCGTGCGCATTGAGAAGTCACCGTGCAGCGGGCTCGTCCCACCAACACCAACGACGGATCAAGAGACGGGTGTTGACGCTCGACGCCTTACCTGAAGCTAGGAGCCAGGTGTGATGGACGCGCAGACAACGAGCGACACCGCTCTTACCGGACAGGCGTCCAGCGCCAGGCTGCGAGTAGGCATTCACCCGTCATCTGCGCGATCACCCGAGAAGAGCCCGCACGCCCTAACCAGAGGCTTTTGTGCATAGTCGGTCAGTGACCAGCTGTGGAAGCCGTGCTTCGGGTGGTGTTGGGTCGGATCGACCTGCAGGAGTGGGTGCGGTCATCCGGCTCGCGGCGGACTCTTCGTGGACGACAATGAGGCGAACGTGACGGTCGCGGCCGTGCTGGGGATGCGGGGGGTGGGCTTCTGTTAGGCGGCGGGCCTGGAACGGGCGTTGGAGCCGCTGTTCACGTGAGCCTCCCGGAGGCGAGCAGCGCAACATGCGGGAGGAGCAGCTTCTCGTCTCTCTGGGGGAATTCGGCGCTGAGCCGTTCGTACTCCGCACGGATCCGCGCGGTGGTCTCCAGGTCAGGCGGTGTGACGTACGCCGGCCTGAGGTAGAGCCGGTCGGCCAGCCCGCCCCACCACTCCCTGACAGTGGTCTCGTGGTTCCAGGTGACCTCGGTCGCCTCCGTTCGCGTGAACCCGGCCTCACCCAGCAGTTCCAGCATCCCGGCGGGCGTGCGGTCGAACTCCTCGTCCGCGTCGAGCGGTGGCAGGTCCCGCGGCTCATCGGGCGACGGCCGGTCCGGCGGCAGCACGATGCCGCCCGCCTCGCAGGCCCGTCCGAGAAGATTCTGACCGGCGCCGCGCCGTGCGCCCCACAGTGTCAGCGCGATCCGGCCGCCGGGCCGCAGCACGCGCCGCAGTTCGGCGAGGGAGGTCCGGGGGCGGTCGAGGCAGTCGATGACGAAGTTGGCGAGGACCACATCGAACTCGCCGTCAGCGAAAGGCAGTTCTGGCAAGGGATGGTTGGTGGCGTTGACCCCGCTGCCGCGCGCCTGCGCGATTCCGCCGGGATCGACGTCCACGCCCCGGACCCGGGCGCCACGGCGCTGTGCCCGCCTGGCCGCGGTCCCCGTCCCCGTGCCCGCATCGAGGACGTACATCCCCTCCGACACCCCAGCCGCATCCAGCAGCGCGTCGACCGGATGCGCGCACAGCCGGACGAAGCTTTCGCGGTACCGCTGGGCGTACATGATCCACCGGCCCCACTCGGCACTGTCCAGGGCATCGGTCGCGCTCGTGTCCGTCATCCCCCCAATCTCCCCGCGCAGAGGGCAGAGAACACCCGCGTGGCAGGCGCCCTCGCCGCGTTCTGCCCGCAGCGCCGACACGTCGGCGGGGAGTGTCAATCAGACACTCCCCGGAGCACGGGGCCGGGCGGGTCACTCAAGGCGCTCCACGTCCAGCTGAGGAAGTGGTCAACGGTCAACCGCAAACCCTGGCCACATCCGCATCGCGGAGGGCTACTACCTGGGGCCGGACGGGCAGGTGGCGGCGAAGCCGTACAAGCTGCTGCGCCAAGCCCTGGACAGGTCGTCGAAGGTCGCGATCGCCAAGTACGCCTGGAGCGGCCGGGAGCGCCTGGGCCTGCTGCGGCTGCGCGACGATGCGATCGTTCTGCACGCGATGCGCTGGCCCGATGAGGCCCGCGATCCGGCCGCCGTCGACCCGCCCAGCGAGACGGTGTCGGAGGAGGAGATCGAGCAGGCGCTCGTCCTCATCGACCGTATGACCCAGGACGACCTCGAGGGCTCCGAGTTCACCGACGCCCTGGCGAAGATCATCGAGGCGAAGCGGGAAGAGAAGCCCCTTCCCGAAGCCCCGGAGCCCGAGCAGCCGGGCAAGGTCCTCGATCTCATGGCCGCCCTCAACGAGTCCGTCCAGCAGGCCAAGGCCTCCCGCGGCGAAGGCGCCGATGTCCACGAGATGCCGAAGAAGAAGACCGCGAAGAAGCAGCCGGCCAAGAGGACGGCAGCGAAGAAGACCACGAAGAAGACGACCGCACGCCGATCACGCAGCGCCTGAGGCACCTTCTGCCAGCCCATGTGAAGGACCGCGCGGGGCCGCGGTCGGCTGTCATCTCTCGCCCGCGGCCCGGTGTCCCGTCTCAACGGAGTTTGACCAGTCTCACCGAAGTCTGATCGCCGCGCGGAGGGCTGCTCAGAGGAGCAATGAAGTCAGGCGGAGTGGAGTCATCCCCTCCGGCTCTCGGAGGCGGCGTCCCCGGCTCGCGCGGCGGCCGCCGCCTCCAACAGGGGCCAACCGTCGAGCTCCACCGCCCGGCGCTCGTCCGGTTGCCACCCGCGGGCCCGCGCCATGTCGAGCAGGGCCCGGACGGCGCCCGGCTCGTGCAAGTTCAGGTCTGCGCCCTGGGTGAAGCCCACGTCCCCGGAGCCGAAGGGAGCCCCGCCCGGGACGTACCGGCGGGGCCCGGCGGCAAAGACAATGCGCAGCGGACCACCGGTGCCGGCTGGCTGCGGGGACAGGGTGAGGATCTGGCGGCAGTCCACGGACCGGCCGTCGTGGTCCCTTCGGTGGCTGTGGCGCATCGTCCACATGTACATGCGCCCGTCGACGACCAGCCGGCGTGGCTTCTTCCAATGGCGAGGCACACGCCGAGGGTACGCGGCCTGATCTGCAAGACACCGCGAGCGTTGCTCAAAGTTCGATGAGACGAACAGGAGGCCGTCAAACTTCGGTGAGACCGGTCAAGGTCCGATGAGACAGGACACCCCGGTCGGCAGCTGCGTCACCGGCCGCGCTGAGCGAACCGGACCCTGAAGTGGTCTGTGTGTTGCGGGCGTTCTCGACTTTCTCTCGAAGCCGGCGTGGATCGAACGCTTCAGCATGCGGTTGTCGGGGGAGGCAGCAGAGGCCGCCGGAGGGACCGGTGGCATGGGAGGTGGACGCATGCCACAGAAGAGCGTGTGGGGCGACTATGCGGAGAGCAGGGCGGACGCTGCGGCTGGCCGTGAGGGTGAGGAGAAGCAGACGGACGCCATCGGGGAGGGGCCGGCCGCTGTCGCTTACGCCCTGCTCGATGTGGCCCACGCAATTCGCGAGCACACCGAAGCCACTCAGTAGCCGCCTCTGGCCGGGGGCCATCACGCGGCCGCTGCGATGCCAGGGGCATCAGTCGGCGGTGACCGGGGCCGTGGTCGTCTCCTACGACGGCCATCAGCGTCAGCTCCCTGGGGACACCGGCAACGAGCCGGTCAGTGACCTCGCGCTGGAAAGGCATGGACGGAGCTTGCCTGGCGCCGAGCCACCGGGACGCCGGCCTCCGCAGCTGCCGGAAACTTGCCTGGTGGTCCTCATCTGCGCGTCCGGTGCGGGCAAGTCCACGCTGGCCGGCACCTGGCCCGCCTCGCAGGTCCTCTCCCTGGACGTGATGCGCGAGGCAGTGAGCGACGACTTCTCTGTCAAGTTCACCGTGTTGAGCACGAGCTGACCTCTGAGGCGAAGGCTGCGGTGGTGTGCACTGATCAACATCAGCGCGGGAAGCGACCTACGCTTGTGGGCGCATAGGCCCTGACCTGTTTCATTGGTGCCCCGTGGCGGGCCGGTCAGCCGGTGAAGGGTTCCAGGGCGAAGCGGCCGACCGCCACGAAGGCCGTCAGAGCGAGGTAGCCCCCGTCCGGCAGTGCGGCTTTGGGCTCGCCGTGGCGGACCCGCAGGATCACGGCGCCGGTCATGATCAGGGCCAGGCCGGCGGCCGCCAGCGGCACCAGGATCGGCGCGATGCCGAGTAGGGCGGGCAGGACGAGGCCCGCGGCGCCGAGGATCTCAAGTGCTCCGATGGCTTTGAGGGTGCAGGGCTTGAAGTCGAGGACCCAACGCGCGGCATCGGTCATCGCAGCCATCTTCTCCCGGGGGACGAACAGTTTCCCGGGGCCGGAGAACAGGAAGACGGCGGTCAGCAGGCCGGTGGTGATCCACAGTGCGGTGTTCATGAGTCTTGTCCTTGGCGATGTCTTCGGTGGCGGAGGCGGGCGGCGGACCCGGGGCCGTCCCGGGTCCGCCTGGGGGGTGCCCGTGTCAGCCGAACTGGCCGGGCTGGTACTCGCCGCCGGGCGTCCGGGTGATCACGTTCAGCCGGTTGAAGGCGTTGATCGCGCAGATCAGGGCCACCAGGGCCATGAGCTGGTCCTCGTCGAAGTGCTTCGCCGCGTTCGCCCACGCCTCGTCGGTGACGCCGCTGGAGTCGGCGAGGCGGGTGCCCTGCTCGGTGAGTTCCAGCGCCGCCCGCTCCGCCTCGGTGTAGACGGTCGTCTCCCGCCACGCCCCGACCAGGTTGATCCGCACCTGGCTCTCGCCGGCGGCCGCCGCGTCCTTGGTGTGCATATCGAGGCAGCCGCCGCAGCCGTTGATCTGGCTGGCGCGGATCTTCACCAGTTCCTGCACCGCTTTCGGCAGCGTCGAGTCGGTGATGACCGTGTTCGACGAGATGATGTACCTGGCCCACTTCGCCCCGACCTCGTTGGCCATGGGGTTGATCCGGGTTTCCATCGCGGTCTCCTTCGTCTTCCGGATGCTTGCACCCCTACGACGAAGCCCCTCGCGAAGACGTAACAACCCCATGCGCGCGACGTGTTCTACTCGGGACGCTCGGGCAGGCCCATGGCGTCCAGACGCTTGCGGTCGCTCACGGTCAGGAGTTCGACGATCCGGCCGTCGACCACGGTGCACGCCGCCACGCCGAGCACCTTGCCGTTCGCACCCCAGGACACGAACCCGGGCTCGCCGTTGACCAGCACCGGGAGCACCGCGGTCATCGACCGGGCCCCGCGCAGGACCGGACCGGCCACCTCGGCCGCCCCGACCGTGGTCATCACGCCCTGCGGGTGGTACGTGCGCCAGGTCACCTGCGGATCGAGCAGCCGGACGAGCCCTTCGAAGTCCCCGTTCCGCGCGGCGGCGAGAAACGCGTCGACCACCGCGCGCTGCCGCCTCGGCTCCTCCTGCGGCAGCGGTGTGCCCCGTACCTTCCTGCGGGCCCGGCTCGTGAGCATCTTGGTCGCGTCGGTGGACCGGCCGATGATCTCGCCGATCTCGGCGAAGGGCACCGCGAACATGTCGTGCAGGACGAACGCCAGCCGCTCCGTGGGGGTGAGCGTGACGAGTACCACCAGCAGGGCCAGCCCGACCGATTCGGCGAGCATCGCGTCGTCCTCGGGCGCCGCCCCGTCGTCCACGGTCACCACCAGCTCGGGCAGCCGGTCCTCGTACGACAGCACGGCCCGGTTCTTCCGCGACCGCAGCACATCGAGGCAGACCCGGCCGACCACGGTGGTCAGCCAGCCGGCCAGGTTGTCGATCGCCGCCGCGTCCTGCCGCGCCAGCCGGATCCACGCCTCCTGCACCGCGTCCTCGGCCTCCGCCCGCGAACCGAGCATCCGGTGCGCGACCGCCACCAGGCGCTCACGCTGCTGCTCGAAGGCTCCCGCCAGCACGTCGGTCGGACCTGATCCGGTCATGTCGTTACCTTCCTCGCGCGAACTCCGTCATGACCATGACGGGCCCGAAGGCGCCGAGGTAACCGTTCGGCATGCGGCCTGTTGTCGGCGAAGGAGCTGGTTCTCGGTTGTCGCCTGGTGCAGGGCGCCGACGAGGGCCTCGACGTCGGCTTTGAACCGGGCGATCTCCTCGGCGTCAGCTGCCCGGATGGCCTTGTTCGCGAGATCGGACAGCAGATGTTCAGCAGTTTGAGCAGTAGCGGGCCCGGGCGTCGTTCGATTCCGCGCTGGTGGTTGCTGTGTGGCTGCAGCTGTCATGGGGAGGCGGCGCGGCGGGCGTATGCGCGAGCGGCGCGGGCACGATCGCCGCAGCGGGTGGAACACCAGTGGCGGCGGCCGTAGCGAAGCAGGTAGCGGTTGCAGGGAACAGAGCCGCAGGCGGTGAGGCGGTCCGCGTCGGGGCCTGTGAGCAGGTCTGAGGCGTCAGCGGCGAGGGTGGCCAGGGCGTGGTCCACGATTGCGGTGGTGGGGTGAGGGCTGGCGCGGTAGGGGCCGGATTTGTCGTCCCACTGGAGCAGCGGGGCGGTGGGGACGCGGGTCATCGCGTCGTTGACGGCTCTGACCGCGGCGGGGAGGGCGGGCAGACCCTCATCGCGAGAGGCGAACAGCGACCTGATCTGCTCGCGCAGCGAGCGCTGACGGAGCGTCACCGGCGCACAGTGGCACAGCCCCGCTTCACGAAAATCTTGCCAGGGCCACGATTCTCCCCGGTCGCGTACGAGTGAAAAGGGACGCTTGATGGTGCGGTGAATCGTGGTGCCCGGCACTCTGCTGCTCTGCGGCGGTTCCGTGCTCTAGTCGAGTCAGGAGCGGTCAGTCTGACGGAGGTGGCCAAGGAGACGGGGCTGGACAGCAGGACGGTCCGCAAGTATGGGCTGATGTCCCGCCCCGCACGGGAGCTTCCACCGACCGGGGGAAGGGCCAAGTCCCTGCCGCCCTTCTCTCCGCCCCCACCGCACACATGGCCAGGTGCGCCCGCTGAACGCGGTCGTCGTGTCACAGCGGGGACGGCTGACCTGTCTGTTGTTCTGACCGAACAAGCGCCTGTCGAAGCGGCGCAGGTATGACGTGAGGAGCTGCCATGCGAGTGGCCGTGCTCGATGACGGTAGTCCCCTCGGTTCAGGGACCGTAGAACAGTTGCAGAATCACGGATTCGATGCCGCAGTGGTCTTCAACCCGCCAGGATTCGACTTCGTCACCCAGGCCGATCTGGCGGACAAACTCGCTGGCTGTTCCGTGGTGATCGACCTTTCCGGGCCACCAAGTCTTGGCGACGGCACGCTGACCGAGGAGTACGGCCTCGTGATCGACGAAGAGTCCCTCCTGTCACGCATCAGGCACTCGGCATCGATGCTGCTCACCGCCGAAGCTGCGGTCGGAGTGCACCACCATGTTGCCCTGTCCGTAGTGGGTGTCGACCGGATGGGAACGGAGGGGGCCTTCCGGGCCCTGCGATGGAAGGAACAGATGGTGGCGCGCTCCGGGGTCCCGTACTCCATAATTCGGTCCACCCAAGTGTTTGAAACGGTCGACGATGTCGCTGAGGCCGCCACTGAGGACTGGATCGTGTGGCTGCCGCCGGTTCGGACGCGACCGGTGGCAGGAGAGGAAGTGGCCACGCTTCTGGCTCACACCGCAGCGTTCTCACCGTTGCAGCGTGTGAAGGAGATTGCCGGTCCCGAACAGTTCAGGCTGGATACCTTCGTGCGGCAGGCGCTGACCGCGGAGCACGAGCACCGCCAGGTCTTCACCGACTGGCGCAGCACCTTCTTCGGTAGTCGGGTGCGCCGCGATGATCTGCTTCCGGTGCCGGACGCCTACATCGCACAGCGACTCTATGGGGAATGGCTCATTGACCGGATGGGGGAGAGGCACAGGACGTCCTGACCAGCGGGCGGTCGCAGTCGTGCACGAATCGGTGCTGGCGAGGGGCCGAGCACGACTTGCAGCGGTTGCCCGGTCGATTCGACACGGGCACCTACTCAAGAGCCTCGGGTGCGCAGCCGTGGGCGCCGTTAGTTCCCCCGCGAGCGAGCGTCGAGGCTCGTTCTGCCCGCTCGGTGGGCGAGAGGAGCCGACGCGGCTCTACTTCCTCGCGTCACCTGGCGCGATACAGCTCCCCGGCTGGCCTGCGGATCCGCGAAACGCCGACGAGCCGGTCGAGTGCGACCGGCTGCGACAACCGGCGCAGCACCTGGCAACCATCCCCCGCGGGCGGGAGCAGCTGAACCTGTTCATAAGACTGCCGCGGGGCTGGGAATATCCCGGCCAGCCGGGGGCAGGTGCGCGTCGGTCGAGTACCACGTGCACCACCGGGACCATCCCCACGGGCGCGGGGAAGCGAGCGGCGACCAGGTCATCGGCGGCGAGAAGACGGGGCATCCCCGCTGGCGCGGGGAACAGGGCATCAACAGCGTAAGCAGGGAGGTCCGGGCTGGGGCCACCCCTGGAATCGCCCGGAATCGAGGGGAGAGACCTGATGCTCACCGCTATGACTCTGCTGCTGGGGCTCATCGGCTACGCGCTGTTGTGCTGGGTGAAGCCGTTCGCGCCGTGCCGCAGGTGCCGCGGCCTGGGGCAGATCGAGCGCTTCCGGATGGCCGCCCATTCGTCGAGTGGACGGAGAGCGTGACCGAGTGGCATGGCGGCTGAGAAGCTGCCGACACCGACGCCCAGCACACCCCTAGCGGGGGCTGACAGACCGTTATCCGATGGCGAGCGCAAGAGGAAGGCCAGCGCCGCCATGGTGCCGTGACCGCACGCCGACGTCATCCCGGCCGTCACGCCCAAGAGCGAGACGCCGAGCGCGATGAGCACAGCCAGCAATGGTGCATGATGCCCCGCCAGGACCGGAAGCAGGTCAGCACGCACAACGCCGGGCTCGGGATCCGGGCCGCGCAGTTCATCGGCGGGGAGCTGGCCCTGTCCGCTCGAAGGATGGGAGGGCGGGATTGTGCATGGGCGGTGCGCCGGCACTCCGCTGGCGGGGATGGTGCAAGGGACGGCCGTCCTCGCGGCCGCCAGGACGGCGAAAGTCGGCCGCCGCGCGAACCGGACGCGAGTGCAAGGGCCGGGGCTGCCGCGGCTCCCCCTGCGGGAGGCGGCCCCGGGTCCGCAAGAAGACGCCTGCTCCGTGGTGGGCCGACGCCCAGCACGCCGGCACGCGGCAGATGACGGAAGCGTCCTCGGGGTCAGGGTGCCGAGTGACGCGTTGCCAGGGGGGCGAGTTCGACGACGACCGCGGTAGCTCGCCGGTTCTGAGGTGATGTGCAGGTCGGGGTCGTCGAACATGCGCTGCAGCCAGGCATGCCACTCGGGATTGTCGGTGGCCTTGTCCAGCGCGGTCCCCGGGTGATGCTCCTCAGAGGAAGAAACATGGGTGTCAAGGTGCGCCAGCGGCATGTGCCGCTCGTGGGGAAGGCCCGGACGACAACTCGATGCGCGGATGACTATAGGGCCATGTTTGTTGCAGTGGCCACGGAAAGGGTAACTGTTTCCGTCACACGTGTGTTGGGTCAGCGCTGTGTGGAAAGGGCATAACAGCCCGTTCAGAAAGGCAAGTTGCCGGAAAGTTCAGGTGGGGAGGGGTCGCCGCGAAGGTGAAGGGCCAGGCGTGATCCAGGGCATCCGGGGAGGAGTGCACCCGGGAGCGGGACGTCGGATTCAAAGACGATGTGGATTGCTATACACTCTTCACAGCGACTCCAGCACCGTGTGACACGCTTAGTCGCCGGTATGGGAGCGCTCGCCCACCCGCGGACCGTCCGTCAGGGGGGTGCGTGCCTCGGGCGCCTGTTCGATCCCCCGCGGGCAGGTGCCCGAGGCATCTTTGTGACTTTCAATGCACGGAGCCGAGGGGGCTCCGGTCAGGACTTCTGGGCGCGGTAGAGACCGCGGCCGGCTCGGCGTACGCGGGAGGTGCCGACCAGACGGTCGAGCGTGCTGCGCACCGCATTGATGCTCCCGGAGTCGGTGTCGCGGCCTAGCGCCGCGGCCACGTCGCGCGCGCGGACCTCCGCGTCACCGACGCCTGCGAAGTACTCCAGGATCTGTTCGGTGAGCGCGCCGTAGCTGCGCGATTCGTCGGCCTCCGCATGCGAGGAGGCCGTCGGCTTCTCCTTCTGGGTGGGCTCCGCCTGTCGCGGCGCGGACTGCTTTCGCGCCGTGCGGGCGGCGGGCGCGACGACCGGTGTGTCGGCCTCCGACTGTTCGGGCTGCTCGGCTGTTCGGCGGCCGGATGGCTCGGCCATGAGGACGGTCAGGGCGCTCAGGGCGCGCTGGACGGAGTCGAGGTGGGCGGCCACGGCGGCCAGTTCCCTCTCCAGTGCCTGCTTCTGAATCTCCAGGCGGGCGAGGTCCTCCTGGAGGCTCTCCGCAGTGACCTCAATCTCATGCGCTGCGCGAGTTGCCGAGACCATGTCTTCCTCTCATCCTCAACCCTCCGTGCCGCGCCTCGCTGAAGTCAGCTGCGGTGCCGCTCGGCTCGGACCCGGGGAGATGTGTGTGGGTGCATCGTATGTCACAGCGTACGAGGTTTGGACCCGGAAGATGCAAGAAGGTGATGCGAGGTCCCGTCCAGCCAGGGGACTACCACTGTCCTTTCACCCTTTCGTGAGCGGCACCTCAGCGGTGCGGACACGGTGCAGACAGGTCAGGTCGTGGGTGACCGGGCTCCGGGTCGGATAGGGGCGGAATCGGCCGTGGTCGGCGGGTGTTCCTCGGGAGTTCGGCCGGGTTCCCGTCGGGACTGCTCGCGAAGGTGGCGCAGTCGATGCGCCGATCGTTGGATGCGCGTGCCGACGTCGTCAAGAGCTTCTTGAAGGATGCGGATCCGCGCCTCGAAGTCCTGGCCCACGCGTTGTCCTCATTTCTCCTGCGTGGCGTCCCGGTTCCAGTGGCGGAGCTTGTCAGGGTTGAGGACCGCCCAGATCTGCACGACGCGGTCGCCCGCGACGTCCAGGCTGATGACCGCGGCGACCTCGTTGCCGTAGCGCACCACTAGCCCGGTGCGGCCGTTGACGGACTGGCAGTGCAGCGTGGTGCGGGGCCGGCCAGCTAGGAGGGCCAGTAGGCTGCGGGTGACGCGCCGTGCGCCGTGGACGGGCCGGGTCAGGGTTCTGACCTTGCCGCCTCCGTCGAAGAACACCGTGGCGTCCGGTGCCAGGAGGGACGTCAGGCGGGCAGGGTTCTCCGCCACGCAAGCCTGTCGGACCGCTCGCACCACACGGTCGTGCTGCTGTGGTGTCGTGGGGTGTGCCCACATGGTCCCAAGGCTGTGCCGGGCCCGGGCGGCGAGTTCGCCGCATTCCTGTTCCGTCTGTCCGACGATGGCGGCGACCGTCCGCGGAGCCATCCCGAACACGTCGTTGAGGACGAATGCCGCCCGCTCGGCCGGTGACAGCGTGTCCAGCGCCTCGAGGAGGGCCTGGCTCACCTCTTCGTCCAGGTCCTGAGGGGGCGCCGCGCCGACCGGGCCCGGGTGCGACCGCCCGGTCGGCGCCAAGCGCTCCAGACAGATGCCGCCGACGGTCGTCACCAGCCAGGACCGGGGTTCGGCGATGCGGTCCCTGTGGTCGTCGGACAGGCCGTACCAGCGCCGGTAGGCCTCCGCCACGACGCCGTCGGCGTCCTGGCTCCGGCCCAGCATCCAGTAGGCCACGTTGAGCAGTCGGCGTCGCTCGTCGAGCAGTTCCGCGATCGGTACCGTCTCGTCGTCCTGTACCCAGTCCATCTGGCATCACCCCTTCGCACAGCACCCGACAAGGCGGTGCCACCCCTGATTCCGGCCGATGTCCGCCGCGGCTCCCGAGAATGGGGCAGTCCGCTTCCGTCCGGCGGGTCCAACCGATGCACTGGTGACCGGACAGGAACATGTCGTGTGACACGGTTTCCCGGTCGTACGCAGCGGCGCCCCCCAGCCCGGCGGGCCGCGGTCGCCTTCGCGGCGGTCGTCAGAGCAGGAGGCTTTCCAGGGGCGTCTCGGGATCGGACAGGGCCGCGTCCGCCACGGAGGCACCGGACTCGACGAGGGCGCGGACGGAGTCGATGACGTTCCACACGTTCACACTCATGCCCGCCAGGACCCGGTCCCCGGACAACCAAAAGGCGATGAACCGCCGCTCGGCCGGGTTCCCGCGGAAGACGACGCGGTCGTAGCCGCCGGGCTCGGTGTACCCCGTGTACTCCATCCCGAGGTCGTACTGGTCGGTGTAGAAGTACGGCAGCCGGTTGTAGGCCGCCTCCTTGCCGAGCATGGTCAATGCCGCCGTGCGGGGCTGGTGCAGGGCGTTGGCCCAGTGCTCCACCCGCAGATGCCGGCCGAGCCGGGGATGGTAGGCGTTGGCGACGTCCCCTGCGGCGTGCACGTCCTGGGCCGAGGTGCGCAGACGCTCGTCGGTGACGATGCCGTTGCGCACCTCCAGTCCCGCCGCCTCGGCGAGCTGGACGTTGGGGGTGATGCCGATGCCCACCACCACGGCGTCGGCGCGCAGTCGGGTTCCGTCGGCGAGCTGGACGCCGTCGGCGCGGGTGCCGTCACCGGTGATGCGCTCGACGGCGGCGTGGGGCCGCAGGACGACCCCGTGATCCCGGTGCAGGTCGGCGAAGACCTCGGCCGTCTCCCGGCCGAGCACCTTCAGCAACGGCAGCTCGGAGTGCTCCAGGACGGTCACCTGCGCCCCGGCCGTCCGGGCCGCCGCGGCGGTCTCCAGACCGATCCAGCCGCCGCCGACGACCACGATCCGGGCCCCGGGGGTGAAGGCGTCCTTGAGCCGCTCGCTGTCTCCCACGCGGCGCAGGTACAGCACGTTGTCCAGGTCCGCCCCGGGCACCGTCAGCCGGCGGGGGGACGATCCGGTCGCCAGGAGCAGCTTGGTGTACGACATCTGCCGTCCGCCGGTGAGTTCGACCTGGCGGGTGTGTGCGTCGACGGCCGTCACGCGCGTTCCGGTCATCAGATCGACGTCGTGCTCGCGGTACCAGTTCTCGGAATGCACGAATATGGACTCGCGGTCCTCCTTGCCGAGCAGGTACCCCTTGGACAGCGGCGGTCGGATGTAGGGGCGCTCCGCTTCGTCCCCGATGAGGACGAGCGGGCCCTCGTAGCCCTGTTGCCGGAGTTCCTCGGCGGCCTTGCCCGCGGCGAGGCCGCCCCCGACGATCACGAACCCGTTTTCTCGCGACATGATTTTCCCGTCTCCGCTCGCGCGCACCGGACACTGATGTGCCCTCGTTCGGAGAGACTGTGAGAACCCGCAGGTTGTGACACCGGCCCGCGCCGCGGAGGCAGCGTGCGGGCCTGCGAGGGCAGAGCGGAGCGGTGCGACGAGGGCGCGGACGACGTCCGTGTTCCACGACCGTGGCCGAGGCGGTCCGCAGATCCGCGCCCCTCGTCGCTTGCCGGCGCGGGCTAGCGTCCGGTGCCCTGCGCCCAGTGCGCCTCGAGGGCGGCGGCCACCTCCGCGGGCCGCTCCAGCACCGTCCAGTGGTTGCAGTCGAGATGGAGGACGCGGGTGGCGCGCAGGGCGGCGCCGAGTTCATCGCCGAACTCGATCTGGCAGGCTGGGTCGCGCTCACCCCAGAACACCAGCGCGGGTGCGGTGACGTTCGACAGGGCCGGTTCCCACTCCGTCCCCATGGTCACGGCGGACCGGTACAGCCGCAGAATGCTGTCCTTCATCGGGCCGTCGACGTGCCGGACCATCTCCTCCACCGGTTCGGCGGGCGCGTCGAAGCCGTTCACCAGGTCCTTCGCGAAGGCCTCAGGGTCCAGTTCGGCCATGAACCGCTCGCCGGCGACGGGGTCCTGCCAGGTCTCGGCCAGCGGGTGCCAGGTGTAGCGGGAACTGATGGGTCCGTTGCCACCGGCCCAGGTGCGGACCAGGTCGGGCCGGAGGGAGGCGACGCGGGCGGTGAGGATGCAGCCCCAGTCGTGACCGACCAGGTCCACGGGCTCGCCGACGCGCTCGAGGCGTTCGACGAGCCAGTCGACGTACTCCTCCTTGCTGGAGCCGAAGCCGGTGGGGCGGGGGGTGCCGAATCCGGGCAGGTCCCAGGCCTCGACGTCGGAGCGGGTCAGGTGACGGCGTACGCCGTTCCACGCGCGGTGGGTGTCGGGAACGCCGTGGATGAGGATGGCGGGCATGGTCGGTACATCCCTCGTGATAAGGGCCGCGGCCGGGATCCGGGGAGGCTGTGCGGCCGCGGCGGGCCGGGACGACGAGCATCATGTGCTGCGCCGGATGCACCCAGCATAGTGGCACACAGTGTCACGGGCGTATGCCGCTCAGCGCGGTGGGAGGGGACGGCAGGCGGAAATCCCGCGCGCGGGCATGTGTTACCGGTCCGGGACCCACCTCCCGTCACAGGTGGGGCGCCGGACCTCTCATATTCACCCCGATGCCCGACGCGGGCGATCTCGCGGTGCTGACCGTACGACGCGCGTAACGGCGACTCGTTGCCCCCTCGACACGCTGTGACACACAGAACGCCGTCCCGGCGGCGATCCCAGTGTCACAGGCGCGGGCCCTCCCCTGTCTGTCCTTCTGCGAACCCTGCCGGGCCTCCTCGGCTGCGGTCCGCTCCACCACCGGCAGGCACACGGCGACGGCTCGCAACGACTGATCGTCGTGACCAGCGATCGCAAGGACCCACATATGTCGACCGTCGTCCCGTACACAGCGCTGACAGGTGTCTACACCATCGACCCGGCACACAGCACCATCGGCTTCTCCGTCCGGCACGCCATGATCGCGAACGTGCGCGGGCGCTTCGGCGCGTTCGAGGGGGTGGTCAAGCTGGACGGATACCAACTCAGCCGCTCCGAGGCCTACTTGAGCGTCCAGACCGGCAGTATCGACACCAGCAGCCCTGACCGGGACACCCATCTCGCGGGTCCGGACTTCCTCGACGCGGCCACCTATCCGTTGATGGTCTTCCGCTCCGCCAGCCTCGCCGACCGCGGAGACGGCCAGTTCCGTCTGATGGGCCACCTCAGGATCAAGGACGTCGAACTCCCTCTCCACATCCACCTCGCCTTCGGCGGGGCCACGCAGGACGAGAGCGGAGACCACCGTGTCGGCTTCTCCGGCACCGCCCTGGTGCGCCGCTCCGACTGGGGACTCGGCGGGAACACGAGCGACGAAACCGGCGGCGTCCTCATCAGCGACAAGGTCAGGCTCAACTTCGACATCTCCGCCGTCCGCCTCTCCCGCTCGTATGCCGCCTGACCTACGCCGCGCCACAACAGCGACCGTCCCGCGCGGTCCCCGCCGGCAGCGACGCCGGTGACCACAGGTCGGTCCGCAACCGCGGCCGCACCGTACGCACGAAACCCAGGTGAGACCCCCCATGAATCATCAAGACCCCACCGGCCAGACCCGGTTCCGCTCGATCACGACGATGGAGGACCTGCGAGAGCACCTGCAGTGGGCCATCGAGCTGGAACACGCCACGCTGCCGCCCTACCTCACAGCCCTCTACTCCCTCGACCCCGAGCGGAACGCCCACGCCGTCGAAGTGGTCAGCAGCGTGTTCGTCGAGGAGATGATCCACCTCGCGCTGGTGGCGAATCTCCTGAACGCGGTCGGCGGTCAACCTCGCGTCGACACCCCGCAAATACTGTCGCCGCATCCGCGGCCCATGCCGCACGCCGACCCCTCCATGCAGCTGTCCCTGCTGCCGTTCGGTCAGGAGGCGGTCACCATGTTCCTCCGCCTCGAACAACCCGCCCACCCGGGCGACCCGGCCGAGGGAGACGCCTACATGACGATCGGCCAGTTCTACGACGCGATCGAGAAGGGCCTGCGACACCTGTGCGCCCAGCTCGGCGAGGAACAGGTCTTCACCGGTGATCCCGCCCGCCAGGTGGCCGCAGGACCGTTCGGGCACACCGGCGGGCGGCTGGGCCCGGTCACCGATCTCGCCTCGGCGCTCTCCGCCCTGGAGGAGATCGTGGAGCAGGGCGAGGGCGCGGCCCGCGTCGACGTGTGGGACAGGGACATGGACATGTTTCACCCGCAGACCAAGGCGGTCTCGCACTACTACCGCTTCCAGGAGCTGGCACAGGGCCGGCGCTACCAGCCGGGGGACACACCGGAGACAGGGCCCACCGGCGAGACGCTCACCGTCGACCGCGCCGGGGTGCGCCCGATGCGGCCCAACCCGCGGCTGGAGGACCATCCGGAGGGCAGTGCGATCCGCACGGCGCAGGAGGCGTTCAACATCGCGTACGGCAAGCTGTTGCAGCTCCTGGAGCAGGCGTTCAACGGCAATCCCGCGATGCTCGGGGTGTCGGTGGGCACGATGTACGCGCTCAAGGGGCAGGCACAGAGCCTGATGTCGATGCCCGACGGCGAGGGCCTGACCGCGGGCCCGACCTTCGACTACGTCGCTCCGGAAGACCGCGGCTGACCCCCCCCGCACACATGGTGGCCCCCTGGACCGACGGTCCAGGGGGCCACGACGTTTGATGCGGGTCAGGGGGCGAAGCGTGCCTGCACCCCCTGACCCGCGGCACCGGTGGGTCAGCGCACGGTCCGAGCGGCTGCCTCAATCACCCCGGCGACGTCGGCGGGGTGGGAGACGCTCACGGCGTGCGATGCCCGTACGCGCGTGATGTGGGCGTGTGCGCGCTCTGCCATGAAGATCTGGGCCTGCGCCGGTATGTTGCGGTCCTGGGTGGCGACCACGGCCCAGGACGGGATGTTCTTCCAGCCGGACTCGGAGGCGTCGTCCGCCAAGGCAGCGTTGGTGATCGGGCGCTGTGTGACGGACATGAGGTCCGTGGTGTTGCGGGGGACGTCAGCGGCGAACTGCTGGTGGAACTTGCTCGGTTCGATCGTCAGGTCCGCGTCGCGGGAGCCGTCCGGCAGGGTGACCGGCACGGAGTGCAGGGCATCGCCGAGGGTGCTGCCGGGGAACTTGCCCGACAACTCGACGGCGCTCTCTCCCTCTTCGGGGAGGAAGGCGGCGACGAACACCAGGGCCTTGACGTTGTCGGCGTCGTGGGCGGCGTTGCTGATCACCGATCCGCCGTAGGAGTGTCCGGCCAGGACCACCGGGCCCTCGATGCCGGCCAGGACCTCTTTGAGGTAGGAGGCGTCGTTGTTCAGCCCGCGCAGGGGGTTGGCCGCGGCGACGACGGGATAGCCCTCGTGCCTCAGCCTCCTGATGACGCCGTTCCAGCTGGTGGAATCGGCGAACGCGCCGTGCACGAGCACCACCGTGGGCTTCTTCTCGCTGTCCGGTGCGGACGTGGTTCTGTCCGCGTGGGCGGGGGCGACTGCCGTGGCGATGAGGGCGGTGGCGACGGAGGCGGTGGCCAGGAGGGAGAGGGGGGTGCGGACCCGCTGGTAGGTGGAACTGCGGTTCATGGGAGGCCCTTTCGGGAAACGGTGTGCTGTCACCTTCAAGGACCGGGCGCGTGTCGCAAGCGTGACACTTTGTATCTTCTAGTACTTTTTGCTGGTGGAGTGATGTTCGCCGGTGATTCCCCTGTACTCCTGGACGGTGGGCTTGAGGATCTGTGTCCCCTCGCCGTAAAAGCCGCGGCTGAGCCGCGCCCGCAGCCGTCGCGCCCTGCCGCTCGCGTGGCCGTCTCCGTCGCGTTGTCCCGGGTCGAGGGGCCGGTACTGCTCGTGTGCCGTGAGGGCGTGGAGTTCGTAGGGGTCGAGGGGCTGGTGCACCTCTACGTACTCGCCGTGCGGCAGGCGCTTGATGATGCCTGTCTCGCGGCCGTGCAGGACCTTGTCGCGATCGCGTCGTTGCAGACCCAGGGCGATGCGCTGGGTCACGAGGAAGAGGACGACCGGTACGACGAACAAGGCAATGCGGACCGTCCAGGTGACCGTGTTGACCGACATGTGGAAGGTCACGGCGATGATGTCGTTCGCGGCTCCGAGCAGTGCCACCAGGTAGACGCCGAGCCATGCCACGCCGAACGCCGTGCGCACGGGCCGGTTGCGTGGGCGTTCCAGCAGGTGGTGTTCGCGGTCGTCGTCGGTGACCCACGCCTCGATGAACGGGTAGGCGCCCATGACGAGGAAGAACCCGAGGCCGGCGAGAAGAGGGATCAGATTGTCCAATGCCAGGGTGTGGCCCCAGAAGTTCACCTCCCACCCGGGCATGACACGCAGCAGCCCGTCTGCGATGCCCATGTACCAGTCGGGCTGGGATCCCGCGGAGACCTGATCGGCGCGATAGGGGCCGAACTCCCAGACGGGGTTGATCTGCGCGATCGCGGCGATGGTGAAGACGACCCCGGCGACCATGCAGAAATAGCCACCCGCCTTGACCATGTACACCTGCATCGGCAGGCCGACCACGTTTCGCTCCGTACGGCCGGGCCCCGGGTACTGGGTGTGTCGGTACCGGTGCCCGAGGAAGGCGTGGAAGGCGACGAGCGCCAGCATCAGCGCCGGAATGACCAGGACGTGGATCACGTGGAAGCGGGGCACAAGGTCGTGTCCGGGGAACTCGCCGCCGAACAGGAACATCGACAGGTAGGTGCCCACGATCGGTACCGACAGAAGTGTTCCGTTCACCACGGCGAGCCCGGTTCCCGACAGGAGGTCGCCAGGGAGGTCGTAGCCGGTCAGACCACCGAACATGCCGAGGACGAGCAGGGCGAAACCGGCCACCCAGTTCAGCTCGCGCGGCTTGCGGAAGGCGCCGGTGAAGAATACGCGCATCAGGTGGGCCAGCAGGGCGGCGACGAAGATCAGTGCCGCCCAGTGGTGGGCCTGACGGATGAGCAGGCCGCCGCGTACGTCGAAGGAGATGTGCATCGTTGAGTCGAACGCCTCGGACACCAACTGGCCACGCAGCGGTGCGTAACTGCCGTCGTAGACGACCTCGTTCGACGACGGGTGGAAGTAGAACGTCAGATACACGCCGGTGATGAGGAGGACGACGAAGCTATGGAGACAGATCTCGCCCAGCAGGAACGACCAGTGCTCCGGACGGGCCCTGCGTGTGCCGGTCGTGCTCGTAGGCCCGATGCCCATCCGTGTTCTCGCCCAGTCGGCGATTTTGTCACCGCTGCGGCTGCCCGCCGTGGTGACCGGTTCGATTGCGTCGCTCATGTCATTACCACCATCAACACGTCACCGGGAGCGCCTTGCGGCCGGGCCTGCGCAACGAAACGGTGCATGGCGACGAGTTGCCGCGCCGGGTTTCGTTGCCCTCATCAGAAGGGACCGAGAAAGTGGTGAAGTTGTGACATGGCCGTAAGACAGGATCATGCCGGGATTGTCCGGGTCAGGACGCCTTCGCAACTATCCGCTCGACGTCCTTACGCGCCGAGCCTCGTCGCGTCGCGCGGCGCTCGCTCTCCGTCGTGCCGCCCCAGATGCCCTCGACCTGCCCGACGTCCAGCGCCCACTGCAGACACCACTCCCGCACGGGGCACCGGGCGCACACGGCCTTCGCCTCGTCGATTTGGACCAGCGTCAGACCCGCGGTGCCGATGGGGAAGAACAGGTCGGGGTCGACCTCCCGGCAGGCCGCTCTCTCGCGCCAACTCATGGCAGCGTCTCCTTACTCGTCGCGGATGCCTCTCATGTATCTGACCGTCCGAAGGGAGTTCCTGTGACATTCCATGGCGGAGAGCAACGGTGTGAAATACAGTGTGACAACAGACACAATGTCTTGAGCGGGGCTCCGGGCCGTCGCACCATCTGTGAGTTGTGAACGCCACACAGGGCCCGAGGCCCCTACCCAGCCCAGCCGTCGATCCCCGGGACCCCCTCTCCCCGGGCACCCACACCCTCGTCGTCCAGCACGGCACGGCCGCCGTTGACCAGCGCTACCACGTCGCCGGAACCGGCCCGGTGTGCGTCGCCCACTCCGGAGGGCCGGGCATCGGCTGGGAATACCTGCGCATGCCCGAGCTGGAGCGCAGCATGACCGTCGTCTACCTCGAGCCGGTCGGCACGGGCGAGTCCGGCCGGTTGGCCGACCCACGCGACTACACCCTCGCCACCTACACCCACTTCCTGCACGCGGTGGTCGAGCAGCTGGGCCTCGCCGAGGTGGCCCTGCTGGGCCACTCCCACGGCGGCTTCGTCGCGCAGCGCTACGCCCTCGACCACCCCGAGCGCCTGGCGTCCGTCGTCCTGTACGACACCTCACCGATGACGGGAGAGGAGTTCTGGGCGGCCGCCGTGGCCAACATGGAGAGCTTCGTCCAGCGGCACGCCGACGAGCGGCCGGAAGTGGCCACCTACGTCGCGGGTCTCACCACGCGACTCGACCGGTCCGACGACGAGGGCGCCACGAAGGTGCTGCGCACCATCTCGCCCGCCTATTTCCACGACTACTGGGGCCGCGAGGAGGAGTTCGCCGCGGGGCGGGCAGCTCTGCGGATGTTCGCGGCACCGGCCTGGGGGGTGGAGCCCCCGTTCGACGTCCGCGAGGAACTGCCCCGGCTCACCGTCCCGACCCTGGTCCTGGTCGGCGGGGACGACTTCATCTGCGGGCCGCGCTGGGCGCACATGATGCACCAGCTCCTTCCCGACGCCAGGCTGGTGATCCTGCAGGAGACCGGCCATCTCGGGCACATAGAGCGTCCCGAGAGGTTCACGGCGGCCGTGCGCGACTTCCTCAGCGGATGACCGTGCGGGCGTCACTCTCGCCGATGAGGAAATGCCACAGGAGGGGATCCGCGTCCTGGGAGCCGAGATCGCGGACCGCGTCCCGGACGACCTGTTCGTAGCGGGACCCGGTACGGCGCAGCGCGGCGTGCCCCGCCGGGGTCAGCAGCACCTGCACGCCGCGCCGGTCGTGGTCGACGGCGCTCGAGATGATCAGGCCCTGTCGGCGCAGGCGTCCCATCAGCCTGCTCGTGGCGGACTGGCTCAGGCCGAGCCCGTGGGCTACATCTCCGAGCCGCATGGGTTCGGCGCCGGCGGAGGTCCTTCCCACGTAGCGCAGGGCCTGTACTTCACTCAACCCGAACCCGGTCTCCTCGCGCAGCCGCCGCTCCACCGTCCCCTGGACCCGGCGGTGGAGGCGATCGAGGGCGTCCCACCGGTCGGTCGCGCAGGACTGCGTGCGGTCGTCGGCAGGGTCGGTGCGCACCTCGCGCACCACGTCCCCGTGCGACGTGCCGGTCATGCGGTGGCCCGGTGGGAAGGCGCGCCGTCGCGTGCGGCCGTCCCCTCACCGGAGTACGGCGCGTCCTGGCCGGTCAGCACGTGCTCCAGGCGGTCGAGGTCTCCTGCGCGGGCGGCGGTGAAGATCGCTTGAACGAGCCGCCGATGGGTGGCCGCGTCCACGTGCTGCCGGTGCCGCCGGTTGTTCAGTCTGTCCTGCGCGCGGGAGACCTGCTGCCGTGCGTTCGCCACGGACAGGTGGAGCAGGTCGCCGATCTGGTCGTAGGAATAGCCGAACGCCTCGCGCAGCACGTACGCCGCGCGCTGGTTGGGGGTCAGGGTCTGCAGAAGCAGCAGGACGGCATGCTCCACCGAGTCCTGGCGTTCGGCCAGGGCCTCTGGTGTCATCCCGGTGTCCGTGGACTCCGGCAGCCAGGGGGTGGCACTGGACTCGCGGCGTCTGCGTGCCGACTGCAGCACGTTGATGGCGAGCCGGACTGTCGTCGTGCGGAGCAGCGCACCGGGGTCGGCGACGACGGTGCGGTCCGTGCCCTGCCAGCGCAGCCACGCCTCCTGGATGACGTCCTCGGCTTCGCCGGGATCTCGGAGGATCCGGTTGGCGATCTTGAGCAGTCCTGGCCGGACGCGGCCGAACACGAAGACCGCGTCGTTGAGTTCCACGGGCGCGGCAGTGATGGTCACCACCACCGACTGCGGGCTCTGCCGGGTTGCGATCACAGATGTGTCCACGATCGGCTCCTCTGTTGGCTGGGGATCGGCGGCTTCCCTCGCCGCCGACACCAACTTCGCGCCGACAAGGGCACTGCCGCGCCCCTGGTTGACCGTGGGGCACCCCGTGGTCGTACCGTGGCCGCTACGTGGCCAGGGCCTCCCACCCCCTGGTCGGCAGGCCCCGGGGCCCGCCACCCCCTGGCCCCGGACGCCCCGGGGCCTGCCCCCGCCCCCACGCCCCTGGGGCCCGCCCCCCGGCCCTCACGCCTCGGCCCCTGGCCGGGGCCGGACCTCAACGGGACCGGACCTCGACAGGGCCTGCCCCGGACGGCCCGGAGCCACGGGCCATGGTCAGAGGAGTTCGTGGGCGCACCGCGAGGCGGGGAAGCCGCCTGTGCGGCCAGCGCGGGCTCCCGACTGGGCGCGGCGCGGCACGCGGATCGCACCCTCGCCGACGGCGCCGCCCCGGGGGTCAGGCGGGGGTCGCCGCCCCGCCCGGCAGCACGGCGCCCAGCTGTTTGCGGGACCGGATCCCGAGCTTCGTGAACACCTTCCGCAAATGCCATTCGATGGTGTGCGGGCTGAGGAACAGCTGCGCGCCGATCTCGAGGTTGGTCAGCCCTTCGCCGGCCAGCCGGGCGATCTGGGCCTCCTGAGGCGTGAGCGGCTCGTCGGTGCCGGTGTCGCGCCTGCGCACCGTCTCCCCGGCGGCCTCCAGCTCCCGGCGGGCGCGCTCGGCGAAGGCCTCCGCGCCAGCCCGGTCGAGGATCTGGTGGGCGCGGGTCAGCTGGTCCCGGGCCTCGGCGCGGCGGTTCTCGCGGCTCAGCCATTCGCCGTACAGCAGCCGGGTGCGTGCGAGCGCCGTTCGCACCGGGGTGCTCTCCAGCCGGGCGATCGCCTCCCGGTACAGGGCGTCGGCCGTGTCCCCCTCACTGATCAGGGCACGCCCCGCCGCGGAAGTGCCCGTCGCCCAGGCCGTGCCACTGGCCTGGCAGATGGTCGCGAGGCGACCGGCGGCCTCGATGGCGAGTTCCCGCTGCCCGCTGCGGGCCGCCGCCTCCACAAGCTCGACCAGGGAGGAGAGGGCGAGCCCCAGCTCCTGCGGGTACTCGCAGCCCTTGGCGGCGGCGGCGCAGGCCTCTTCGTACCGCCCGAGGCCGTTGTACAGCACGGCCAGCGCCCACTGGGGAGCCGTGAGCGCCTTTCCCTCGCTGCTGAGGGTCCGGTCGCCGGTGATCGTCCCGATCGCCCGCAGCGTCTCGGTCTCGCGGCCGCGCCACGGTTCGATCACCAACGCCCCGTAGTGCGCGAGGAAGTGGCTGCCGGTGGCCTCGCCGATTGTCACCGCTTCCGCGGCGAGCGAGTCCGCGTCGTCCAGATCACCGGCGAAGACCCGGTTCGACAGCCGCAGCAGGAGCGCCGAGGGCAGCACGGACAGCGTTCCGGTCTCCCGTGCCAGACGGACGAGCTTGGCCGACAGGGTGCTCCAGCTGTCGAAGTCCCACACGCTGTGGGCCATGCGGCAGGCGAACGGGAGCCAGCCCAGCGACTGTTCCACCGTGAAGCCGCCGCACCGCAGCGTGTTCAGAGCGCGGCGCAGAATCGGGGCGCCCGCCGTGTAGCCGTCCGTGGTGGCCAAGGCCAGGCCGTCGAGGAAGAGGTCGGTGGGTCCGGGGTGAGCTGTCGGGGGCGCGGTGCGTGCGGCCCGGGCGACCTCCTCGGGACCGGGGCCGCTGGACACACGGCCCGCGGTGAGGGCCGCGTAGAACGCGTCCCGGTAGGTCTCGCGCGCGATGCCGGCGTCGAGCGGCTCGAACTCCCGGGCTGCCGTGAGCAGCAGCGGCACGGTGGCAGCGGCACTGCGGGATCCGAAGGTGATCTGCCCACGCAGCAGGCTGGCCTGGGCGTGTTGCAGATCGTCGAGCGCGCCCATCTCGGCCACGTTCAGCAGCTCGAGCGCGGCGTCGAACGCTCCGGCGAGGTACTTGGCCCGGGCCGCTGCCAGCGCTCTGCTGCGGCGGCGGGAGGGATCAGGTGTCAGCTCGGCCGCTCGTTCCAGGAAGGCCGCCGACGCGGCGATGCCGCCACGCGCCTGCGCGCGGTCGGCCGAGCGGGCCAGTTCGTCCGCCACGGCCTCGTCGGGCTCCGCCGCGGCGCGGGCCAGGTGCCAGGCGCGGCGGTCGGGGTCGGACCGCGCGTCCGTGGCCTCGGCCAGTGCCTGGTGCACCTGCCGGCGCTCGGCCGGTCCCGCCGCGCGGTAGACGGCCGAGCGCACCAACGGGTGCCGGAACTGGACCCGTGTGCGCACTTCCAGCAGGTTCGCGGCCACCGCGGGGGAGGCCTCGTTCATGGACACGCCGAGGATGTCGGCGGCGCGGCGGAGCAGTGAGACATCGCCGACGGGCTCGGCCGCCGCGAGCAGCAGCAGCCGCCGCGTCTGCGGGGGCAGTTCCTCGACGCGCAGGCTGAAATTGTGCTCGAGCCTGCCGATGAGCGGCCCCATCGACGGTGAGGCGTAGCCGCCCGCGAGTTCGGCCACGGAGGTGCTGCGGGGCAGTTCCAGCAGGGCTAGCGGATTGCCGCGCGCTTCGGAGAGAATCCTGCTGCGGACCGGCTCGTCGAACCGGCCGGGTAGCACCGAGGTCAGCAGGGCGCGGGCGTCGGGCTCGCTCAGCCCCCCGAGGGTGAGCTCGGGCAGCCCTTGCAGGGCGCGTTCCCCGTCCGCCTCGCGGACGGCGAAGATCAGCCCCACGCGCTCCGCCATCAGACGCCGGGCGACGAACCCGACGATCTGGGCCGAGACGCGGTCGAGCCACTGCACGTCGTCGACGAGACAGATCAGCGGCGTCTCCTCAGCGACGTCGGCCAGCAGGCTGAGGACCGCCAGCCCCACGAGGAACCGGTCCGGGGGAGTGCCCGCGCTGAGCCCGAAGGCGGTCTCCAGGGCCGTCCGCTGCGGATCGGGGAGGTGCCCGAGGCGATCGAGGAAAGGCGCGCACAGCTGGTGCAGGCCCCCGAAAGCCAGCTCCATCTCGGCCTCGACTCCCGCCGCGCGCACCACGGTGCAGTCCTCGGCGGTCTCGGCCACGTACTCCAGCAGGGCGGACTTGCCGATTCCGGCCTCACCGCGCAGCACGAGGACCGCGCTGTGGCCGTCGCGCACCTTGGCCAGATGCCGGTCCAGCACCGTTCGCTCGCTCTGCCGCCCGTGCAGGAAGCCTGGATTCTTGCCTTTCATGAACACCCCCGGCTGCGAGCGTATATATCTGGTCTTCGGCCACACAACTCATCTGCGCCGCTGGTCACCTCGTGGGTGAGACGCAGGGCAGTGGCGTCGTGTCGGGCCGTGGTGGAGCCGGGGCCGGGGCCGGCGGGCGTGTCCGGCGTATCCGTGGCCACCGCCGTCGCGTCAGAGAACGTCCTCGAACGCCGCAGCCTCGACGATCTTCTTCACGGTGGTCAGATAGCGGGCGGCGTCCGTGCCGTCCACCAGCCGGTGGTCGTAGGAGAGCGAGACGTGGACCAGTTCGCGGACACCGATGAACTCCTCGTCGCCGTCCTGTACGACCGCGGGCCGTCTGACCGCGGCTCCCACACCCAGGATGGCCGCCTGGTGCGGCGGGACGATGAGGGTGTCGAAGAGGGCGCCGCGTGTTCCGGTGTCGGAGACCGTGAAGGTGGCTCCTGCCACGTCCGCGGGCGTGAGTCGGCCGGCGAGGGCGTGGTCGGTGAGGTCGTGGACGGCACGGGCGATGCCGCTGACGGTCAGATCGCCCGCGCCCCGCACCACCGGAGTCACCGGCCCCTGGTCGGTGTCGACCGTGATGCCGACGTTCGCGATGTCGTAGTACGTGATGGTCGCGCCGCCCGCATCGATCCTGGCGTTGATGACGGGATGTGCCTTGAGCGCCTGGGCGGCGGCCAGGACGAAGAACGGCAACGGTGTCAGGGCGAAGCCCTCGCGGGCCATGTAGCCGTCCGCTGTCCGCCGCCACAGCCGCAGCAGGCCGGTGGCGTCGGCCTCGACGGTGGAGGTCAGCTGCGCCTGCTCCAGCAGCGCCTGCTTGAGACTGTCGCCGACGGCCTTGCGCAGCCGGGGGACGGCGGCGGTGTGCCCGCGCAGGGCAGCCGTCGGCGGAGCCGCTGCTGGCATGGGGCGCGGAGCCGGAGCGGCCGCGGGTGCCGGCATCGGGGCGTGTGCGGCGGCGGGTGCGGGGTGCGTCATCGGCGCCGCGGCGGTCGGCTGCGCGACCGGCGCCGATGAGGGTGCGGGCTGCGGTGCGGTCACCGGCGCGGCCGGGGCGGCGGTGACCGCGGTCGCCGCCGACGGTTCGGCGTCGGGCGGGCCGATGACGGCGAGCTCGGCGCCCACTTCGACCGTCTCGTCCTCGCCGACGACGATGGTCAGCAAGACTCCCGTGGCGGGAGCGGGGATCTCGGTGTCCACTTTGTCGGTGGACACCTCCAGCAGCGGTTCGTCTTCCTGGACGTGCTCGCCGGGCTGCTTCAGCCAGCGGGTCACGGTGCCCTCGGTCACGGACTCGCCGAGCGCGGGAAGGGTCACGGAAATAGCCATGGCGGCGTATGGCTCCTTCAGGTGTCCAGGCCGTAGTGCTTGCGGGCGCGGTCGACGGTGTCGGGGTCCACTTGTCCGGCCTGTGCCAGCCGGTCCAGGGCCGTCACGGTGATCGATTCGGCGTCCACGCGGAAGTAGCGCCGTGCGTCCTCGCGGGTGTCGGACAGGCCGAATCCGTCCGTGCCCAGTGAGTAGTAGTCCTGCTCGATCCACTGGCCGATCTGGTCGGGGACCTGGCGCATCCAGTCGCTGACGGCCAGGACCGGACCCGGCGCACCGGCGAGCGCCTCGGTCACGAAGGGCACACGTGTCTCGCCGCGCGTGCGGGCGGTGTCGGCGTCCATCGCGTCCCGGCGCAGCTCCGTCCAGGACGTCACCGACCAGACATCGGCGCGCACGTTCCAGTCGGCGGCGAGCAGTTCCTGCGCGTGCAGTGCCCAGTGGACGGCGGTGCCGGAGGCCAGGAGCTGCAGCCGAGGGCCGGACACGGCGGGGTCGCCGGGTCGGAACGGGTACAGGCCGCGGACGATGCCCTCCTCGATGCCGGGCCACGCGGGAATGGGCGGCTGGGGCTTCGGCTCGTTGTAGACCGTGAGGTAGTAGAAGACGTTCTCGGGCCGCTTCCCGAACATCCGGCGCAGGCCGTCGCGGACGATGACCGCGATCTCGAAGGCGAAGGCCGGGTCGTAGCTGACGGCCGCCGGGTTGGTGGCGGCCAGGAGGTGCGAGTGGCCGTCGCCGTGCTGGAGACCTTCGCCAGTCATGGTGGTGCGCCCGGCGGTGCCGCCGACGACGAACCCGCGGCCCATCTGATCGGCGAGGGCCCAGAACTGGTCGCCGGTGCGCTGGAAGCCGAACATGGCGTAGAAGATGTAGAACGGGATCATCGGCTCGCCGTGGGTGGCGTACGAGGTCGCGGCGGCGGTGAACTCGGCCATGGAACCGGCTTCGGTGATGCCCTCGATGAGGAGCTGCCCGGTCTCGCTCTCCCTGTAGTGCAGCAGCTGGTCGGCGTCGACGGGTTCGTAGGTCTGGCCCCGCGGCGAGTAGATGCCGGCCGTGGGGAACATCGACTCCATGCCGAAGGTACGGGCCTCGTCAGGGATGATCGGCACCCAGCGGGCGCCGATGCGGCCGTCCCGCATCAGGTCCTTCACCAGTCGGACCAACGCCATGGTGGTGGCGACCTCCTGGTGGCCGAAGCCCTTGAGCAGCGCCTCGAACGGCTGCGCGACAGGCTCCGGCAGCGGCTTGGCGATCACACGGCGCGCGGGGGCGGGACCGCCCAGCGCGGCGCGCCGCTCGCGCAGGTACCGCACCTCAGGCGAGTTCTCCCCCGGATGCCAGAAGGGGACGACGTCACCGGCGAGGGCGCTGTCGGGGATGGGCAGATCCAGCACGTCGCGCAGCTCGCGGAACTGCGCCATGGTCAGCTTCTTCATCTGGTGGTTGGCGTTGCGGGACTCGAACGCCGACCCGAGGGTGTGCCCCTTGACCGTCTGGGCGAGGATCACCGTCGGTGCCCCCCGGTGTTCGACGGCGGCCCGGTAGGCGGCGTACACCTTCAACGGCTCGTGCCCACCGCGGGAATTCTCGAAGAGGTCCACCACCAGGGCGTCGCCCAGGGTGGCGGAGAGTGCGGACAGGGCGTCTCCGACGAAGAAGTTCTTGCGGATGTAGGTGGCGTCCCGCGCGGCGAAGGTCTGCATCTGGGCGTCGGGCTCCTCACCCAGGCGGCGCACCAGGTCGCCGGTGGTGTCCTGGGCCAGCAGCGGGTCCCAGGCCTCGCCCCACAGGGTCTTGACCACGTTCCAGCCCGCCCCGCGGAACCGGGCCTCCAGCTCCTGCACGATCTTGGAGTTGGACCGCACGGGTCCGTCGAGGCGTTGCAGGTTGCAGTTGATCACGAAGGTGAGGTTGTCCAGACCCTCACGGGAGGCCAGCGTCAGGGCGGCTGTGGCCTCCGGCTCGTCCGTCTCCCCGTCGCCGAGGAACGCCCACACGCGGGAGGCGGAGGTGTCCTTGATGCCGCGGGCCTGCAGATAGCGGTTGAAGCGTGCCTGGTAGACGGCGCCAAGAGGGCCGAGGCCCATGGACACGGTTGGGAACTCCCACAGCCACGGCAGGCGCCTGGGGTGCGGGTAGGACGGGAGGCCGTGACCGCCGGCCTCGCGCCGGAAGCCGTCCAACTGCTGCTCGCTCAGGCGGCCTTCGAGGAACACCCGGGCGTAGATGCCCGGCGAGGCGTGCCCCTGGAGGAACAACTGGTCGCCCGAGCCGTCCTGTTCCTTGCCACGGAAGAAGTGGTTGAAGCCGATCTCGTACAGCCAGGCCGCCGAGGCGTAGGTGGAGATGTGTCCGCCCAGGCCGAGCCGGGAGCCGCGGGTGACCACGGCCGCGGCGTTCCACCGGTTCAGGGCGGTGATCCTGGTTTCCATGGCGATGTCGCCGTCGAACGCTGGCTGCGCGGCCGCCGGGACGGTGTTGACGTAGTCCGTGGTGAGCAGCCCCGGCACGGACAGGCCGGCGCGGGCCGCGTACTCGTGCACGCGCCGGATCAGGTACACCGCCCGATCGGGTCCGGCGTTGCGTATGACGGCGTCGAGGGAGGCCTGCCACTCGGCGGTCTCTTCGCGGTCACGGTCGGGAAGCTGGTCGAGCTCACTGCTCGACGAGGATGCGATGGGCCGGGACGGGTCACTCATGGGCGGCCTTCCTCAAGGCATGGGGCGGGGGAGACGGGAGGGGGTGGTGGATGCCGCGGGCCGTCGGACGGTGCGGCGCGGGTGGATCAGCGGTCTTTGAGCCACTGGGCCAACGTGTGACGGCCCGGATGGGCGTCCGGTCCGGGCATCAGGGTCCGCTCCCCGATCAGGGCACCGAAAAACGGCGTCTGTGCGTCGGCGATCACGGGAGTCACGCGGTCCTGGGCGGCGAGCACGTCGGAGGCGAAGTCCTCGAACGGTCGCTCCTCGGGTCCGGCGGCCTCCAGGACGCCGAACAGCGGCACCGCGACGGCGGCGTGGGCGAGGGTGCGGCGACGTCGCCGGCCGCGACCGGCCGCAGCAGCGGGGCTACGTGCACCCCGTCCGCGTGTACGCCCGCGCAGACGGCGCTCTCCCCGGACGCGAAGAACGGGGTGGCGCGCACCGGGGAATACGGCAGTGCGGAGCGGCGGACGAGGTCCTCCTGTGCGGCCTGGGCCCGGAGGTAACCCGAGGCGACGCGGCCGGCGCCCACGGCGGACAGGGCCACGTAGTGCTCGGCGCCGGCCTTCCTGGCGGCCATCAGGATGCTGCGGGTGGTTTCGCCGAAGAACGCCGTGCTGACGTCCTGCTGTCGCGAGGGCGCGTCGGTGACGTTCACCAGGATCTGCGCACCGCGCAGTGCTCGGTGCAGAGCGTGTGCGTCACCGGCGTTGACGCTCAGGGCGCGGGAGAGGGGCACCACCTGCGCCCCGTGGTCCCGCAGACGGGTGACCGATCTCGAGCCGATCCGTCCCGTGGCGCCTGCAACGACGACTTTCATGCGGTCTCCTTTGCCGGGGGCGGGACGGTCGGGCGTGACGGCCAGGACGTGCTGAGAGGGCGGCGGCGAGGTCGGATACGCCCGCGCATCCCGCCTTGTTGACCGGACGAAAGGTGTTGTTGTGACAAGCTGCCCGTTACCCGAACCTGGGTCGTCCCGACGGCGGGTGTCCCGCGACCACGACCGCGGGGAGGACGCGGGTGCCGCGGGACACCGGAGGGGTGGACCTACTCCACGAAGTAGGAGTCGTGCCGGTCGAAGAACGCGGAGCGCTCCTCCTCCGAGGCGTGCGCCAGTTGCGACACCTGCTCGAAGTACTCCTCGCGCGGCGCGCCCGGTGTGAACAGCAGGAGCATGTCCGCCGGTGCGTCGGAGTCGTTGCGGAAGGCGTGCAGCCCGCCTTGCGGCACGTGCAGGAAGTCGCCCTTGCGGGCGTCCACCCAGCGCACACCGTCGAAGACGCGCACGGTGCCGTCCAGGATGTAGAACGACTCCGAGATCCGCTTGTGGAAGTGCGTCTTCGGGCCGCCGGCCCGCGGCCTCATCTCGACGCGGTACAGCCCGAACTCGCCGCGGGTGGTCGCGGTGGTGGCCAGATAGTGGGTGGCGTCCTTGCCCGGCCCGCTCTCGCCGAGGTCGGGTGGGGTGTCGGCAGGCCGGAACACGGCGCTGACCTCGCCGTTGTCTCCGAAGTACTTCTGTTCCGGGTAGGGGTACGACATGGTGGTTTCCTTTCCTGAGGCAGTCAGGCGGCCGCGTGCCCGCCCGCACTCGATGTGACCGCTGGGCACGGTCCGATGTGACGTCGGCGCGGCGACGGGCCGCGGTGCCGCGCGGTCGGGTGTCAGCGGGTGAAGCAGTCGTGGCGGGGGTGTCCCCGTCGCAGGGCCCGTACGTCCCGTACCGCCGCGGCGAATGCCTCGGGGCGTTCCTGCGGCAGGTTGTGGCCGGCGTCCGCGACCTGAAGGTGCAGGCGGGGGCCGGTGAAGTGGTGAGCGGTCGATGCCCCGTCGGTCGCCGGGAAGTTGCCGTCGGCGGTGCCGTCCAGGGTGACCGTGGGGACGGTGATCGGAGGAAGGCCGGCGAGGCGGGCTTCCAGATCGGCGTACGCGTCCGCGCCCGGTGCCAGGCCGAGCCGGTGCCGGTAGGAGTGGATGACGACGTCGACGTAGTCCGGATTGGTGAAGGACTCAGCGGCCCGCTCCAGTTCGGCTTCGCCGAAGGCCCACACGGGGGAGTTGCGTTTCCAGATGACCCGGGCGACGCCCCGTGGATCGGCTGCCAGTCCGGTGCGGCCGCGCTCGGTGAGGAAGTAGTAGAAGTACCAGAAACCCGCCTCCAGTTCGGGGGAGATGGGGTTCATGGCGGCGCCGATGTCCTGGATCAGGTAGCCGTTGACGCAGACCAGGCCGAGGACCCGTTCGGGCCACAGCGCCGCGGCGACCGTGGCCGCGCGACCGCCCCAGTCGTAGCCGGCGAGGTAGGCCCGCTCGATGCCGAGGGCGTCCAGGAGCGCGATGACGTCGGCGCCCAGGGCCGCCTGCTGGCCGGAACGAGGAAGTGAGTCGGACAGGAATCTGGTGGGGCCGTGCCCGCGCAGGTGGGGGACGATGACGCGGAATCCGCCTTCAGCCAGCAGGGGGGCAACGTCCACGTAGCTGTGGATGTCGTAGGGGAAACCGTGCAGAAGGACGGCGGTGTCACCGTCGGGGGAGCCCGTCTCGTAATAGGCGACTTCGAGCACGTCGGTCGTGACGCGTCGCAGCGGAGCGAGCAGGGGCAGGGCTGACATGCGATTCCTCCGACGAAGAAGCGGTGGGGGAAGGGAGCCGCGGTTCCCGTCGGCCGCGGCTGGGGTACCGGGTGTCGTGGCCGGGCGCGTTATCGGGCCCGGCCGCCGCCGATCCCGGCCCTCGACGACACTGTGCACAGTGTGCATGAGAAGGTTGTTTTGTTAGTGTCAAGAGTGTTGGCGTCATAATGGCCACGCTTGTGCACGGCGTGATCTCCTCTCCACGGGGGACTGTCTCCCCGCACAGACCGGCCTCCGCCACCTGCTGTGACAGCGAAACAAGACCTGCTCAGCGCTGTGCGCGTCAGCGCCGGACGGACCCCGCGGTCCGTGACGGCCCGAGGACACGGGCGTCCCGGGCGCACACCCCTTCCGTGTCCGGTCCGAACGGACGCGGAACATCCGACCGACTTAGGTGATGACCATGGAAACCGAAAGTGTTCTGCATCCCAGCTTCCTCGTGCCCGTCGGGCACGTGGAGCCGGTGCCCCGCCGTATCAGGGGCGTGATCGGCGGTCGCACCGTCTTCGACACCCGGCGCGCCCTGTACGTCTGGGAGTGGCAGGCCTATCCGCAGTTCAGCATCCCGGTGCGGGACCTCGTCGAGGGCGTCCTCGACGACGAAGGGGTCGCCGAGGAGCATGGTGCGGGCACGGCGCACCGGCACACTCTGTCCGTGGGCGGGCACTCCCGCCCTGGCGCCGCCTGGGTGTGGGGGCAGGACGCCCCGGCGCCGCTCCAGGGCACGGTGCGCTTCGAGTGGCCGGCCATCGACTACTGGTTCGAGGAGGACGAACCCGTCTTCGTCCACCCCAGGAGCCCGTACTCGCGTGTGGACGCCGTGCGTTCCTCCAGCAGTGTCCGCGTGGAGCTGGAGGGTGTGGTCCTGGCGGAGGCGCCGGCGTGCGTCAAGCTCTTCGAGACCGGCCTGCCGACGCGCTACTACCTCGACCGCGCGCACGTCGACTGGACCCGGCTGCGGCGGACCGACACGGTGACCCGCTGCCCGTACAAGGGAACGACGAGCGGCTACTGGTCGTTCGACGGCGCCACCGCCGCCCACGAGGACATCGCCTGGGCGTACGACTTCCCGACCATCCACGCCAACCGCATCGCAGGCCTGACGGCCTTCTACAACGAGCACGTCGACCTCTTCGTGGACGGCGAGCCGCTGCCGAAGCCCGGCGCACTCCGCTCCTAGCCCCCGCTCCGGGGTCCGGTCCCGGGCCGTGTTCGACGGCCCGGGACCCTTCGGTGTCACACATCTGCTGCGGGCCTGGTCCCATGGTGTGAAAAGTCCTCCTTAGTCTTCAGAGAAGGAACACACCATGAGCGACATCGTTCTCGAGCCCGCCGCGCAGGATTTCGCCGACGCGACCGCCAAGCCGCCGCTGCTGTACGAGCTCGGGGTCGAGGGCGCGCGCAAGCTGCTCGACGACGTGCAGGCGCAGCCCATCGAGAAGCCCGGCGTGGACGAGAAGTGGATCACCGTTCCGGCGGAGGTCGGCGACGTGCGGGCGCGCATCCTCAAGCCCGTCGGCAGCACTGGCCCCCTGCCCGTCATCCTCTACGTGCACGGCGGCGGCTGGATCCTTGGCAACGCCGGCACGCACGACCGGCTCGTGCGCGAACTGACCGTCGGGGTGAACGCCGCCCTGGTCTTTGTCGAGTACGACCGCTCCCCGGAGGCCAAGTACCCGGTCGCCATCGAGCAGGCCTACGCGACTGCCCGGTGGATCACCACCGAGGGCGCCGGCGAAGGACTCGAGGCCTCCCGCCTGGCCGTCGCCGGTGACTCGGTCGGCGGCAACATGACCGCCGCGCTGACCCACCTGGCCAAGCAGCGGGGCGACGTGGCCTTCGTGCACCAGTCGCTGTACTACCCCGTCACCGACGCGGCCCAGGACACCGAGAGCTACCGGACCTTCGCGCACGGCCCGCATCTGACGGCCAAGGCCATGGAATGGTTCTGGGACGCCTACACCACCGACCCCGCCGAGCGCGCCCAGATCACCGCCTCGCCGTTGCGGGCGACGCTGGAAGACCTCCGGGACCTGCCGCCGGCGCTCGTTGTCGTCGACGAGAACGACGTACTGCGCGACGAGGGCGAGGCCTACGCCCGGAAGCTCATCCAGGCCGGTGTACCGACGACCAGCATCCGCTACAACGCCTCCCTGCACGACTTCATGATGCTGAACACGGTCCGCGGCACCCAGGCGTCGACCGCCGCGGTCGAGCAGGCCATCCAAGTGCTGCGCAAGGCTCTCGGAACCGACTGACACCGCACACCCGACCACATTCCCCCGGCACGTCGAAAGGCCATTTTCCATGAGTGCACACAAGCCCACCATCGTCCTCGTACACGGCGCGTTCGCGGACGCCTCGAGTTGGAACGGCGTCGTCGACAAGCTGCTCGCGCACGACTATCCGGTGATAGCCGTCGCCAATCCGCTGCGCGGAC
This sequence comes from Streptomyces sp. SAI-127, assembly GCF_029894425.1. Taxonomy (NCBI): domain Bacteria; kingdom Bacillati; phylum Actinomycetota; class Actinomycetes; order Kitasatosporales; family Streptomycetaceae; genus Streptomyces; species Streptomyces sp. SAI-127. The sequence goes on from NZ_JARXYJ010000003.1 coordinate 198,007, forward strand.
TGACCACCGACGCCGACTACGTCCGGCAGATCGTGACGTCCGTCGAGGGCCCCGTCGTCCTTGTCGGCCATTCGTACGGCGGGTCCGTCATCAGCAACGCGGCCAAGGGACTGCCCGAGGTCAAGGCGCTCGTTTTCGTCGCGGCGTTCCTGCCGGAGGAGGGCGAGAGCGCCGTCACCCTGTCGGGCAAGTTCCCCGGCAGCACCCTCGGCGACACACTCCGGCCCGTGCCGGTGACGCTGCCCGACGGCAGGCAGGTCATGGACCTGTACATCGAACAGGCCAAGTTCCACGATCAGTTCGCCGCCGACGTCCCCGAGGAGACCACGGCCGTCATGGCCGCGACACAGCGGCCGGTGGCCGATGCCGCGCTGGCGGAGGGCGCGTCCGCGCCCGCGTGGCGGGACATTCCCTCCTGGGTGCTGGTGGCGGACGGGGACCGGAACATCCCCCCGCAGGTGCAGACCTACATGGCCGAGCGGGCCGGGGCCTCGGTCATGAAGGTCTCCGCCTCCCACGCGGTCAGCGTCTCGCGCCCCGGTGACGTGGCCCGTCTGATCAACGAGGCGGCGCAGGCGACCGGCTGAGCGCCGGAGGCCCGCGCCTGACGGACGCGGCGTGCGGGTCCGGCTTCACGGCCGGACCCCGCACCCCGCGTTCTTGTGTGAGCCTGACGCGTCACGGCAGCGGTGCGGGCTCCGCGAGCAGCGTGGGCACGGTGATGATCGTGACGTCCTTGGTCAGCAGCCGATGGACGGGACAGCGTCCCGCGACCGTGAGGAGCTGGTCCCGCTGCGCGGGGGTCAACTCCCCGACGAGCCCGATGTTCTTGACCACCTGCCCCTGTGCGCCGAAGCGGACCGCGACGTCCACCCGGTCCAGCGGCCATTCGTGGCGCTGCGCGTAGGCCCGCACCGCCATGGACGTGCACGCTCCGAGCGCGGCCAGGAGGAGTTCGCCCGGGGTGGGGCCGGTGTCGGTGCCGACGGGCTCCGGCTCGTCGGCTGTCAGGCGGTGTGTACCGATCGCCACGGAGCGCGCGAGCTGCTTTCCTTCGGCCACGGTAACGATGCGCGTGTTCATGCTTGCCTCTCAGCCGAGGTACGGGCAGAGGCACGACTTGTGCCTCCCGAAGCTCAGACCGTGCGGGGCGCCCGACTGTGACGGCCGGCGTGCCTGTACCCGGCTGCAAGCAGGGGGTGCGGGGCGGCGGTTGCCGCCCCGCGGGTGATCAGGGGTGATCAGCGGGACTGGTCGGTGGGGCGTACGAGGATCTCGTTGACCGCGACGTGGTCGGGCTGTGTGACCGCGTAGACCACCGCGGCCGCGATGTCTTCCGGCTGAAGGGTTCGCATCGACTCGGCCATGGTCTTGACCGCGGCACGCCCGGTGGGGTCCGTGATGTGGTCGGCCAACTCGGTCGACACGAAGCCCGGCTCCACGACGACGACGCGGACCCCCTGCTCGGTCACCTCTTGGCGCAGCGCCTCGGCGAAGGCGTTGACGCCGAACTTGGTGGCGGAGTAGACCGCGGCGCCGGCCGAGGAGATACGGCCCGAGGTGGAGGAGATCTGGACCACCGCACCGCGGGAGCGCAGCAGGTGGGGCAGCGCGGCGTGCACCGTGTACATGGAGCCCAGCAGGTTGGTCTCCACCATGCGGGTCCATTCCGCGGGATTGGCGTCCAGGACGGGGCCGGTGAGCATGATGCCGGCGTTGTTCACGACGATGTCGAGGGTGCCGAAGCGTTCGACGGTCCGGTCGACGGCCTTGCGTACCGACTCGGGGTCGCTCACGTCCATGTCCAGGACGAGGATCTCCCCGGGCGCTTCCTGCGCCAGTGCTTCGAGCCGGTCGGTCCTGCGGCCACCGACGGCCACGGTGGCCCCCGCCTTGGACAGCGCCAGTGCGGTCGCCCTGCCGATGCCGGACGAGGCGCCGGTGACGAGGACGACCTTGGGGTCGAGAACGGAACTCATGTCATCTCCGAAAGAGGTGGTGGGGTGGGGCGGGCAGGCCGTGTCGTGTGCGAGGACAGGACACGCGGCCCGAGAAGTGACCGAGGGGTCATGTTGTGCCAGCGTAACACTGGAAATGACACATGATTCATGTTCGGTGTTAATGTTGTGACACGTAGTGGGAGGCGTCATGACCGGGAGAACAGCGGCAGTGCAGGCCAGGGCCGACAGTGTGCGCAATCGGCGGCTGCTCCTGCGAGCGGCCACCGAGGCCTTCGCCGAATGCGGGGTGGAGGTGTCGATGCACACGATCGCGCAGCGGGCCGGCGTCGCCAAGGGCACGGTGTTCCGGCACTTCCCGACGAAGGAAGACCTTCTCGCGGCGATCATGATGCAGCTGCTCGACCGGCTGCTCGAGACGGCGGACCGGCTCCTGCGCGCCGATGACGCCGGCCGCGCGCTGAAGGACTTCATGGGACACGGAATCGGCCTGCTCGCCGCCGACCGCGCGTTCTGCGATGTCATCGGCCGGCCCTCGCTGCAGCACGCGGACGTACGCGAGGCGATCGACCGGCTCTGCGACACGGTCGAGGACCTCACCGCCCGGGCCAGAGAACAAGGAGCCGTCCGCGGTGACATCACCGGAACCGACATCGTGCTGCTCCTCGGCGGCATCCACCAGACGGCCCAGCCGCTGCTGGACCGCGAACCGCGGGCGTGGGAACGCTTCCTGGAGATCGCGTTCGACGGACTGCGGGCCCGTGACCGGGCGGCCCTGCCCCATCCGCCCCCCGCCCGGCTGCGGATGGCGGACCCGTCGGGCGTCTCTGCACCGACGGGGAAGTGACACTAAGTGGCACATCATCGGTGTGTTGTGAAATCATGCCGCAGCTTCTGTCTCGATCAGGCCGGCCGACCAGCCGGGTACGGACGGGGGCGAGTAAGGTCTGAGTCATGCCGTCGCGGCGGCTGCGGCTTTGGACTCTCGTCGGCGTGGGGGTCGCTCCATGGATCATGTCGTTGGCGCGGTACCGCTCGCCGAGTCGCTAGACGAACGGCGGCACCTGCTGGACGTCGCCTGCCGCGCGCTCGGCAGCCGCGTCGCGTCCGAACGCGTCGTCGACGAGGCCTACCGGCGGTGGTACCGCCTCACCGATCCGGAGCGGGTCAGGATGCCGTCCCCCCGCGTCTGGCTCACCCAGGTCGTGGACGAGGCGTGTCTGATGCGACCGGCGCCGGCCTGGCCCGGCGAGGAGGAACGGGAGATCCAGGCCCGGCGGGCGTTGTGTGGCGAGGACGTGGAACCGGTCGAGCGGGCCCTGTTGAGTGTGGGTGCGCGGCGTGCGCGGCCCGTGTCGGCGCGTCGCGAGCATGAGATCACTGTTGCCGTGCGGCAGGCGTGCAGCGATCAGGACGGCCCCCGACTGCGGTCGCTGCTGGCCCCCGATGCGACGGCCTTCTTCGACAGCGGCGGCAAAATCCGGGCGCTGACCCGGCCCGTCCGCGGCGACGAGCAGGTCGCCCGCAGCCTGTTGGTCCTGCTGGCTGGACAGCGGCGTGTGACCCTGTGCACCGGATCGGTCAACGGGCGCACCGGCCTCGTCGCCCGGTGTGACAACCAGGTCGCCGCAGTGCTGACCCTCGACATCGCGGACTCGCTGGTCGTTCAGGTCTGGGCCGTTCTCAACCCCGACAAGCTGCGTAGCTGGAACTGTTCCCTTCCCGGGTGAGCTCACGTGCCACGGCGTCCACGGGACGCGAGGGCAGGGGCGCGCAGTGGGCGCGGGATCCGAGGAAGGCGGCGATCTTGTCGGGGGTGAACACCCACAGAACCCGGTGGATCCCCCGCCGTGTGGCGGCGATGGTCATGAAGGTGGCGGGCCGGCCGTCCCGGTACAGCAGAACCCCGGCGCGCCCGTTGGCCTGCACGGGTGCGATCTCGACCGTCGGCCAGAAGCGTGACGAGGCGGTCGACAGGTTCGCTACCCGGGCACGACCGACCACGGGTACGCGGGCCGCGCCGCGCAGCCCGTTGCCGTCGGACAGACTGACCGCGTCGGGCGTCAGGAGCGCTTCCAGCGAGGCCACGTCCCCTTCCTGGGCGGCCGCGACGAAAGCATCGAGCAGTCTGCGGTGCTCCTGGATGTCGACACTGTCCCGCTCGTCGTCCGTGAGATGCTTACGCGCCCTGCTCACGATCTTCCTGGCGTTGACCGGGGTGAGGCGCAGGATCTCCGCGATCTCCGAGTAGCCGTACTCGAAGGCCTCCCTCAGCACGTAGGCGGCCCGTTCGGTGGGTGTGAGCTTCTGCAGGATGAGGAGCAGGGCGAGTTCCAGGGCCTCGGCGCGTTCGGCGCCGGCCACCAGGTCAATGCTGGTGTCGATGGGCTCGGGCAGCCAGGGCCCGATGTAGGTCTCGCGGCGCACGCGGGCGGACTGCGCCACGTTGATGGCCAGCCTCGTCGTCGTGCTCGACAGGAACGCCGCAGGGCTGACCACCGCCGAACGGTCGGTCCGCTGCCAGCGCAGCCACGCCTCCTGCACGACGTCCTCGGCTTCCGTCGCGCTGCCCAGGACGCGGTAGGCGATACCGAAGAGCCGGGGCCGCAGTTCCACGAAGGTGGTGACGGCCTCGGCGAGGTTCCTGTCCGCGGGAGGTGCCTCTGTGGGGGATGCCTCTGGATACATGTCCCTCTGACTCCATTCCTCTGGGGCCCGGGTTGTCGGAATGTGGCCACGAGGCGCTCACAGACCCGGAGATCGTCTCCCCCTCAACGACCGAGGGACCAAGGACGCTGTGACAGTGCTTTTTTTGGAGCACTTGTCAGCGGAGTGGATGCGGCACCGGCCATGCGCGTGGCTGATCTACGGAGCCGTACAAAAAATAGGCCTGTCCTTCCACGGGGCGTGGAAGGACAGGCCCAGGAAGACGTGCCTACTGCTGCTGGGCGAGCCAGTCGACGAATCGGGTCTCGCCGATGCGGGCGTCCGGGCCGGGAAGCAGCGTGGTCTCCTGCAACTCGGCGCCGAAGTACGGGGCGTGCACGTCGGCGACGACCGTACGCGGGTCGTTCTTGGCGGCCAGGCCCTTGCGGATCAGCTGGTCCAGCTGGAAGGTGTCGGGACCGGCCACCTCGACCACACCGTTGACCGGCGTGCCCACGGCGGTGCGGCCCACGGTGGCGGCGACGTCGTCCGAATAGACGGGCTGGATCTTCACCGGGGCCAGCTTGACGGTGTCACCCTCGGTCGCCGACTCGGCGATGCCCTTCATGAACTCGAAGAACTGCGTGGCGTGCACGATCGACCACGGGATCCCGGATTCCTTGATCAGTTCCTCCTGCGCCTGCTTGGCACGGAAGTAGCCGCTGTCCTGGAGCCTTTCCGTACCCACCACCGACAGGGCGACGTGGTGGGTGACACCGGCGTTCGCCTCAGCCTTGAGGAGGTTGGTGGTGGAGGTACGGAAGAACTCCATGACGGCGTCGTCCGCGAAGGAGGGCGAGTTGGAGACGTCGATCACGACGGCCGCGCCCTCCAGCACCTCGGCCAGGCCCTCGCCCGTCAGCGTGTTGACGCCGGTGTTCGGGGCGGCCGCCACTGCCTCGTGGCCGTGTTCGTTGAGCTTGCTGACGACCTTCGAGCCGATCAGCCCGGTGCCGCCGATCACTACGACCTTCATGGGGACATTCCCTTCACTCATTCTCATCTGGCGCCTGCACGAGGTATGACCGGGAATTGATCGGCGCTGTGACACCTTTCTCGAAATTCCGGAAATCATCTCTCGGGCAGGGTGATTCCTATTCGACGAGCTTTCCGTCCGCCGAGACGTCCTCCATCAGGGCCGCGATCTCGTCGGGGACAGGGCTGATGGGCTCGCGGGTGATGCCGTCGGTCGGAGACCAGACGAGGTTCACCTGCAGCGCGGGATCCATGTCGGGGTGGTCGCTGCGGTTGTGGCATCCGCGCGTCTCGCGCCGCTCCAGCGCCGCTTCCAGTGTGGCCCTCGCCGCCAGTGCCGAGGACTTGAGGTCGAAGGCGTGGGCCAGGTCCTGGAAGCCCGCGATGTCCGGATGGACGCCGACGTCCTCCATGCGCTTCTCGATGGCGTCCAGCTCCGCCAGCCCGGTGCGCAGCCCCTCCTCGTCGCGGACCACGCCCGCGTGCTCGGTCATGGTGTTGCGGATCGCGCGCTGCAGGGCGCGCACGTTCTCAGGTCCGTCCGCGGCGAGCAGGTCGTCGACCTCCGCACGCGCCTGGGCCACCGCGGCGGCCGAGCGCGGCTGCGCGGTCAGGGACTCCGAGTAGGCGGCGGCCGCCTGTCCGGTGATGCGGCCGTACACCAGCAGCTCGATGAGGCTGTTGCCGCCGAGCCGGTTGGCGCCGTGCAGTCCGCTGGAGGCCTCACCGATGGCGTACAGGCCCCGCACGTCCGTGCTGTGGTCCTCGGGGCGGACCCACACACCGCCCATCGAGTAGTGCGCGGTGGGCGCGACCTCGATGGGATCCCGGGTGATGTCCAGCATCTGCAGGTCCAGCAGTGTCTGGTAGACGCGGGGAAGCCGGTTCATGATGGTCTGCCGGGGCAGGTGGGAGACGTCGAGCCACACCCCGCCGTTGGGTGTGCCGCGGCCTTCCTTGATCTCGGTGTAGGAGGCGAGAGCGACCCGGTCGCGTGTGGACAGCTCCATGCGTACGGGGTCGTAGCGGTTCATGTACCGCTCGCCGAGCGCGTTGCGCAGGATGCCGCCCTCGCCGCGGGCTGCCTCGCTCACCAGGGTCCCGGCCGCGTTCTCCGGCTCGATGATGCCGGAGGGGTGGAACTGGACGAGTTCCGGGTCGCGCAGCCGGGCTCCGGCCTCCGCGGCCAGCCGGAAGGAGTCGCCGGTGTTCTCGTCGCGCCGTGAGGAGGTGCGCCGCCAGATCCGGGTGTGGCCGCCGGCGGCGAGGATGACGGCGTCAGCGTGCACGAGGTAGCGCCTGCCGTCGGCCAGGCCGAATCCGTAGGCGCCGAAGACGGCGCCGTCGTGGACCAGGAGACGGGTGATGTAGACGTTGTCGAGCACCGGTATGTCCAGCTGGTTCGCGCGCCGGATGAGCGTGCGCTGGATCTCCAGGCCCGTGTAGTCGCCCGTGAAGGCGGTGCGGCGGAACTTGTGGGCGCCGAAGAAGCGCTGGGAGATCCGGCCGTCCTCCTCCCGGGCGAAGGCCATGCCGTAGCGCTCCAGGTCGTCGATGCCGAGGGCGGCTCCCCGGGTGACGATCTCGGCGGTGCGGGGGTCGCCGAGGAGGTAGCTCTCCTTGAGGGTGTCGGCGGCGTGCTGCTGCCAGGTGTCCTCGGGGTCCATCGTGCCCAGGGCCGCATTGATCCCGCCGGCGGCGAGAGAGGTGTGGGTGTCCTCCTTGGGGCGCTTGCCGACTGCGAGGACATCGACGCCGGCCTCGGCCAGCTCGATGGCCGCGCGCAGGCCCGCTCCGCCGGTGCCGATCACCAGCACTGTGGTGGAAAGACGTTGTTCGGTGGCAACCACGATTGCTCCCATCGCTCGGGGTGGTCACCTGCTACGACCAGGTGGAGTGACGGTTTGTGACACCGCCGCCCTGGCCCGGACCCGCCTATCGGTGTCACACCCCGGCGGCCGGGTCGGTCATACCGCACACCGGCCGGGCGCACGAAGGCCGTGCGGTCTGCAACCGCCGACCGGCGAAGGGGAGGTGGGGACGATGACCTACGTCATTGCTGAGCCGTGCGTCGACGTCAAGGACCGGGCGTGTGTGATCGAGTGCCCAGTCGACTGCATCTACGAGGGCGAGCGGACGCTGTACATCAATCCCTGGGAGTGCGTCGACTGCCACGCCTGCGAGCTGGTCTGCCCGGTCGAGGCCGTCTTCCACGAGGACGACCTGCCGGCACGGTGGGCGCAGTACCGGTCCGTGAACGCCGAGTACTTCCGTGACGCTCCGGGGGAGGGCACCGGGCGGGCCGCGCGGGCCGACCATCCGGTGGTTGCGGCCCTGCCCCCGCAGCACCCGGTCAAGAACGACCTGTCCGGATTCGCCGCCCGCAAGGAGGAGGCCGTCGACGCCGACCTGTGGTTCCCGTGGTGAACCGCCCGGGCCCGGTGCGGCGGGCCCGGGCCCGGTGCGGCGGGCCCGGGCCCGGGGCGTGCGGCGGACCGGCGGGGTTTGCACCCAGGAACGGCGTGCAGGGGTGCGCGTCAGGCCCCCAGGGACAGGACGTAGGGGTTCAGTTTGACCGGGTTCATCACCCACATGATGCGCTCGATGCCGGCCTCGGACGCGTCCACGCACAACAGGGCCACCGGGGCGTTGTCCCGTGCGACGAGCACGGCGGGCCGGCCGTTGGCCTCGACGAACCGGGTCTCGGCATCCGGCCAGAACCGCGGGGCGAAGGCAGCTAGGTAACGCGAGACGTGATCGCGGCCGATGACGGGGATCCTGGACGCGCCACGGATGCCGCCGCCGTCCGAATAGCTGACGACGTCCGAGGTCAGCAGGTCCTCCAGGGTGGAGAGATCTCCCGTGCGCGCGGCGGAGAGGAAGCCTTCGAGCAGACGCCGGTGTGCCGCGGGGCTGACGCGCTCTTTGCGCTCGGCGCCCAGGTGCTTGCGCGCCCGGCTGACCAGCTGCCGAGCGTTCGCGTCGCTGGTCTCCAGGATGTCGGCGACCCGCTGGTAGGGGTAGTCGAACGCCTCCCGCAGCACGTAGGCGGCGCGTTCGATCGGGTTGAGCTTCTCCATCAACAACAGCACCGCCAGCTCGACCGCCTCGGCGCGTTCCGCCCCCAGGTGCGGGTCCTGGGTGGTGTCGACCGGCTCGGGGAGCCAAGGCCCGACGTAGGACTCCCGGCGTACCCGCGCGGACTGGGCCAGGTTGATCGCGAGCCGGGTGGTGACCGTGGTCAGGAAGGCGGCTGGTTCATGGATCTGCGCGCGGTCGGTGTTCTGCCATCGCAGCCAGGTGTCCTGGACGATGTCCTCGGCCTCGACGGCACTGCCGAGGATGCGGTATGCGATGCCGAACAACCGGGGTCTGGCCGAGAGGAAGTCGTCGAGACCGCGGTCGAACGTGTCGGGGTGGGCGCCAGCGCGCATGGGTCGTCCCTTCTGGCTTTGCGCCCTACATGCTACGCGCGAGGGGGAAGGGTACGCGCTGCGGGCCGCATCTGCTCACGCTATCTCTTTCGCGATCCTCGGTCACACGGTGGCAATCGTCGCGCCCGATCCGCCAGATTTGCCCCCAGGACCGCTGCCCGCCCCATGCTTCCGGAAGACCGCGGTCGACGGGTGAAAGGACTGTGTGAGGAGGCTGGTTGTCACACATGCGCCGGGTTCCCGGTCACCAGTGACGAACGATGTTCACGCCTACGGAAGGTGCAACACAGTGTCGGACAACATGACAGCACACGACCCCTCCGGCCACGGCCACCTCGGGCACGGCGACCAGGAGGGGACCGCCGGCTGGATGACGGCGGCGAAGGTGCTCCAGGACGCCGCACCGATCACCGTCCCGGAGGGGGCGTCGGCGATGACCATTCTGGTCGAGTGGGAGCCGGGCGACCCGGGCACGCCCCCGCACCGGCACTCCGGCCCCGCCTTCGGCTATGTCGTCGAGGGCGCGGTCCGTTTCGAGCTCGAGGGCGAGCCCGAGCGCGTGGTGGAGGCGGGCGGCACCTTCTGGGAGCCCGGCGGAGACGCCATCCACTACCAGGACGGCAACGCGCTTTCCGACGCGCGGACCCGGTTCGTGGTGACCATGATGTGTGCTCCGGGCAAGCCCATGCTGGAACTGGTCGACGAGAAGGAACTGGCGGAGCGCGCCCACCTGCGGGCACCGCGCCCCACCGCCTGACCGGGCACGGACCCGGCATGGGCACGCCCGTCGTCCTGGTGCACTGCCTGCTGACGCTGCTGTTTGTGGCGGGGCTCCTGCATGGGCTGGCGCGGGGCGTCGGGTCCCCCAGGACCGGGTTCGGTGTCCGGGTGGACCGGCTGTTGGCCGCCGCTATGGCCGTGTCTATGGCGGCGATGCCCTGGATCGACGTCCGCGCGGGGCCCGCTGCCGTCGCCGGCGGTGTTTTCACCGCCGGCGCGGTGTGGTTTCTCCTGCCGGTCGGTGGTCGGGAGGCAGGGAGGAGGGCGGCGATGACCCACCGGCTGGCGCACGCGGCCGGTATGGCCGCGATGGCCTGGATGCTGCGCGTGCCGCACACCGGGACCGGACCGGCGCACGCACACCTCGGGTCGGCTGCGCACTCCACCGGGCCCGGCGTTCTGGGCGCTGGTGTCCCCCTCGGCGGCTCCGTGGTCACGCTGTCGCTGGCGTCCTGTCTGCTGGCGTATGCGCTGTGGTCGCTGACCCGCCCCATGCCCTCGCTGCGCTCGGCCGTGAGCGCGGCGCGCCGTGCCGCGGCGGCGACACCGTCACGGCACGTGAGTGAAGGGGCGATGGCGCTCGGGACGGCCGTGATGCTGGTCCTGCCCCACTGAGCGCGGGAAGGAAAAACGGGCGCGCGCCCGGCACGGCGAAGGCGCGGTGGCCCGCGGTTATGCGCTGAGTGACCGCGGACCACCGCGCCGGACGGTCGGAGCGACGGACGTCGCCCTACCGAGGGGCGGGCGCCGTTCACGGTAGGCCCGCGCCGAGGGGGCGAGCGCCGTTCAGGACGGGCCCTGGTACACCGCCTTGCTCCGCATCAGGAAGTCGGAGAGATAGCTGTCGTGGGGGACGCCCGGCGACATCCAGTGGGTCGGCTGATCGCCGAAGTACACGTTGGCGATGCTGGGTTCCGCGACCATGGCCTCCCACAGGTCCCGGTCTCGGGTCAGTGCCGACAGCACCAGCGTGTTGCGCAGCGGCGCCATGCCGTCCGCGCGGGTCCAGGGGGCGATCCACACGCAGGGGAAGGGCAGTTCGGTGCGCAGTTGAGGGGCGCGGGCGCTCGCGGTCTGGTGCACGGCGGGGCGTAGCACGGCGCTGCCGTCTCCGAGGTCGTCGGCGATCCCGTCGCCGCCGAGCCAGGCGTGCGTCCCGGCCGCCACCATTTTCAGATACGCGCTGAGGGCTTGCGCCGGCTCCTTCGGACACACCGGTAGACGGGCCCGCTCGTCTTGCGGGGGAAGGCTGGGCAGGACGTCCAGACGTGCCGCGAGGGCTTCGGCGAGCGGGGCCGGGTCGCCCTCGACGAGGATGGCGGTGGCGTTGACGCACGCGGTGCCGCTCTCGCCGGCGACGGACGCGACGAGGGCGTCCAGATGGTCACGCCAGTCGGTGTCCGCGGTGATGAGGATCTTCGACCGTCCCGGCCCCTGCGGCAGGATCCTCGCGTCGTGCGCGTACTTGGTCACCACGTCGTCGCCGCCGTAGACCACGGCCCGGTCCGCGCCGTGGACGAGCGTGTCGGCGGTCGCGTGGTCGGTGGGCAGCAGCATGAGCTGGTCGTCCCGGATTCCCGCCTGACGCAGTGCCGCGACGAGCCGGTAGGGGGTAAAGGGCTCGCGCCGGGACGGGCGCACGGCGACGCGGTAACCCAGCGCCAGTGCCTCCAGCCAGACACGGTGTACGCCGGGATGGTTGCCGGACGCGTTGACGGCGAACACGTCGCCCTGACGCGCCCACACCGTGTGCGTCTCATGCAGGACGGCGTCGCTGAGGTCGCGGGCGGCGCCGCGCGGCCTTCCACGGTCGGCGGACGAGGCGGCATGCCGAACGAAGTGCGCCGTGCCCCGGGTCGCGGCGCGCACCACGGCGAGCGGCGTGCCCGAGGTCCGGCTGACGTGACGTTCGTATTCCCGGACGCTCAAGCCCCCCACGGTGCCCGCGGCGAAGGCCTCCCCGGCGGTGGTGAACACGGTCTCCAGGTCGGCCACGGCGATCGGCGGCGCTTGGCGTAGGGCGCCGATCGCCCGAGCCACGTACAGCGGGGGAACCAGACTCAGCCGCGCGATCGGTGCCCCGGCCACGTCGGTCACCGTGCTCTGCACACGTGTGCGGTAAGTGCCCCGCGGGCCCAGGGCGTCGAGGTGCAGCGGCTCGGTGGTCGGTACGGGGGCCATCAGTAGACCCCCTCGATGACCGTCTCACCCTCGACCGCAGGAACCGGCGCGACGTCGGCGACGGCGTCCCCGGCGTGGCCGTCAGCCGCGCGGACCCGCAACGCGGTGTCCCGTTCTCTGTTGTTGGGGATCAGCATGGACTTGCTGACGTGGCTCACCACCACCTGCCCCCGCTCGCCCTCCGCCACCTGTTGCCCGGTGTCGGGATCCACGATGCTCAGGAAGACGTACGGCGAGACGGGGTCGAACACACACGGCTCCGACGCCGTGAGACCGACCCGCTCCAAAAGCGCGGTGAGCATCATGGTGTTGCCGTACATGCCAATCAGTGGCACGTCGGGAAACACCTCGGTCCGCAACAGGTCCCGGGTGTCGGGATCCATGTGGGTGCCGCCCCAGATGATTGCCTGGGCTTTGCCGTTGATGACCTCCACGAGGTCGCTGTCCCGGGCGAAGCGCTCCAGCATCGGGGTGGTGGCGGCTATGACACCGATGTCCTGGCCGAGCAGGATGCGCCGGCACTGGTCCACGAGATGGTCGGTGTAGGCGTCGACCTCGTCGCGACGGCCCGCGGCGACGAGCTTCTTGACCCAGCGGGGATCCATGTCGACCCCCAGCCCGGGGCTGCCGAGACCTGCCGCGGCACGTTGCAGCACATCGCCGACGAGGTGCGGGCCGGTCGGCGCCACGGTCAGCCACAGCGCGCCGACCGGCAGTGCGTGGTCCCGGAGCCGGCGGGTCACCTGCTCGCTGCCGTGCCGCGCCCAGTCGTCCATCTGCACGACCCGCTTGGGTGCCCCGGTCGTGCCGCCGCTCTCGAACACGTGCAGCGGTCGGGCCTGCGGACCGTAGCCGCGGGGGACGAGATCGGACACCTGCACATCGCGCAGCTCGTCCGTCAGATCGGGAAAGAGCGCCAGATCCGCCACGCCCTTGACGTCGTGGCGGGGGTCGAAACCGAGCCGGTCGACCCGTTCCAGCCAGTACTGGGACCCCGTCTCGGGAGTGAAGTGCCACTGCATGGCCGCCCTGACGTAGTCGTCGGGGTCCACCCCGTCGAAGGGTCCGGCGTCCAGAACGGTGAATGAGCCAATCGGCATGGAATGCCTTTCTCGAAGTCGTTGAGGGCGGACGCGTGAGAGCGGCGCGTCCCGGGCGGTCCCGCGGGCCCGACCCGCTCCCGCAGAGGAGACCGAGGGGTGCAGGCGTATGTGACAGCCCCGCGGAAAGGCGGCAGCGCCCCTGGCACGCAGCACACGTCACAACGGCCCGTGTCTCCCGGTCTGATATCTGGGCCAAAGCCGACCGGCGGTGCGCCGAAGGCGAGGGAGAGGGACATGCGACAGGGACTGCGGATCGTGCGCGTCGACCAGGACGACGAGCCCCGTGTGGCCGCTCTGCACCGCCGGTGCTCCGCCGCCGCCCGGTGGCATCGCTACCACCGGGCCATGGGCGACCCCGACACCTACCTGGGGCCGCTGCTGTCCCGACCCCACTCGGTGCACCTGGCGGTGCAGGACTCGCGGGAGCGGCTCGTCGCGATAGGGCATCTGCTGTCGGACGGCGGTGACGCCGAGGCAACGCTGCTGGTGGAGGACACCTGGCAGAACAAAGGGCTGGGCACCCGGCTCCTGGAAGAACTCGGCTGGTTCGCCGTCGTGTTGGGCGTACCTGATGTCTACGGGGTCATCCACCCCGACGACGCCCGCATGGCGGCCGTGCTGCAACGCACCGGCGTTCCGCTGCGCATGGTCCTGGAGACGGGCAGTGCGACGACGGTCCGGGCCCGGACGCAGGACATTGGCCTCGCCCTCGCCTGCTCGCCAACGCGACGTGGGTGGTGGCAACGCGGTGCTGGAAAGCACCTTGTGTGGGGGTCGTCGGCACGTCCGTGGGCCCCTTGGGCTGGAGTTCAGCGGGTTCTCCGGCGCTCCTTCGAGGAAGCGTCGCCTACTTGCTGAACCCGCACAGTGCAATACGTGTGACAACATTGAACGAGATAGTGTTTCGGCTGTCGCTCGACGGCGGGTGTTTCTCCCCGCGGTTCGATGTGGGCGGCTACGAGCGAGGGGATTGCCATGGCCGAGCTGTTCTATGACACCGACGCCGACCTGTCCATCATCCAGGGCCGCAAGGTCGCGGTCATCGGTTACGGGAGCCAGGGTCATGCCCACGCGCTGTCGCTGCGTGACTCGGGTGTGGACGTGCGCGTGGGGCTGCACGAGGGTTCCAAGTCCCGGGCGAAGGCCGAGGAGCAGGGCCTGCGTGTGGTGACGGTGAGGGAAGCCGCCGCCGAGGCCGACGTCATCATGATCCTCGTCCCAGACCCGCTCCAGGGCGACATCTACGAGCAGCACATCGCCCCGAACCTGAAGGACGGCGACGCGCTGTTTTTCGGGCATGGTTTCAACATCCGCTTCGGCTTCATCAAGCCCCCGGCGAACGTGGACGTGTGCATGGTCGCCCCCAAGGGCCCGGGCCACCTGGTGCGTCGCCAGTACGAGGAGGGCCGCGGCGTTCCGTGTCTGGTGGCGGTCGAGCAGGACGCCACAGGAAACGCCTTCCCGCTGGCCCTGTCGTACGCCAAGGGCATCGGTGGCACCCGTGCGGGCGTCATCAGGACGACCTTCACCGAGGAGACCGAGACCGACCTGTTCGGTGAGCAGGCCGTGCTCGCCGGTGGAGTGTCAGCCCTGGTCAAGGCGGGCTTCGAGACGCTGACCGAGGCGGGCTACCAGCCGGAGATCGCCTACTTCGAGTGCCTGCACGAACTCAAGCTCATCGTCGACCTCATGTACGAGGGCGGCCTGGAGAAGATGCGCTGGTCGATCTCCGAGACCGCCGAGTGGGGCGACTACGTCACCGGCCCGCGCATCATCACCGACGCCACCAAGGCCGAAATGAAGAAGGTCCTCGCCGAGATCCAGGACGGCGCCTTCGCCGAGAACTGGATGGCCGAGTACCACGGAGGTCTGAAGAAGTACGCCGAGTACAAGCGGCAGGACTCCGAGCACCTGCTGGAGACCACTGGCAAGCAGCTGCGCAAGCTGATGAGTTGGGTCAACGACGAGGAGCGCTCGTGATTGCGTGGGCCGGCACGGAAGGGAACCGGTGACGGTCTCATGACGACACTGAATGTCACCCTGCTCGGCGGGCTCCGCGAGATAGCCGCCGTACCACTGCCCGCGGCGGAAGCCGCGCACGGCACACGGTCGCTGCGCCGCTTCGTCCTGGAACTCCACGTGCCGCACGAACGGCAGCCGGCACTGGATGCCGAACTGCAGGCTGCCGCCGCGCCGGACGGGACGTACCTGCAAGGCACCGATGCGATGTGGCGCGTGGTGGAGGGCTGGACTGTCGTGGCCCACGGTCTGCGGGCCGGGATCCACCGGTATCGGGTGGAGATCGAGGAGGTGGAGGACACCGCGCAGGCCGACACCCGCGCTGTGGGCGAGGGCGCGTCAGCCGAGGCGGGCAAGCTGCCCGCCGGCGAGAGCACCGGCGTCATGCAACTCAAGCTGGCCGTCCTGGTACTGCCCGTCTCGGACGTCGACCGGGCGAAGTCGTTCTACGAGGCCGTCGGGTTCCGACTGGATGCCGACCATGCCATCGACGCCTCCTATCGCGTGGTGCACATGACGCCCCCGGGATCGGCGTGCTCGATCCTGTTCGGGACCGGAGTCACTACGGCCGCCCCAGGCTCGGTGCGGGGGCTGCACCTCGTCGTCTCCGACATCGAGCAGGCCTGCCGGGAACTCGACGCGAGGGGCGTGGCGACCGGCGGAATCTTCCATGACACGAGCGGTGTGTTCCACCGCAGCACCGATGAGAAGCGGGTCGAGGGACCCGACCCGCAGCGTCGTGACTATCACTCCTACGCCGAGTTCAGCGACCCGGACGGCAACGAATGGGTGCTTCAGGAGGTGCCGGCGCGGGCCTGAGAGGCTCGTGCAGTGTTCAACCGCGAGGGAGGGCGTCCTCCGGGGATCCGGAGCGACGCTCACCTGCGCCGTGTGTCGTCGCGGTGCCGCGCAGGGTCTGGAGGGACTCGGCGATCGACGCGATACGTGTGTTCACGACGTGAACGGCCTCACGGAGCTGGCGCAGCCGCCCCTCAAGAGCCGTCGCCTCGGCCGTGAGCGACGCCGCGACCGTGGCGGGGTCCGCCTGTAGATCAACACCTTGGGACATCTTCCCGGTCCTCCTCGGATCGTGTCGGATACCAATCCCCGTACTGACCGGACAGGGGGCGCGCTTGTGACAGCCGGAGGCGTTGTACCCACAGTGGGGCGGGTGACCCGGGGCGGGGTGGGCTCGGGCTGACACGTCCTGGGCTCAGCAGGCTTCCAGGGCGAAGTCGCCCAGGATGTGCTGTCGTATTCGCCGCACCTCGGCGCGATCGGGTTCCACGGGCACCTGGCGGCGGGCGTCCCGCTCGGGGGCGCTGTCGGCCCGGCGCACCGCTGCGCACAGGGCTTCGGCGCTGTCCGGCGCCTCGCCGACGACGTAGTACAGCCAGACGATCCGGGAGTCGTCCGACCGGCACGGCAGCCCGACCAACCAGGTGCGGGAGTCTCCGGGTGTGCTGAACATGAGGTCTCATCTCCGTTCTCTGCCGGCGGCGACGGCGGCGGAAGTGGGTGGGGCTCCGCGAGGAGTTCCGCCCTTTCTTCACTGACTGGACAGCGCCCCGGTTCGTGACAGCGAATCGGCCTGTTGCAGCCTTCCCCCTCAACTGCCGGGACGCGGCTCGTGGATGGAGATCTAGGTGTCACAGATACGTGTGCGTTTCTGTCTCATGAGCGAACAGATCGGGCCAGGCAGGAGAAAAGGTGTGCGTTCCGCGAGCCGCCGACACTCGTGCGTGGAGCCGCCATCGATTCTCGCCGCACGGAAGACCACACATGAGCATCCCCATTCCGCGGCCGGACGTTCCGGCCGTCGATCGCTGTGCAGGACGTCGGGCTCGCGAGGCCCGTCCCCGTGGGGACTTCTCCTTCTGCCGCGACCTCCGCGTGGTTCTGCTGTCCCAGGACGAACAGGACGCGGTCCACGTCCGGCGGCTGCTTCCGGACCGGCTGGCCGATGCGCTGGTTTGGCACACGAGCGTCGAGGAAGGATGCCGCACGTCCGGCACCCACGGCCCGCTGTGCGTTCTGGTGGGCGGCACACCGGCCGGACGGACCTTGGCCGACGTCGTCACCCGGGTACGCCGCCACGCGCCCGACGCGGCCGTGCTCGTTCTTGAGGGCACGTATGCGTCCCACGCCTTCCGCTCTGTCGCCGGCTCGGTGCAGGGCCGGGCCGATCACCGCCGCAGCGCTCCCGACGAGTTCTGCCGGAAGATCTGGGTGGCGCTGCAACGTGCCGTCGCGGGGCGCACCGTGGCGGGCGAGGAGATCGCGCGGGACAACGCCCTGCTGGAACGGGGCCTGTTGCCCGACCTGACGCTGCAGGCAGACGGCTTCACGACCGCCTTCCACTACGCGCCGGGTCGCGCGCACACTTTGCTGGGCGGTGACTTCTGCGATGTGGTGCGCGGCGACGACGGCAGCGCCCACGTGGTCATGGGCGATGTGTCCGGGCACGGTGCCGCCGCGGCCGCCCTCGGTGTCCACCTGCGCCTCGCATGGCGCACGGCCGTGCTGTGCGGGCAGAGCCAGCTGGAACAACTCCATCTGCTCGAACGCATCCTGACCGAGGAACGAGCGGAGGAGGAGACCTACGCGACCGTGGTGTCCCTCGTCCTGTCGCCCCACGGCCGCACCCTGCGGACGGTCACCGCCGGCCATCCGGGCTTTCTGCACCGGCACAGGGGAGAGGTCCGTTGGGTGGAGCCGCCGCCTGGTCTGCCGCTGGGACTCTTCCCCGGGCAAGGGGACTGGCGCGAGGCCGAGATGGCGATGCCGGACGGGGACGGCATCGTGCTGTTCACCGACGGACTCTACGAAGGTCGTACGGCCGGCGGACGGCTCGGGGAGGAGGGCTTGCTGAGGCTGGCCGGTCGGCTCGCGCATCTGGAGGAGCAAACGTTCGTCGACGCCTTGGTAGGTGGCGTATCGCTGCTGGCCGCCCCGTTCGGTGGGCTACGGGACGATGTGGCGGTGCTTCATCTGTCCTGCGACGGAGGGGGCGGGGGTTGATGTTCTGCCGACCCGCAGGACCGGCCCGGCCTACGGACGAAGCCGGTTCCCGCCGGGGAAGGGGCGGGAACCGGCTGGCAAATGCGCCCCGGCCGGGGGATCTCGGCGCTCGACCTAGTCGAAAGCCCGGTGATGGGCGAAGCGCGACACCAGCGGCGGCTCCATCAGCCAGCCGTGAGCCCGGCCGTGAGCCCGGCCGTGCCGTGCGTTAGAGGTATCGGCGGTGTCGCGCAGCAGGGCGAAGGCCAACGCCGCGCCGATGGCCAGCAGGCCCGCGCACAGGGGCATGGCCCGGTTGAACGCCGTGTCGAAGAAGTTGGGGGAGCGGTAGGCGTCCGGGCTCATGCCGACCAGCAGCGGCAGTGCGGCCACGGAGACCAGCCCGGCCGCGCGTGCGGCCGCGTTGTTGATTCCGCTGGCCAGGCCCGCGTCGGCGGCCTCGACCGAGGCCAGTAGCGTCACGCTCAGCGGAGCGACCATGATGACCATGCCCGTCCCCATCACGAGCAGGGCGGGCAGAACGTCGGCGAAGTAGGAGGCGTGCGTGCCCACCCGCGCCGTCATCACCATGCCCGCCCCGCAGACCACAGGGCCGACGGTGAGCGGGATGCGCGGTCCCAGGCGTTGGGCGAGCGTCCCGGAGCGGGCGGAGAACAGCAGCATCAGTACCGTGCTCGGCAACATGGCGGCGCCCGCCGCCAGTGCCGAGTAGCCGGCGACGATCTGCAGTTGCAGGGCGGTCAGGAAGAAGAACCCGCCCAGCCCGGCGTAGACGCACAGGGTGATCAGGTTGATGGCCGTGAACGGCCGCGACGAGAAGATCGACAGGGGCATCATCGGGTCGCTGCTGCGCCGCTCCACCAGCAGGAACGCGGCCCCGGCCGCGATACTGCCCGCGGCCGCGGCAAGGGCGACGGGCCCGCCGGAACGGGCTTCGGTCAGCGCGTAGGTGGCCAGAGCGAGCGTCAGCGCGCCCAGCGCCGCACCGGCGAGGTCGAAGCCCCGCCGGGACGGGGTGTGGGTACCGGCCGGGACGGTGGGCTGCTGAGGCCTGCCGACGGACTCCGGGACGTGGCGCATTGCCAGGGGCACGCACAGCAGCGCCGGGGGGATCGTCAGCAGAAAGGTCCAGCGCCAGCCGGGGCCGTCGACGAGCCACCCGCCGAGAAACGGCCCGAGTGCCGCCCCGATGCCGCCGAACCCGGACCACAGGCCGATGGCGCGCGGCCGGTCGTCCGGGTGGAAGGAGGCTTCGATGATCGCCAGTGAGCCGGGGGTGAGCAGCGCTCCGCCGACGCCCTGGAGCGCGCGGGCGGCGATGAGCGTGGTCGTGTCGGGAGCCAGTCCGCACAGCAGGGACGCCGCAGCGAACCAGATGATGCCCAGGACGAAGATCCGGCGTCGGCCGAAGCGGTCGCCCAGGGATCCGCCCAGCAGGATGAGTCCCGCCAGGGTCAGCATGTAGGCGTTCACGGTCCACTGGAGTGCGGCGAGGTCGGCGTCGAAGTCATCGCCGATGTGCGGCAGCGCGACGTTGGTGACGGTCGAGCCGAGCAGCACCACGCTGGAGCCGAGGACGGTGGCCAGAAGGGTCCATCTGCCACGGGCGCTGGCGATGCGCAGGAAGGCCTGGTCGCTCGGGGCGGGGGAGGGGTGCATGTCGTCTCCTTGGGACAGTGGGCCAGGAGGCGGCCGGTGCGTTCGTGCCGGGCAGCGGGTGCGGCGGGTCGGTCTGCTCATGTACGCACGGGTGCGCTGGGTGGCGCTTCGCGTATGCCCGGGGTGCGGTGGTTCGCGGGTGGGTCTTCGCGTGGGACCAGGGGTGCTGCGGTTCGCGGTGTGGCGTCGTGTGGAAGCAGGGTGTCCGAGGGTCCGTCTCCCGCTCGGTGGGCCGGGGCGAGCGGGAGACGGACGGTGGGCGTCCGGCGGGCCGGAGCGCGCGGGTCAGCCGAACATGCCGGGCTTGTAGCCGCCGGCGGGCTGTTGGTTGATGACGTTGATGCGGTTGTAGGCGTTGATGATCGCGATCAACGAGATCAGCGCGGCGAGCTGGTCCTCGTCGTAGTGCTTGGCGGCGTTGGCCCAGGCCTCGTCCGACACCCCGCCCGCCGCGTCGGCGATGCGGGTGCCCTGCTCGGTGACCTCCAGCGCCGCGCGCTCGGCGTCGGTGAAGACGGTGGCTTCGCGCCAGGCGGCGACCAGGTGCAGCCGCTGCTGGTCCTCACCCGCGGCGACGGCGTCCTTGGTGTGCATGTCGGTGCAGAACCCGCAGCCGTTGATCTGGCTGGCCCGGATCTTCACCAGTTCCTGGGTGGCGACGGGAAGCGCCGAGTGCACAGCGGCCCCGGCCGAGTTGAGGTGCTTCATGACCTTGCCCGCGAGAGCGTTGCCGAAGTAGTTGATGCGCGCGTCCATGTAGGGATCCTGAGAGTCGAGTGATGGGAGATGAACTGACGTCAGATTGCTGCGGTTTCGGGGCCGTGGGCTCCGGGCTCGCCGTTACTGCTTGCTGCTCCAGTCGGCGAAGTGCGTCTCGCCGAGCTGTGCGTCGGGGCCGGGCAGCAGGTCGGACTCCTTGAGGGCGGCGCCCCAGTAGAGACCCTTCGGGTCCGTCACGACCGTGCGGGGGTCGTTGTGGGCCGTGAGGCCCTTGCGGATGAACTCCTCCAGGGTGAAGGTGTCGGGGCCGGCGACCTCGACGATTCCGTTGACCGGAGTCCCGACCGCCCTGCGGCCGACGGCCGCGGCCACGTCGCCCGAGAAGATGGGCTGGATCTTGATGGGGGCGACGGACACCGTTTCGCCGCTGGTCGCCGAGTCCGCGAGGGTCTTGGCGAACTCGAAGAACTGCGTGGCGTGGACGATCGAGTACGGCACTCCGGAGTCCCGGATCATGTCCTCCTGGACCTGCTTGGCCTGGAAGTAGCCGGACTGCTGCAGGCGGTCGGTGCCCACGACGGACAGAGCCACGTGGTGTGTGACGCCGGCGGCAGCCTCCGCAGCGAGCAGGTTGGTGGTGGAGGCGCGGAAGAACTCCATCACCGCGTCGTCGTCGAAGGAGGGGGAGTTGGAGACATCGACGACGACGGAGGCGCCCTTCAGGACGTCGGCCAGGCCTTCGCCGGTGACCGCGTTGACTCCGGTGTTCGGGGAGGCTGGCACCGCCTCATGACCGTGCTCGTTGAGCTTGGAGACGACCTTGGAACCGATGAGTCCGGTTCCGCCTATCACTACGACCTTCATGGACTTTCCCTTCACTGATCTCGCACGGTGCCCGGTGGGTCTGCGGCGACCTCGTCCACGGCACCGGCCGCGATGGCTCGTACCCTCCTGACCAGGCGACCCCGGCATCTGTGACAGGGCGGCGCATCAAGATTTCGCGCCGCTGTCGATCGCTCTCACACGGCGGGTCCGGCATCGTCGGACGCGTCGCGCCACGGCTCGGTGATTCCGGTCGGCGCGGCCAGGGGTGTGCGGCGCCCGCTGGTCGTCGCGGACCACACCATGGCGTCCGCCAGGGCGGGCGCGGCGCCGGGGCGGTCGGACCGGTGATGGCAGTCCTGGGGCCCGAGCCGCTCCCGCGCACACTGGAGGGCCGCGCGGGTGGCGAGTACGGCGGATCCGAGGTCGTAGGCGTGCGCCAGGTCCGCGAAGCCGCCGATGTCGATGTGCACGCCGATGTCCGCTGTCCGGGCCTTGATCTCGTCGAGTGCGGTCAATCCCGCGACGAGTCCGACCTCGTCCCGGACCACGCCGGCGTGGTCCGTCATCAGGCGCCGTACCGCGCGCTGCAGAGCGCGGGCGTTGTGGTCGCCGTCGGCGACTACCAGGCGGAGCACGTCGGCTTCCGCGGCGCGGGTCGCGGCGGGTGAGTGGCGTGGACCGGTGAGTGTGGCGGAGTACTCCACCGCGGCGCTCCCGGCGATCCGTCCGTGGGTGAGGACTTCGGAGAGGGAGTCTTCTTCCGGCCGGTGCGGGCCGCCGGCTGCTTCCCCGACCGCGAAAAGCCCGTCCACGTCGCTCGGCCTCGACCCGGATGCCGCCCAGGGAGATGCAGGCGGTCGGCACGACGTCGACGGGGTCGCGGGTGATGTCGAGCATCTGCAGTTCCAGTAGCGTCCGGTGCAGGTGCGGCAGCCGTGCCAAGACCGTGTCACCGGCAGGTGGGACAGTTCCAGCCAGACGCTGCCGGACCGGGAGCCGCGGCCTTCCTGGATCTCGGTGTAGGACGCACGTGTGACGGTCTCCTGGGCGGAGAGCTCCATCCGCTCAGTGTCGTAGCGCGTCATGAACCGCTCGCCGAGGTTGTTGAGCAGCACGCCGCCCGCGTGACGTGCGCTGTCGCTGACCGGCATGCCGGCGGCGTGGTCCGGCTCGATCAGCCCGAAGGAGTGGAACTGCACCAGGTCGGGATCGCGCAACCGGGCACCGGCCTCGGCGGCCAGCCGTAAGGAGCCGCCGGTGTTCTCGTGGCGGCGCGAGGACGTGTGCCGCCAGATGCGCGTGTGCCCGCCGGTGGCGAGGATCACCGCGTCGGCGTGCACGAGGTAGCCCGAGCCGTCGACGAGGCCGAATCCGTAGGCGCCGAACACCGTTCCGTTGTCGACCAGCAGCCGGGTGACGTACACGTGCGGCAGGACGGGGATGGCGAGTTGCCGCCCGCGCAGACGCAGGGCCCGGTGCAGGTCCGGGCCGGTGAGCCGTGTGGTGGACGTGCTGGCGGTGCGGCCGGGGCGCCTGCCGCGGGGCTCGACCCCATCGATGGGCTGCGCGGCGGCGCGTGGCGCGATCCGCTCGCCAGGCAGAGCGGCCCGTAAGTGGCTCTGCCGCGACGTGTCAGCCGAGTGCCGCTCCCCGGTGTCGCCAAGGCGGGCAGGGGCGGGCGCCCACTCGGCATCGTCCCACGCCGCGCTGGCCGGGGGCGTCTTCGCGGGCCCGTTGGGTGACCACGACGACCGCGACACCGGCCTCGGCGACTTCGATGGCCGCTCGGAGGCCTGACGCACCGCATCCCACCACAAGGACGGACGTGGTGAGCTGGCGTCCGAGCGAAGACATGGGTCCTCCTACGACAGCGAAGGAAAAGGATCATTGGTTGGGATCGACCGGACAGGACCCCGATTTGTGACAACCTCAGCGTGTTTTCGGGCGTGGAAGTAGTCACACTGTCTGTCCGCACCGCGAGGGAGGGGCCGCCGGGTATCGTGACAAGGATTCTTCCGAACACCGCTGTGGGAGCACTGTTGTTCCCCCGGATCCCGCCGAGGAGCCGAGTCGCATGATCGCCAGCCCGCTTCCCGCTCTGGTCGGCCGGCAGCGTGAGTGCACGGCGCTCGACAACCTGCTGGCCGGCCTTCGGGCCGGCGGTTCCCGCGTCATGGTCGTCCGGGGCGAGGCGGGCATCGGCAAGTCGGTGCTGCTGGAGTACATGGCTGCGCAGGCGTCCCGGGTGCAGGTGACCTGGGCGCGCGGTGTCGAGGCCGACATGGAGCTCCCTTACGCGAGCCTGCACCAGGTGTGCGCGCCGTTCCTGGACGGTGTCGAAGAACTGCCGCAACCCCAACGTGACGCCCTGCGCGTGGCATTCGGGACGGCGGTCGGCGATCCGCCCGACCGTTTCCTGGTCGGCCTCGCCGTGCTGACCCTGCTCACTCGCGCCTCAGAGCCCCGGCCGGTGCTGGTGCTGGTGGACGACGCCCAGTGGCTGGATCAAGTGTCGTTGCAGACACTTGAGTTCGTGGCCCGGCGACTGCTCGCGGAGCCGGTCGCCATGGTCTTCGCGGTCCGCGACCCCGAGGGGCAGTCCGCGCTCGCGGGCCTGCCGGCGCTGCAACTCAGCGGACTCGACGCCGCTTCGG
Organism: Streptomyces sp. SAI-127; assembly: GCF_029894425.1. Lineage (NCBI taxonomy): Bacteria > Bacillati > Actinomycetota > Actinomycetes > Kitasatosporales > Streptomycetaceae > Streptomyces > Streptomyces sp. SAI-127. The sequence continues at coordinate 222,042 of NZ_JARXYJ010000003.1, forward strand.
CCGGGGAACTCCTGGAGGGAGCTGTGGGGGGACGGTTGGAGGAGCGGGTCCGGGACCGGTTCGTGGCCGAGACACACGGCAACCCGCTGGCGCTGCTGGAATTCTCCCGCGGCCGCAGCGCCGCCGAACTGGCCTACGGCGTCGACGCGTCGAGTGCCCCGGTCGTCCAAGGGCCGGTGGCCGGCCGCGTCGAGCGTGACTTCGCCGGGCGGCTCGGTGCGCTGCCGGCCGCGACCCGCACCCTGCTGCTGATCGCTGCGGCGGAACCGGTGGGCGACGTGCGCCTATTGATCCGCGCGGCCGCTTCCCTCGGCATCACTCCGGACGCCGCACCGGCCAAGGCAGCTGGCCTGATCGAGTTCGGCGAGCCCGTACGGTTCCGGCACCCGCTGGTCCGTTCGGCGGTCTACCACGGAGCCGAGCCGGAGGATCGACGTGCGGTGCACCGGGCCCTGGCCGAGGCCACGGACCCCCTCCTGGACCCTGACCGGCGCGCCTGGCACGCCGCGCAGGCGGCCGACGGGCCGGACGAGGAGGTCGCCGCAGGACTGGAGCAGGCCGCCGACCGCGCCCGGCAGCGCGGGGGCATCGCGGCCGAGGCGGTTCTGCTGGAACGCGCGGTGGAGGTGACGCCCGATCCCTGGCCGCGAGGGCGCCGGGCACTTGCCGCGGCCGAGGCGCACTTCTCGGCCGCCGCGCCCGAACGGGCCACGGAATTGGCCGCGGTGGCCGACCTGTATCCCCTCAGTGTCCTGGACCGGGCCCGCCTGGCACGTCTGCGGGCCAGAATCCTGTTCGCCCGCAGCCGCAGCGACGAGGCGGCACCACTGCTCCTGAACGCGGCGGCACAGTTCACCGCGGCCGGATCTCCCCTGGCGCGGGAGACGTACCTGGAGGCGATTAGCGCGACCATCTTCGCCGGCCGGGTCCATGGTCCGACAGGCGCCCGCGCCGCGGCGATCGCGGCTCGCGCGTCCGGGGCGCCCTCCTCGGGCTCCAAGGCCGCGGACGCTCTCTTGGACGGTGTGGCGGCCCTACTCGCGGACGGCTCGGAGACGGCTGTCCCGGCCCTGCGCGAGGCACTCGACCTGCTCGAGCACGAAGAGCTCCGCACGCGAGAGGCGGCCGTACGGTGGCTGCTTCTGGCCCCGGTCGCGCTTGAGTCGTTCATCCACTGGGCCTGGGACCTGCATGCCTGGGACACACTCTCGACTCGCGCAGTGCGTCTGGCCCGCGACATCGGAGCACTCGGCAGCCTGCCGCCGGCTCTGATCTACGCGGGAGGGGTGCACATCCACTACGGCGACTTCGCCGAGGCCGACCGGATGATCGACGAGGCCGACGCGATCGCCACCGCGACCGGCCACGCCCCGCACAAATACGCCACGCTCGTCCTGGCCGCGTGGCGGGGTGAGGCGGATGTCGCCGCCGGCATCATCGAAGAAGCCAGGGAGCGCGCCGTGCAGCGGGGCGAAGTGTCCCTGCTCGGTGCCATGGGCTACATCCAGGGCGTGCTCTTCAACGGATTGGCCCGCTACGAAGAGGCGATCGAGGCCGCCCGCACTGGTATTGAGCACGACGGGTTCAACTTCACTGGTCTGTCGCTGGTCGAACATGTGGAGGCCGCGACGCGTTGCGGTGAACTCGACCAGGCCCGCGCCTCGCTGGCCCGCCTTACCGAACTCACCCGCGCCGCCGAATCCGGATGGGCGCGGGGTGCGAGCGCACGCAGTGAGGCGCTGCTGGCCGACGGTGAGGCGGCCGACCGCCTGTACCGCACGGCGATAGAGGAATTCGGCCGCGGCGGGGTTGTCGTGGAGGTGGCACGCACCCACCTGCTGTACGGCGAGTGGCTGCGGCGCGCCCAGCGCCGCGCGCAGGCTCGCGAGCATCTCCGCACGGCTCACGACATGTTCGACGCGATGCCGGCGCAAGCGTTCGCCGAACGGGCCCGCCGTGAGCTGATCGCCACTGGCGAGCAGGTGACCGCGCGGGAGACCACACCTGCGAACGCTCTCACACCGCAGGAGTCGCAGGTCGCAGCCCTCGCCGCCGACGGCATGACGAACGCGCGGATCGGCGCGGAGCTGTTCATCAGCCCCCATACCGTGGAATGGCACCTGCGGAAGGTCTACGTGAAGCTCGGCATCAGGTCCCGTCGAGCCCTACCGGACGTCCTCGACAGCGCGCGGGCGCGGTGAGTTGGAACCGACAGCCATCACGAATCCGCGGGGGCCGCGCACCTATGGGGGACGGCATACAGTGCCTAGATCCGGTGCACCCGGTCCAGCCGCACCGGGTCGGTCAGTGCCTCGCGCAGGCGAGGAACGAGGTCGGCTTCGCCCCACCTCGTTCGGCACGCCCCGTCGTACGCTCGCCACATCCGTCCTCTTGCAGTCCGTACTCCCGTCGGACTTGGTTGGCTCGTGGCGGAGTCGATCGGGACGGCCCTCGGCACCACGCTGCTCGAACGCGCCGGAAGGCCTGTGACGCACAACTGGGGCACCCTACTGGCCACAGTCGGCATAGGGGCGGCCGTCTCCCTCGGTGTCACCCTGTTGACCCTGCCGGCCTTGTGGCGTTCGACGCGACCGCAGGGACTACGTCACGAGTGAATCGCTCCCGGCCGCGTCACGTGTAAGGACTTCAGAAGACGGCGATGATCCTCGCTCCGGAGGACAGCCATGGCCGCAGAACGCCTGCCGCAATCACAACGCACACTGTGATGTGCAGAACCACCAGATGAGGGAGACAGTGGCAATGGTGGATCCGGCGAGCCCGATCAGAACGTCGAACAACGGGACACGAAGCACTGAGGCTCCGCGGGAACTTGGCGTCATGGCCTCGGTGTTCGCCAACTTCCGTCAGTACCTCATGGGATGGGGCACACAGAGCCGAGCGGGCAACACCGTCGACCGGTTCCGCAGCGGGCTTGCCACCCCGCAGTTCAACGGCGTCGTACGCGTACGGTCGGTGTCCGCGGATGGGGCGGACGTGACGGCCGTCCGCAAGGAGTTCGCGAACGTCCCCTGGTGGTGGTGGGTCGGACCCGACAGCCCCGAGGACACCGCCGACGTCCTGCGGTGCTGCGGTGGACGAGAGCTCACGGCCCTCCCCGTGATGGTGCTCCCGCTCGACGAACCGGCCGACCCGGGCACCGTCCCGCACACCGCTCCCACCGGTTTGCGGGTGGAACCGGTCCGGGACGATGAACGGCTGGCCGAGTTGGCCCGGACATACCGGGTGTCGATGGGTATCGAGCCCGGGCTGGAGGCCGAGATGGTGCGCATCGAGTCGCGGCGCGAGGACAACGCCGACATCATCCGGCTGGCCGCCGTGCTGGACGGCCGAGTGGTCGGGACCACCGTGGTGATCACCGCCCACGGGGTGGCCGGGATCTTCCTCGTCCACGTGGCCGAAGCACATCGCCGGCGGGGCGTCGGTGCGGCCCTGACGGCCGCCGCGCTCCAGGTGGGGTGGGAGCGCGGGATGCGCTGCGCCGCGCTGGTGGCCAGCCCTGCGGGCGAACCGTTGTACCGACGTTTCGGCTTCACGACGACAACCGAGTACCGGCTGTTCGCCTTCCCCGCCTGAGCTGCAGCCGGCCCGGACGCGGAGTACGCGCTGCCCGTCCAACCTGCACGCCGGCGCCGCGGGTGAAGAGGGCGCGCACGTAGCCCTGGCAAGCGATCGGCCACCGTGTCACACGGAGTGCCGACGACCGGTCTAGAGGATAAGGACCGAGAGGAACAGAGGACACCGTGCGTGAGATCTTGATCGTGGGCGGCGGGTACGCGGGCTTCTACACCGCGTGGGGCCTGGAGAAGAGGCTGTGGCCGGGCGAGGCGCGCGTCACCATCGTCGACCCCCGCCCGTACATGACGTACCAGCCCTTCCTGCCCGAGGTCGTGGCCGGTTCGGTGGAGGCCCGGCACGCGGCGGTCTCGCTCCGCCGTCACCTCCACTACACGCGTCTGGTGGCGGGCTCGGTGACGGAGATCCGCCACAGCGCGCGCACGGTCACGGTCCGCTCGGAGTCACGGCTATCCCTCGACCTGCATTACGACGTGCTGGTGGTGACGGCGGGGGCGGTCACCCGGACCTTCCCGATCCCGGGGCTGAACGATCAGGCGTACGGACTCAAGCACGTCGAGGAGGCGGTGGCGATCCGCGACCGCCTCCTCACCTCGTTCGACCGTGCGGCCGGTCTGCCGCGCGGGCCCGAACGCGCCAAACTGCTCAGCGTCACCGTCGTCGGTGGCGGATTCTCCGGAGTGGAGGGATTTGGTGAGCTGCTGGCCCTGGCGACCGCGTTGCTCAAGCAGTACCCGGAGATCGGCGCGGACGAACCGGCCTTCCACCTGGTCGAGGCACGGGACCGCATCCTGCCCGAGGTCACGGATCGGCCGGGCGCCTGGGTGGTGCGTTCACTGGAGAAACGGGGGGCGCGAGTGCACCTGAACACCCAGCTGCTCTCCGCCGAGGACGGCCGGGTGCGGCTGTCGGACGGCACCGAGTACGACTCGGGCCTGCTGGTGTGGACGGCCGGCAACGCCGCCAACCCGATCGTGCACAACCACAGCGACCTGCCCGTCGACGAGCGGGGCCTGCTCACCGTACGGGCGGATCTGCGGGTCACCACGGACACCGATGTGGTGCCCGACGTCTGGGCGGCGGGGGACGACGCCTCGGTGCCCGATCTCGCGGCCGGGAGGCCGGGCGCGCACACCGTGCCCAACGCCCAGCACGCCGTCCGCCAGGGCAAGCTGCTGGCGAAGAACATCCTGGCGTCGCTGCGCGGCCGTCCGACCAAGGACTACGTGCACCGCAGTCTCGGTGTGGTGGCCACACTCGGGCTCGGCCGCGGCATCTTCCAGTACCGGGGCCTAGTCATCAAGGGGTTCCCGGCCTGGCTGATGCACCGTGGTTACCATGTTCTGGCCATACCGAGCTGGGAACGCAAGACGCGTGTGTTCGCCGTGTGGGTCACGGCCCTTCTCTACGGCCGCGACATAGTGTCGCTGGCGTCGGTGCAGCACCCGAGGGAGGCATTCGTCTCCCGCGGCGAACTGCGCCGCGGAGAGGAACCCGCGCAGCCCGGAGGACGGCTCACGGCATGACGGCGCGGTACAGTCCGCGGCCAGCCCGCTGGACGCGCGAGGCGCCGACGAGACGGTCGAGTGTGCTGCGGACGGCGTTGATGCTGCCGCTGTCGGTGTCGCGTCTCAGCGCCGACGCGACGTCGCGGGCGCGGACCTCGGTGTCCCCGGCCTGCGCGAAGTACGCCAGGATCTGCTCCGTGAGCTCGTACGTCGTGCTGCCGTCGCCCGCCTTGTCGCTCCGGCCCGCCGTGGCCGGGGACTCTGCGGCGGCTTCGGCGGTTGCTGCGGCGCGCGCGGCCTGCGGCTTCGTCGGCGACGGGACGCTCACGGGGGCGGGATCCCGCGGGGATGGGGCGGCCGCCGGGCCGGTGCCGGGCATGAGGGCCTGAAGGGCGTCGAGCGCCCGCTGCACGGAACCGAGATGGGCGGTGACCGCGGCCAGTTCCCTCTCCAACGCCTGCTTCTGGATCTCCAGTCGGGCCAGGTCCTCCTGGAGACTCTCGGCGGTGCTCTCGATGGCGCGAGCCGTCTGGGTCACGGAGCCCATGGGTTCCTCTCGTCCTCAACCCTGTGTCCTGGCGGGACCGCTCAATGCTCCCGGCGCGGCACCGAGGGGATGCTGGCGAACATCATATGCAGCGGCCCCGTCGGCCGAGAGCAGAGTGGGCGGTCCCAAGCAGAGCACACCGTTGATCGGGCCGTCAGGGACGGCGGGCCGGGGACGGAGCGAGCCCCGTGGCGCTCCCTTCGTCCGCCGGGGGCGCCTCGTGGTCGCCGGCTGCGGGCAGCCGTCTGATCTTCTCGGACACCGCGTTGATCCGGGCGTTCACCTCGTCGATCGCCTCCCGGAGCACCCCGAGCCGTCCCTCCAGGACGGCGGCCTTCGCGGCGAGCAAGACGGTGACGTCGGCTGGGTCGGTCCGGCGGTCGGCGTCTCGCGTCATCCTCGTATCCCGCCTCGGCCCGCGTAGGAAGTCCGGCGGACGGGCTTCGGGGGACCGGCGGTCGCCCGGGCGCGACTGATGAATGTCCCTGCCATGCTCCTCCTTCGTCGCCGCGGGGCCCGGGCACGGACCGCCACGAGCTGTCGGTACCGCATTGACCGGGTAGTTGAGGAAGCTGTGACAGCCGCCGTGCGGTCGCCGTCACGGCAGTTCGCAGCCCAGGGACGGCGCGTCCTGGGAGAAGGGGGTGCCGTGCGGCAGGACGTAGAGGACCTCCAGGACGACGTCCGTGGCTCCGCGGTTCTCGCCGATGTGCACGTGGTCCGCGCCCGACGGCTCCTTCAGGAAGCCACCCTTTTTGTACACGCCGTCGGAGGCGCAGGAGGCGTCGAAGTGGCTCAGCGTGCCCTGCTTGACGAAGGCGTACAGGGTGCCCTCGTGGTAGTGCCACCCGGTCGCCTGGCCGGGCGGGATGGTGATCTCGCGGAGGAGGTAGTCGGTGTCGCCGACGGTCCGCTGGGCCAGGACCCGGCCGCTGACGCCGGGGCCGCCGGGGGCGGCCTGGGCGGTCGTCGAGGCGAGCGAGAGCCCTATGAGGCAGGCTCCGACGACTGCGGCGCGTGCTGAAGTACGCATGATGATTCCCTTCGGTACGTGAGGGCGAATAGCGGCCCGGGGCAAGCAGCCCTCAGCGGTGGCCCGTTCACACGTAACACTCCATTGCCACTGAGTGGGTCAGGGTGCCGAAGTTCGGTCCGACAGTGTGTCTCGTTGCGGAGATGTCAGCGTCTCTCCCATTTCCCGGGAGCGGTGGGGGCAGCGGGTACGTTTCGTACGCGAGGGGCCCGTCGTGACCGTGCGCGCACAGTTCCTCGGCGGCCTTGCCGGCGCCGGACCGCCCCCGACGATCACGAACGTCTTCACATGCGACACGTTGCATCCCGTCCCAGTTGGTGTGGCACACACGGCGAACTGTGCGGTGGGGACGTGCGGATGACCGGGCGATGGGCCCGGTTGTGGCAGTGCGGCACCCGGGGGGGTCTTGCGGTGCGGCGTCTCACCGGCGGCCGCGCAGCGTCACGGCCAGCAGCTCCGACTCCTCGTACCCCGGGAGCGGGGCGAACCCGTGCACTGCCAGCTCGCGGGTCAGCTGGGCGCGTGTCGCGGGCCACATCCAGAACGTCTCGGTGTGTTCCCGCAGCACGTCCTCGGCATCCCTGACCCAGTAGTCGGCGCGGGTCCGGATGCGGTAGCCGACGGCCGACATCGTCATGCGCCCGCCGTAGACGTGCTCGCCGACCCGTTTGTCCGCGAGTAGGCGCACGACGGTGCGGGCCGGGAGCCGGGCCGGCGGCAGCTGCACGAACAGCGAGCCGCCGGGGGTGAGGGCCCTGCCGAGCGCGGGCCACAACTTCTCGCGTACGCCGGGTGGCAGGCAGCCGACCATGTTGTGGCAGACGGCCACGTCCGCGACCGCGTCCAGCGCGGTCTCGTCCAGGGGGTGCGGGTGCACGGTGACCCGGTCCCGCTGCTCGGAGGGCAGGGCGGCGAGCCGGGTCAGCAGCGACGTACGCATAGCCCGGGCCGGTTCGACGGCGTGCACGTCGGCCCAGGAGTCGGCGAGGGCCAGCATCGTCACCCGTCCGGTACCAGCCCCGACGTCCAGGACGCCGGTGCGGGCGTCGGCGATCTGGCGTGCGTAGAGCCGGCGGACCCGGGCTTCGTCCGCGTCGGCCTGCAAGATGTCGTAGAACTCCGCGGTGACCGCGTAGGAGTCGGATTCCCGTCGGAGGCCCGACTGTCCGCTGAGGATAGTGCGCATGCCCGACATGACAACGTATGGGCAGAGTGTGTGACAGCGAGGACTGGCGACAGCAGGGCCGTTGTCACCGAAGCACACGGTGCGCAGTCAATGGTCCGGCTCCGTCCGCGACCTTTCGGGACGTTCCGGGACCGGACCGGAGCCCCGGAAAACGTCGTGAGAGCGGAGTACGTCGTCATGACCGCGCGATCCCCCCAGGTATGGCTGCCCGCACAGTTCGGGCGGACGTCGCGGATCTGCCCCCGGGCCTCGACTACGCCCGCTGGCATGGCCGTTCGGCCTTTCCCACGGACCCGGCGGAGGCCGAGTTCTACGCCCCCGCTGACCAAAGACAACGGCGCCATGGTTCAACGACTGCGTCATGAGGGTGTCACGTGGTGGCCGGCTGCGGTACTTTCAGGGCGTGGGCGACCTCCCGGGCCAGCCACGGGCACGGTGTGGCTGCACCGCTGGGAGACCGGTGCAGCCGGGCGGGCGGTCCCGCAGGATCCGCACAATCCGCGGGCAGGGCAGGCGCCGCCGGGGAGTGGGGCCCGCCGTCCCGCCCGCCCGTGCACTCATCCTGCGGATCGTCCGGTTGCTGACCGGCCGCGGCGCGCCAGCACCGCACCACCAGTTCCCCGAACAGCTCATACACGCTCATCCGGGGAGGACAGGCATCACGACGGCCGCCACCGCGAGGACCACGGTTGTCACCGCGAGGGCAACTATCACCGACCGCCCGCTCCACGACGCCGGTCGCTTCGCCACGTGTTCGCACACGGCACCGCTGTGATCATCAGTCTCGGGCCGGAGCCAGTAGTCCCCGAGGAAGACCCCGAAGGGTTTCCTGCCATCGCGAGCATGCACACACTGCCCAACGACGGAGCAGGCGGTGCAGATGCGGCCGAAACCGCCCGAGCCGTCCCGCCTCTGCCGGTTGCCCATCGACTGGCCGCCGCGCCCGAGCCGTCGTCAGCGCGGCGTCGTCATTATGTGGGGAACATCCGTAGGGGAGAGCTCGGGGCGGGGGCGGTGAAGGCGTGCGGGGTGGCGCCACCGGCCCGCAGCGTCGCGGGCGACGTCGACGCCGACTTCCACCACCAGTTCGCGTTCGACCAGCGTGACATCCAGCGTCTCCCGGCTGCCCCACCCGGCGGAGAACGACCAGCCTGTCCAGGGATGGCCGCGCCCGGCCGGGGCAAGTAGGCCGGCAACCGCGCTGCTGGCTGCCTGGGCGAGCTTGGTGGTGCGGCCCGTGTACCGAAGGTGTCCGTCGTCGTATCTGCCGAGCAGCAAGGTGTGGGGATCAGTGGGGCTGCCGGTGACCGCGCCGACGATCGCCTCGGTCGTCTCGTGGCTCCACTGGTGAAGTGGCGGTATTCAAGAGCTGCAGTATTCGCCCGCAGGGCGAGCAGCTCCGTGCTCGGGCGCCGAGCCGAGAGCCGCGAACCAAACGGCAGCGAACCGCCGGGCCAGCGAACGGGCCTGCCGTATGACAAGGCGGAGGCCCGGAAGATCGCCGAGGTAGTGATATGGAGTGAGGCGGCCACGATCTCAGCGGTCAGCTCCCTCTATTTCGTGGGCATGTCGGCGCGCCACCTGGTGTACGCCAGCCACGTCACTCCGCATACCGACGGTGCGAACGGGCAGCTTGCTGGAACGCTGTGGACCGATTGCGAACCACACAACTCGGGTGACCTGCCGGTAAGAGCGCTGGTCGCCCACACCTCGCCGGGTTTCAGTCCGGGGCCCGGCGGGAGACACCGATCCCAGAGGCACTCACCCCCTTCAAGCACCACTCAAGGTGTGTCGCCCGTCTCACCGACGTCCCCGCACAGCACTCCTATGCCGGGCGGGAGAGGCCCTCAGGCGGTGCGCCCTCGGCGAACAGCATGGTCACCCGGGCTTTGTCCTTTCGTATCTCCCGGGCCCGCCGATACTCGGCGGAGTCGTACCACTCCCGGATCCGGTCCATGTCGGGAAACTCGATGACCACGAACCCGGAGGAGTCCCAGGTGCCTTCGGCGGGCGTGGGCGTGGCTCCCGCGACCAGGTAGTGGCCGCCGTACTTGAGGATGGACTGCTGGGCCACGGCCGCGTACACCGCGCCGGCCTCCTGGTCGAGCACATCGAAGTTGACGATGACGTAAGCGGGCGTGCGATTCCGTGTCCCGAACTGCGGGTAGAGCGCGCCGACGCCTCCGGACAGACCCGCGAGCACGGTCTTGCTCGTCTCGTCGGCGACGATCTCGGGGGTGCCGGCAGCGACACCGTCGAGGGCGATGCGCGCGATGTCGGCGGGGTCGGCCTTCGGCGCGTCGAGGCCGGCGGTCATGTCGGTGTCCATGTACCCGACGTGCAGCGCCGAGACCCGGGTGCCCTGCGGGGCGAGTTCCTGGCGCAGCCCGTTCGTCATCGACCAGGCGGCCGACTTGGCGGCGCAATAGGCACCGAAGTCGGGGAAGTTGACCCAGGAGGCGACCGACAGGATGTTCAGCACCGCGCTGCTGTCGTGAGCGCCGAGCTGGGGGGCGAATGCCCGGGTGACCGCCAGGGTGCCGAGGTAGTGGGTGTCGATCTCCAGGCGGATGTCCGCCAGGTCGCCCGTCAGCAGCGACGCGGAGGTGGCCGAACCGGCGTTGTTGACCAGGATCGACACTTCGCCGGTCGCCTCTGCCGCGGCGGCGATGGAGGCGGGGTCGGTCACGTCGAGGGCGATCGGCTTCACGCCGTCGAGGTCGACGGCCGCGGGATTGTGGGCTGCCGCGTAGACGGTCGCTCCCCGGTCGCGCAACTGCTTTGCCAGGTGCCGTCCCAGGCCGCGGTTCGCCCCGGTGACCAGTGCGGTCTGTCCTTCGATCTGCATGACGCAACTCCCTGCTGGATAGGTTTTTCCAACCTAGACCCTCTGGGTTGGAAGAAACAACCCAGGGTAGGGTTGCAGCATGGGCAAGATTCCGAATGACAGTTGCGCCATCGCCCGCAGCCTGGGCCTGCTGGGCGAGCGCTGGACCTTTCTGATCCTGCGCGAGGCCGTGGCGGGGTCGAGCCGATTCTCGGAGTTCCGCAGCGGGCTCGGTGTGGCGCCGGACGTTCTCACCGGACGCCTACACACGCTGGTCGAATACGGCGTGATGGAGAAGGTGGCCTACCGGGAACCGGGAGAGCGGGCTCGCTTCTCGTACGTGCTCACGGATGCGGGCCGGGAACTCCTCGTCGTCCTGCTCGGCCTGCAGCAATGGGGCGACAAGCACCTGCCGTGGCCGGACGGGCCGAGCATCCTGCGCCAGGTCGAGGGCACCGAACGACCGGTGCACGTCGGGTTCATCGACGATGACGGAAACGAAGTCGACGCAAGCTCCGTAGCACTGATCCCGACCGCCGCCTCCCCAAGCCGGAAGTAGCGCAGCTCCCAGTTCCACGCGACCCTCCCAGGCTCAACGAAAGGACGGGAACGAACGCCGCCAGGCCTTGCGGCCCACTCCTTGTAATCCGGAACAGGCGGCCCCGCCCCGCATGGCTGGCGGCCGGCCGCTGTTTCCGCAGCGCCGCCCTGTCCGGCGTCCGCTGCGGATACCCCAGCTGCGCCTCCTTGACCGGCCACTGGCTCGCCGCCGTACCGGCAGCCCGTCTCACCGTCACATGCGCCGGACCGGCAGCCGCAGCGTGCAATCGGCCCGGTCTTTGCGAGGGAATGCACGGTTGATTCCGCTCACCTGCCGCGTCCCTTTGCCAGCCTCTGGATCTTGCACGTGCTGCACACCGTCATGCCGTGGCAGGACCTGCCCGAGTCGCCTGCGCCCACCCGGCAGGCATACGTGCCATCTGGTTAGTGATAGACAACTCAGGTATACGGTGCAGGCTGCGGGGTGTACGTGGCCACCGGAACGAGTACCCGAGTCGATGCGGAGGTGAGTTCTGTGCCATCAGGAAGGCATGTGACCGGCCCCATGGATGACGAGCCGGCCTGTTCCTGAGACTCAGTCATCTCTCGGCATCGCGTCGAACCTGCTCAATGACCGGCTCAAGGTTCTCGTCGACGCCGGAGTGCTGCGGACACTGGCCTACCAGGAGGCCGGCAGCAGGCCCCGGCACAGCTACCACCCGAACGCTTCACCTTCCAGGAGCCGGTGTTGTGCCCCGCGGCGGCGACGTCCCCGAGGGCGACGGCTATCTCCTGGCCCTGGCCACAACTGGACCACGATGCTGAACGACCTGCTCATCCTCGACACCGCCGATCTGGCCGCCGGGCCCGTGGCCACCCCCCACCTCCCCCTCCGCCTACGCGCCGGCAGCCACGGGACCTGGGGCCCCGAGCTCCTCATCTAGGCCTGGATTCGCCAGGGCCTGAGCGCCCGGGTGGCGCAGTGGGGCGGTTTCGGCACAACGACACTCCGCCGCGCGCCTGCTGGTCGCGATGACCGGCACCGGTCTTACCGGCACCCGGCTGGCGGGTGCCGGTAAGACGAATGAAATCACCTGTTTTCGCGCCCTGTTGCCCTACTACCTTGCTGTGGTGGTCACCGCCGATGCCGTGCACATCCAATGCGAGACCGCCCGCATTCTCGTCGAAGAGAAGAAGGCGCACTACGCGTGCACCGTCAAGGGCAATCAGAAGAGCCTGTACCCGCAGCTTCGTGCTGGCATAGCAGAACGCCGGCGCAAAGTTCTACCGCCGCAGCCAAGGACAGGGGCGTCTGGAGACCCGAGTGGTCTATCGCGCGGTGATGTCGAACGCGCGCTCGATTGCTGCGAACCTGTCGCCCACGGCCCACCAGAGCTCGGGGTGGGTGATCAGGTGCAGGCGCCCGCTGCGGATCCCGTCGATGACAAGGGTGCCGGCCTCGAGTGGGTCCTTCCACTCCAGGTCCGCGAGCGGGCCCTCTGCCTCTGTCAGGGGGTCGGTCTCGGTAAGGGCACCTTGCTGGTCCGCGGGACGGGAGCGAAGTCCGGAGTTGATGTGGCTGAGCACCGGACCGGGGCACAGCACGCTGGCCCCGACGGAGGCGCCATCTGCAGCCAACTCTGCGGCGAGGATCTCCGTGATCCCGACGACTCCCATCTTGGCCGCTGTGTAGGCGGCCATATCGACACCGGGGATGGTGGTGAGGCCTGCCATCGACGCCGTGTTCACGATGTATCCGCCGTGCGGATTGGAGGTGAGCACAGGCAGAAACGAGCAAATGCCGTGGATGACCCCGAAAAGGTTGACGTCGATCATCCAGCGCCAGTCATCGAGCGTGAGATCCCTGATGCGCGCCGTCGGCCCGACACCGGCGTTGTTGACGGCGACGTCGATTTTGCCATGCCGGGCGACGACGTGATCAGCCAGACGTTGGACCTGTTCCGGGTCGGTGACGTCGGCAGCGAAGGAATCGACGCCGAGTTCGGCCGCCGCGGCCGCCAACGCCGCCCGTCGAGGTCGGAGATCACGACTCGCATTCCAGCCGCCGCGAAACGCTGCGCAATCGCCTTGCCGATCCCTGATGCGCCGCCGGTGATGACCGCTACGCGTCCATCGAGGTCGGGGAGGGCGTATCCGTTCTCGAACCGGGCGGGCGTTTCGTCGTGTGGTTCGTGTGTCATGTGGTTCCTGCCTGAGAGGTCGGGTCGCTGCGTCGTGTGGTTCGGCCGGCCTCCCCCCGTGATGGGAAGCAGGACATGGGTGGTGCCAACCGGCGGTCCGGTCGAGGTGGGCGACCGCCGGTCAGTGTCAACCATGTGCTGCTCCTTCACGTGAGAGGCATGGCTGGTGATCGCCGGGTCTGCCGGGTCGATGGACCTGCGCGCAAGCGTGCTCACCGCGACCTCGGATTCGGTTCCAGTGGCCTCGTCCTCACTTCAGCGCGCCGGATTCTCGATCGCTATTCATTCCGTGCGGGGGCTATCGAGACACCGCGACTGTGGCAGGGCACGCCCGTGAAGTATGAGGGCGACGTGAACCCCCGGCGCGGCCCGCGGACACCGATATGTCGGCCTGGGGCGGGTCGGTTGGCCGAGGACTGGCCTGGACAGTCCTCGGCCAATTCCAGGTGGGCCGTCAGCCTCAGGGGCCGAGGACCTAGTGGGGGTGGGCTGGCACAGCGCTCCACTTGGCCATTCGGAGACACGGCCGTCTCGGCCGGCCCCACGGCTGGGTCAGCCCGGCTTGACCGCAACCGTCGCAAAATAGTTCGACATGTATTGAGCGGATGCGTTGGATTGGTGCGGCGCTTCCGCAAAGCCGGTGAGGACGAACCCCGCGGCGAGTTGCCCGCCGATCTGGTCGGTGAGGGTGTGGCTGTATTCAAGAGGGGCATCCGCGCCGAACTTCGTGGCGCGTTCCTCGGCGGAGTACTGCGTGACATCGCTGTAGGGCAGCTTGTGCACGACGATCAGCTCGCCGCGCTCGTCGAGCGCCTCGTGGTCGAACAAGTACACATCAGGGTTGAGGAAGCCCACGAGCAGCGTTCCGCCCGGTCGCAGGACGCGGAAGCACTCACGCCACACCGGTGCCAAGTCTGGTACGAATACGTTAGAGACCGGATGGAATACAACGTCGAATGTTGCGTCACCGAAGGCGCTGAGGTCGCGCATGTCGCCCAGGACGGTGCGCAGTTCGAGTCCGTCGCGCGCCGCCACCATCTGATCCTGGCCGAGCTGGCGGGGTGAGTTGTCGAATACGGTGACCCGCGCCCCTGCGGCGGCGAGAATCGGACCCTGCTGGCCACCGCCGGAGGCCAGGCACAACACGTCCTTGCCGGTCAGGTCCGTCGGCAGCCAGGAGCGGTCGACTGGCTCACGACCGATGAGAACAATCGACCAGTCGCCCATGCGGGCGCGTTCGACATCCGCAGCACTCACCGGCCTTGACCACTCGTTGCCCTCTTGGACACACTTGTCCCAGGCTGCCCGATTGTGGGCAACAGGGTCGACAACAATGTCCTGCATGTTTAACTCCCTGCGACAGCCAAGCGGACACCTGTGGTACTGACAAACGGTGCCGCTAGCCAACACGATTGCAGTATGCGGGCTCAAGGAAATTAGCGAGCATTGAGGTGTCCACGGGCTCGACGGGTGGTCGCGCAGCGGGTGCGTGGCGCTGCAGCGAGTTGAAGCGGTACTCGTAGCTGTGTCCGTGGAACTCGCCTTTGGGAGCGAATGTTTCCAGCCGCTTGAGCAGTTCGTGGAGGCCCTGCCTGGGAGTCCGGTAGAACGGCCGCTCCGCGCTGCCGGTGCTGTGGGCGTCCAGTTGGGCGGAGGACCACGAACGCGGCCACCCGCTCAGGCAAGGGCAGCAGGCCCGCGCCTAGCTAGGTCCAGCTCGGCGACAGGGCGTCCGGCTCTCCGTACGGCACTGGCCGGCCGGTGAGGGCGTCCAGGAGAATCCGGTCCCCGAGCGGCTTTCGCAGCTTCACCTTCACGCTCCGTTCGGTCAGATCGGCGCTGCAGGGGCCGCTCTGTGCCCCGGCAATGGAGGCGTACAGCACTGCGCTCTCATCCGTCTCCAGCACCTTCACTACGGGTCCGTCGTCGCAGGATCCGTGAGTTGCTTTCACCGTGATGGACAGGCCGTCCGTCGCCGTACCGACCAGCCGGGCGACGCGCCGGAGACCGCCGGCAGACCCTTGTTGAGCTTGCTCGATCGGCTGCTCGGGGAGCTTCGAAGGCGTGACGGCGACACGCTTGAGCGGAGTGTCGTAGCCGTCCAGTGTGAACAGCCAGGCGGGAACGGTCGCCGTGCCTCGGCTCGTGGTGATCGTCGTTTCGCCGAGCCTTGCTCCCGTGATGGTCAGCCGGGGTCCCTCACTGCTGTTGAGATCGAACGACTGGTACGCCTTCTTCGCCCCCCACAGGGGACGCGTCAGCGTGACTCCGCTTCCCCAGTCCACCGTCCCATGCTCGGCGCTGGTGGTCGGCAGGTTCCCGCGCAGGTCGAAGTTCTTGGTCTCGTAAGCCTGCTCGTCCGCCTTGCTACGCCAACCGGATTCCGGTGTCTGCACCGCGTCGGCCATGGGGTAGTAGCCCTGGCTCCATGCAGCGGCGGCTGCCGATCCCCCCCAGGCGTCGGCCACCTGGCGGGCTCGCTTCTCTTGCTTCTGCGGCGACTGCTGGTCCGTCTGTTCGTCGGCGGCGGGCTCGTCGTCGCAACCTGTAAGCAGGCAGGCACCGAGGAAGGAAGCAAGTAGCAAGCCCACGAGGCGCTTCGTTTGTGTGCGCATGGAGTTCCCTTGGAGGTTGCTGACGACGGATTCCCTGCTCAGAGCACGGCGCCGAGACTCTTCAACTCTGTAGCCAGCCTCGGTCCATACCTTCGACGCAGAAGGGTGCAGCCGCGTTCACTTACCACCGCCCGCGCCGCCCACGGGTCTCCGCCAAAGCCGCAGATGGCGCGGGACAGTGCGCGCCCTAATAGACCTTCAGGTCTTCCCAGGAGAGGACGAGGTACAGCGGCTCATACCAACTTTCGCGGTCCGCCTGGGCGTCTGAATCTCCACAGGGCTTGTCAAGGTGGTTGCCACCTGACGTGATACCGAGAGCCGTTTCACCGCTGAAGAGAGCTCCCCCGCTGTCACCCCCCACATTGCAGTTGCTCGCTCGGATCATGTGCTTGAGGGTTGTGCCGTCGGTGTAGGTGACCGTCGCGTTCGTTGAGAGGACCTTGCCCACCAGGTCCTGACTCATGGTCCCCACGCGCTTCACCTCCTCATCCTCGAAAGCGGAGGCGGAACGGGAAATCTGCCCTTCGGAGCCGTCCTTGTACTGGATGGTGCCGTACGGAGTGACGTCGGGGTTGGAGTACGCCACCACGCCGTAGTCAGACTGGTTCGAGTCGTTACCGTAGGCCCAGTCAGTCGCCCTGCCGAGGGGAATGTCCCCACTTCTCCGGCGCCAGGCGACAGCGCCATCCTCCATGCAATGCCCGGCGGTGATCATGTACTTCTTACCGTTGTCGTCCTGCACGTTGAACGCGGCGCTGCAGGTTCGGCTCCAGGTGGTCCCGCCGGAGGTGTAGTTAGACGCTATGCCCAGACCACCGCGCATGGCGTAGGCGGTCGATTCGATCTTGCCGGAGCGTTCCGTGATGTCGACCGCGCCCCCGAAGCCAGAGGCGGCGTCTTCAATTCGGGACCTGTCGGCGGCGGAAACCCCGTCGTAGATCTGAACCTCGACCCGGTTGCCACTCTGGTCGACGCTCCAGGCGGTGTTCGGAATCCCAACCAGCTGATCCAGCTTTGCTTTGGCGGTGTCGAGCTCGGCCGTGCTGTAGGGGACGACCTCCGCTATCGCGCCGGCGCTTCGTACGGTTTCCGCTGCGGCCTGATCCGTGACCGCCACGACGACTCGTCCGTTTCGGTAGTAGACGCCAGCCGCACGCTTGTCGCCCAACTCATCGGCAATTACGGTCGCTTTGACCGGATCTGTGAGCGGCGGTGGCGCCGCTTGGGCGGCTGTCGTGGTGGTCAGCATGAGGACTCCGCCGACCGAAGCCGCCATCAATCCCCGGCACACGTTACGTCTTCGCATCTACTGCCCCCGCAGTCTCGAAGGATGCAACCTTGGTGATCGACACGCGGGGGTCACACTCACGAAGCGAGGTGGCCAGGAAGCGAACTGGCCATGACTATCTGTGGGTTAGCGGCATTGTTGGCCTGAACTCGCTGACGGCGGCCGAGAGGGACGGGTGTCCAGCGCCCGACCGGCATCAGGGTGCCTCCTCACCCGGGCGCCGCGATGGCCTTGTGGGTGACGGCAACGCTGACGGCTGTCGGCGGCACACAGAGGACGACGATCACGACAGTCGGCGATCGCTCCGGAGGAAGGAGGGCGGGCTTCGAGGTCGCGCCGATCGAGGTGCACGTGCGGCTGTAGACCGGCCGCTACCTGGACCCCTGGTACAAGCGGCTACGCGACGCGTATGTGACGACGATGGAAGACCTCGGAGTGATCACCGCGATGGGCGGGAGCGAGTTCCTCGAGGCCATGGTGCGCTCCAAGCAGGTCGACCGGCGATGGCGTTGCTGGCGAAGGCGATCAAGGCGACCGCCAGGGGCGGCATCGGCAAGCTGCTGCAGCGCAACCGGGGCCAGGTGCCGTACTACGAGCCGTGGCCGGCGCTCAAGCGGGCGACGTGGCGCCCCGACATCCGTGCCGCTGTGCTCGCCAACCAGCGGGTCGGCATCCACCGCAAGCTGATGAAGACCGCCGCGGGCGACCTCTACCCCCTCGCGATCGGCACAGACGCCATCTTCTACCCCTCCACCGGCCCCAGCCCGCTCGATGTCCTGCCGTACACGGACGAGGGCAAGCCCGCGCCGGGCACGTTCCGGCTCGGCATCTCGCCGGGGATGGTCAAGCACCAGGGCACCCAGACCGTGCTGTGGGCGGAAGCTCAGTTCGTGGAGCACGGCGGCGTCAACCTGTCCAACCTCATCAAGAATGATGTGCCCTGGGTCTGATGGAGTCGGGTTGCTGGAGAATTGACCGTCCAGCAGCACCCGGAGGCTGCCATGCCGCGTAGTTGTCCTCCGGAGTTCCGCCGCAAGGTCCTGGACCTGGTCGAGTCCGGCCGCATGGTCGCTGAAGTCGCCCAGCTCCTGGGAATCAGCGAGCAGACAATCTACGTGTGGCGCCGTCAGCGGTTGATCGATAGTGGTCAACTGCCCGGGACCACTACCGCGGAGAATGCCGAACTGGCCATGGCACGACGGCGGATCGCCGAGCTGGAAGCGGAGGTGAAGATCCACCGGAGAGCTGCTGAGCTCCTCGGCGAAACAACCTCCCCAAAAGGCGGTTCGAAGCCATCGACGTGATGGCCGGCGAGGGCCTTCCGGTCCAGCTCGCTTCCCGTGTCCTGCACGTCGGCTGTCCGCTTCGGCCTGTCAGCCTCCGACGCCTCGGCCTTCGACCTGTCGGTCACGCGGTCCTTCTCCTCCTGCCGGCCTGCCAACGGCGCCCAGCAGGAGGGCCAGGCCGCGATCTTCGGGCCGCAGTGGACCGCCGGCACGACGGCTGAGATCTCCGACAGCGACTGGACCCACCTGCGCAAGACCTCAGCCACCTCGGTGGCGGTCGTGGACGGCGAGGAGACCGGATTCACCGCCACCAGCAACGGCGGCTGGAAGCCGGAGTCCGGTGCCGAAGACCTGACGCTGACCGGCAGCCTGACCGGCTCCTTCACCCTGAAGGACACCGACGGCACCACCGCGGTGTTCAACAAGGTCGACTCCACCGCCACCACCTGGCAGCTGGCCACCACGTTCCTGCCCACAGACCAGTCCACCACCACCGTGATCTCGGAGAAGACCACGGTGAACAGCATGACAATGGCCCGACCCAAGTACGTCATCGCTCCCACCTCAGCGGTGTCGGCCACCACCTGCGCGGCCACGCCGTCGACCAAGGGCTGCCGGGCGCTTGAGTACGTGTACGCGACCTCCACCACCGCTACGTCGAGTTTCCTCGGTGACTACAGCGGGCAGGTCAAGCAGGTCCGTCTGTGGGCCACCGACCCGGGCGCCTCGGCCGCGATGGCCACGGTGGTCTCCCAGTACGCCTACGACACCCAGGGCCTCCTGCGTGAGCAGTGGGACCCGCGAATCTCCCCGGCACTGAAGACGGCCTACGCCTACGACAGCCGGGCGTGTCACCACGCTGACGCCGCCGGGTGAACTGCCGTGGACGCTCGAGTACGGCCAGGCCGGCAACAGTTCGGTCGCCGGCGACGGCATGCTGCTGTCAGCTTCCCGCCCGACTCTGACTGCGGGCACGAAGAACACGCAGGACGGCGGCAAGGCGACCACCTCGCTCGTCTACGACGTACCCCTGTCCGGCGACACGGCACCCAACCAGGTCGCACCCGGCGACACCGCCACGTGGGATCAGACGGACGCCCCGACGGATGCCACCGCCGTCTTCCCCGCCGACCAGGTTCCTTCCTCCCACACCGGAAGTGACCTCGCTGCCGCCGACTACGGCAAGGCGACCATCACCTACACCAACGCCTCCGGACGCGAGGTCAACACCGGCCTGCCCGGCCGGCACCCGACCGTCAAGCAAGTATGACCGGTTCGGCAACACCACCTTCGAGCTGACCGCCACCAACCGCGAACTCGCCCTGGGCAACGCGGACTACCAAATCAACACCCAGAGCGAACTCGGCATCCTGTCCGACTCCACGGCCGAGCGCGCCCGCCAACTGGGCAACGTCTCGGTCTACTCGACTGACGGCAAGCGGCAGCTGGAGGAGTTCGGGCCGCTGCACCTGATCACCCTTGCCAAGGCCCTCACCGGCGACGCCGACAGTCCCGACCTCCCGGCCGGAGTCCAGGTCGCCGCACGCGAACACACCGTCAACAGTTACGATGAAGGCCGGCCCGCCGACGGCACCGCCACGGTCACCGACCAGATCACCACCACCAAGGTGGGCGCCGCGATCGACGGCTACCCCACCGACGGAGACACGCGCACCACTGCCACCGCCTACGACTGGGTCAAGGGTCTTCCCACCAGCGTCATCACCGACCCCAACGGGCTGAAGCTGGCCAAGACCACCAGCTACGACACCCAGGGCCGGGTCACCAAGACCACCCTGCCCAAGTCCACCGGCTCCGACGCCGGAGCCACCGTCACTCAGTACTGGTCCGCCACCGGCTGCGCCGGGCGCCCGGAGTGGGCCGACCTGGAGTGCTCCACCGGCCCGGCCGGCGCGATCACCGGTGGCGGCTCCAACCCCAGCGCACTGCCGGTGAAGTCCACCGAGTACGACCGTTGGGGCAATCCCGCCAAGGTCACCGAGACCGCCAACGGTGTCACCCGCACCACAACGATTACCTACGATGCTGCGGGCCGTCCGAAGCAGACCCAAGTCACCGGCGGAGTCGGCACCGCTGTTCCCGCCCAGAGCACCACATACGACCCGACAGCGGCGACGTGGCAACTGTCACCAACGGCACCACCACCCACACCACCGACCTGCTCGGCCGGGAAATCGTCTACGACGACGGCGCGGGCAACGTCACCCGGAGCGAGTACGACAACCGCGGTCGCAAGACCAAGGTCACCGATTCGGCCCCGTCGACCGTCACTTACGACTACGACAACCCGGCCGGCCTGCCCACCCGCATCCACGACTCAGTCATGGGCACCATCGGAGACGTCACCGGCTCCTACGACTCCGACGGCCGCCTGGACAAAGAGGTACTGCCGTGGAACATGAACGTCGAGTTCGACCAAAAGTGGGTTGGACTGGGCCTGTCTGTTGGCTGCTCGTTCGTCTCGGAAGGACGGGCGGGACTAGCGTGCGCGACAGGCGCAGGCGCCGTCACCGGTTGGATCTCCTACCGATACGGCACTCCCAAGCGCAAGCGCCACATTGGTGGCTACTGGGCGAGCACTTGGCGTGGAGCTCTCGACGGAACGCCCGGCTACAGCGCCGGAAACGGTAAGAAGTACTACACCGGAGTCCGTAGCTGTATCAGGAGTGTCCGCACATGGTGGCGCGGTGGTCACGGCCGGTACACACAGATGGCCCAACTTCTGACGGATGGGACGGGATGATCTCAGATCCGCGCGTACACACACGCAGATGGGCGTCAAAGCATCCGATCTACATGGGATTGATCTTCGGCGCTGTTCTATCTCGTAGAAATCTTGGCGACCGGAGACCCCTTCGGGACCATACGTTCGCCATCGCTATCGGAGCGATTTTCACTCTGACCGCCTTCGGTGAGCGGCGACGTCAACGCAAAACGAAGCGGATCCGCAAATAGCGGTTATCCGTGAGTAGAAAAGAAAGCCGCCCTCGGGTCATAGCTCGAGGGTGGCTTTCTGCTGCTACAGGTCTCATGACGTCAACAATGCCAGGAGGGAGGAATGCGAGAGGTCGACAGGAGACGTCGCGGGGCTGGCCGACCATCCCAGATCATGTCGGCCGCGTTAATGATGCATGAGCCTCCACTGATGGCAAAGATAGGGCATGTTGATGTAAAGGATGGCTGATTGAGTCGACAAGGAAAGGGCTTTCGCTACACTTCAGCTATCGGCTGGCAACCCAAGGCGTCGTGCTTGAAACATGACCCGGACGCTGCAAGCTGAGTTCGTCGCGAGTAGGGAGTGACCCTTCGGCGATCCACCGTGACGCAGTCCCATCCCGTCAACTGTCCCGCGACAAGCCGGGGATATCAAGGGGGATTCAGAGCCCCGCCGTAGGACCTTCCGGGAGCACTTTTTGATTCGCCGACGTCATCGCGATGAACCTCAATCGCCTTCGACTTCTCCAGCGGCCCCGAATGCTATCAAAATCACCATTCCAGAGTTGATTTCCCTCGTAGGGGTTCTTGAGCATGCCCATAATAAAATCGCAGAGTTGAGTGACGCCGACAATGAGACGGTCGCCCGCGCCAGCGGATTCACGCTTATATCATCACTGTATGCGCGAGCCGGATTGGCCTTGACAAAAGGCGGCGACTGTATACCCTTGCTTGTCAGTGAAGTTGGCCTACTTGAGGCCGCAGTAATTAACCTGGAGTCGTACGAAGGGAATGAGGTAGTACTGGTCGCCGGATACGAACTCCTAAATGTTTTTTCAAATCGCGAGGAGAATACCCACCCTCTGCGCCGTACGCACGGAATCTTGACCTTCGATAGTGAAGGCGGGGACTCGACCCGCGGATCAGTCACTCCTTCCCTGAAATAACGCCGAAGGGCGAAGCCTGAGCTCTGCTCATGCCGGCTCAGGGCCGGTCGGGCGGGGTGTCCGCCCGGGAGGTACGGGCTGCCGCCATCGACTTCCGCCGCACCCGCCTCGGTCTGGGACCCGCCGGTCGGCCCGACCACGGCTCCGGTACCCGGGAGGGTTGCAGCTGGCGATAGACACGCAGACCGATACCTATGAGCAGGCGATCGCGGCGGTGCAGGCCGCCTAGGGAACTCAACCCCGCCGCCGTGGCGAGCAGTTGGCCCGACGCCCCCGCGGCGGTGCCCCGGCCGGGCGCGGAGAGCCTGAGCGGGGAGGATCTGGGGCAGGGCTGGACGGAGCGGATGATCTTCGACGCCGTCGCCGCCGTGGTGCCCGGCGCCCGGGCCGTGCTGCGCCGCCTGGTCGAAGTGGGCGGCACCGCCTCGTACGAAGAAGTCCAGGACCGCTTCGCCGTGCACCCCGAGACTCCGATCGATCCGAAGCGGATCGGCGGCACGCTCACCAGCATCCGCGCGGTATGGCGCCGGGTCGGCCCCGACAACCGGTCCAACCTCCTGGAGCGGGACGACCGCAGGCGCCCCTGCTGGATCGAGCCCGCCCTCCTTGAGGGCCTCAAGCGCGCCTTCGACCTTGCCGACGCCCGCCCCGACCTGCTACGCCAGGAGCTGGCCGACTCCTGAACAAGGGCCGCGGGCCTGGACCGGGCCCGCCCGGGACTCTGACTTGGGTAACCCGCGCGGTGCGACCTACGCCACCGCAAGGCGGACCAGCGCGGCGACTATGACGAAGCCTTCCTGGACTGGATCTTCTGGTGGTATCTCGCGACGGTGGAGCTGACCAACCGACTGATTGCGTCGCGGACGCTAGCTGATCCCGGAGGCCGAACGGCGGCGCCGATTCCACCTGCTCGAGATCTTCCGCCCTTCCTGAACGGGCCACGGCGCCCGTCCGTGGCTAGGTCGCGGTTTCTGTGATGAGGACGGCGGTGGTGACCGGGCCCGGGGCTCCAGTGGTGGCTGCGTCGGCTACGGCGTCCCGGACGGCGCGGGCGATTTCCAGTGGATGGTGTCCGGGGGCGACCGCGAGGTGAACCTCGACGTGTCGGCCGGGTGGATCGTCATGGTCTTCCACCTTGATCGGGCGGCTTCCCGGTACTGCGGTGAGGCGGGCGACGCCCGGAACAGCCGTCGCGACTTTGGCCAGCTCACCGACGGGCCCCCACATGGATCCTGTTCCGGTCGCCGGGGGCGAGCTTTGCGCGGCTGCACCTTCCGGTGCGGACCTCATGGCTCTTGCTGCGGCCTGCGACTTCACGCCTGTCTCGGGGCCGTCATGGAGATCCGTGACGCGTAGGTCAGCTGTCACTGTGACAAGGCCCAGCCGTTCGGCGGCCGCGCTGAGCAGGGTGCTTCTCAACTGGGCGGCGGTCTCAGGCAGTGGCTGCCCGAGGGATGCTGTGAAGGTGGCTTCGATCCTGAGCGGGCCAGGCGGTAGCGCGCTGGCCGGCGGACGGACGGCCGGCTCGGACACGGGCTCGAGCGGTGCCGGCCCGATGCGCAGAGACTTCAGCCGAACACCGGGAATCTCGTCGGCAGCGCGCCCGAGGGCCTGGACGGCCGCTTGCTCGGTGATCCATGTCCCGTCTTCGGGTCCGCCGAGCGGGAGCAGCCGGCCCAGGTCGAGCTGGTGCCGTACTGCCAGCGTCCACGCCTCGGTTTTCACCGGCCTCTCACCCTCCTTCTCCACGGCCCGCATTCCCTTCCTGCCGGGCTCGGCCCGGAGCGCCCGCGGAAAGGTCCGGGCCGGGACCTCGGGCCATTCGTCGGCCCTCTGCCTCACAGGACGAAAGGTGCTAAAACGACTATAATCCGAGTAGTGAATACCTGTATGTCCCTTTAGGGGGTTGCCGCGTGACTGAGAATGTCGACGTAAAGCTTGGCGTTGTGCCCGGTTCTCGCGGCCGGACGAGCATCGCCGATGTGGTGGTGGAGAAGATCGCCGGAATGGCGGCACGGGACGTGCTCGGCGTCCACGCTCTGGGCAGCAGAACCGCGCGCTCGATGGGATCCATGCGGGAGCGGATGCCGGGTGCTGATAGTGGCAAGTCCGTCACGCGCGGCGTCAGTGTCGAGGTCGGCGAGCGGCAGGCGGCCATCGATCTGGAGATCGTCGTCGACTACGGCGTGTCGATCACGGATGTCGCCGGGGCAGTTCGGGAGAACGTGATCTCCGCTGTGGAGCGGATGGCGGGCCGCGAAGTCGTGGAAGTCAACATCGCAGTCAGCGACGTGAAGTTGCCCGACGAGGAGGACGAAGGCGAGGAGCGGCAGCGGATCCAGTAACCGGGGCGGAGCAGCCCGCTTGAGTGAAGGAGCGCGTGATGAGCAGGGCCGTGGTGGGCTTGATGGCCGGAATGGCGCTGGGCTTCGCCGCGTATTTCGGTGACTTCTGGGCTTTCGTGCTGGTGCTGGGGCTGGGCGTGGTCGGCCTTGTGGCCGGGCGGCTCCTGGAAGGTGATTTCGAACCGGGCGACTTCGTCCGCCGCCGCGACCGGCAGGAGCGGATCCGCGATGACCGGCGACGGGCTCGGGGAGATTGGCGGCAGTGACCGGTGAAGTTGATCGGCGCCCAGGCATCCCCCGCGGGGAGCGCGGTGCGACCACTGTCGCCGACCGGGTCGTTGCGAAGATCGCCTCCCAGGTGGCGCGCGATGCGCTGAGCCGGTTCACCGAGTCTGCCGGCCACGTACCACCGGGCCGCCGGACACCACGCGTGACCACAGCCGTGCGGCGGGCACCGGAGCGGAATGCCGCAGGACGGGACGGCGAGTCTGCCGTCAAACGGCAGGCGGTGCTCGGCGAGGTGCGGATGCGTATCACCGTGGAGCTCGGCTATCCGTCCGACATCGGGGCACAGTGCGCCGCAGTGCGCCAGGAGGTCGCCGACCGGATCAGGACGTGGGCCGGCATGGACGTCCCCGACCTCGCGGTCTCGGTCGAGAGGCTGCACTCGGCGCACTCGCGGCGCACGGACCAGGAGAGGGTGAGATGAGCGCGAACACCTGGCGGCAGCCCGGCGACAGCGACCTCCCCGACCCCACTCCCGATCACGGACAAGCAGCTCCGTCCACCGATGGCCCACCGGGCTCGGGCGCAACGGCAGCGGTCGATGCATCGGGACGGTCGGCACGTCGTTTCTGGTCCGCGCGGCGGATCCCTGCCGCCATTGTGGCCCTGCTGTCCGCCGTGGCGGTCGGATTTCTCCTGTACGACGTGGTCTCGGTGCGGGCAGGCCAGTCCGCGATGCGCTGGCGACGGCGGCTCGCTGAGGAACTGGCCACACGGCCCCTGGACGACATCTGGATGATCATCGGGGCCGCAGTGGCGATGGCCCTCGGCCTATGGCTATTCCTGCTGGCGGTGACGCCGGGACTGCGCCGGCTGCTGTCCATGCAGCGGCCCACCGGTATCTCTGGGTCAGAGGACGTCCGAGCCGGGCTCGACCGCCGCGCGGCCGCCCTGGTTCTGCGCGACCGCGCCGTGCAGGTGCCCGGCGTCCAGTCGGCACAGGTGGGCGTCGGCCGCCGGAAGGTCAAAGCCCACGCACGGGCCCATTTCCGCGATCTTGAGGAGGTCCGCGCGGACCTGGACGCCGAGCTGGGCGAAGCCGTGACGTCCTTGGGCCTGGCCCGGCAACCCACACTGGCCGTGCGCGTCCGGCGCCCCAAGAAGGGCTGAGGTGATCCGATGCTCAAGACGGTGAACCGGGTGCTGCTCGGGCTTCTCGGTCTCGGGCTGTTCGCCCTCGGCGGCGGCGTGCTGCTGGGCGCACTGGACCTGCAGCGCCACTGGGACTTCGACGTGCCGGGCTGGTGGCCCTTTCGTGGGCCGGACGATGTGGTGCTGGGCGCCTGGGGACGCACCCGGTGGCGGGACGAGAGTTGGTGGTGGCCGACCGTGATCGCGGCGCTCGCCGTGCTGCTGGCCTTGCTGCTGTGGTGGCTCCTCGCGCAACGCAGACACCGCCTGGACCGTGTCCTCGTCGACAGTGAAGACGGCGCGGCGGCCCGGCTCGATGGCCGCACATTGGAGAACGTCATCGAGGAAGAGGCGCAAGCCCTGGACGGGGTCTCGCGGGCTCATGTCCGGCTGACGGGCCGACGTACCGCTCCGACCGTACGTGTGCGGCTGCTGTTGGAGCCTCACGCCGATCCGGTGCGGACTCTGGGAGAACTGAGCCGCGAAACGCTCGCACGCGCACGAGACTCGGCCGGCCTGGACCGCCTCCCCTCGAAGGTCCGACTCCAGGAAGTCCGACACAGCGCCCGACGCACCGCCTGAGATCCCCTGGGCCGAAGACCCACGGGTACCGGTCGGCGGGCGGCCCGGTCCAGCGTGAGTCGGGCCCGGAAAAAGGGAAGCGCAGTGTGCCAGCGCCACGCCGTAGCGTGAGTGGTCTACCCGTGTTGGCGACGCTTGAAATATGAGCCGATTTCCGGCGCTGCTTCCCTTCGCGTGGCGGCGGGTCATTGGCCACGGCGCTTTGCCTCGGCCGTTGGGGCGGATGGTCGGGACGGGCTGACCGGCTGCTCGGTGACCAGTGCTTCGAAGAGGCTTCGGGCGTCGGTCATCGCCTCCCGCATGTCCTCGGTGCCGCTCGGCTCGTGGGCCGCCGTGTGCATGCTGCGGTAGCCCTGGACGTAGAGGGCGTGGTGGACGGAGAGGGCGGCCATCTGGTCCTCGAACCGCTCGCCGTCAGGGAAGCCGCGGTCCCTTGCCAGGCGGGCCAGCAGTGCGTCCGCTTCGATGGCGCCCTGCTGCGGTGATTCGACGAACTGCTCCTGGACGGCGGCCCATCGCGTCATGTAGCGCTCGCGGGCCGAGGGCGTCAGCGGCTGCTGTGCGAGGAGGCCGTGCTCCTTCACACGCTTGCCGAGTTCCTGTTCGGCGGCCCTGGTGTCGCCGTCGTGGTCGGCGACTGCGCGGGCGTACTCGGGGCCGAATCGGCGCTTGAGCCCCTGCCCGCCACCGTCCTGGGTTCCTCCACGTCCGGGGTAGAGGAGGATGGCCAGGCCGATGAAGGCCACGGCGATGATCACGATGATGATCATGATTGGCTTTGCCGGCTCTCGGTTCGCACGCTGGTCTGCTTCATTGCCGTCGATTCCTGTCGGCTGATGGGCGTTCGGGCATGCCGGGTGGTGTCCGCGACGTGGGCACCACCCGGGGCGTTGGTGGTCAGGTCTTGAAGGCGTCCTTGGCCTTGTCGCCGGACTGCTTCAGGTTTCCCGAGACCCGGTCGGTCTTGCCTTCGCGCCGCAGTCGCCTATTGCCGGTGGTCCGGCCGATGCGTTCGGTGACCCTGCCCTTGAACGCCTGCGTCTTGTGCCTGATGGTCTGTCCGACACTCATGGCCGGCCTCCTGCTTGTCTGGTGAGTGAGTCCCTGCGGGCAGCGCCGAACTCCGGAACGGACTACCGGCGGCGGCCACGGCCGCGCCCGCGCATCGCGAAGCCGGCGATCCAGACGACCAGGAGAACAGCGGCGACCCACCACAGGATCTGCATCGTGAAGCCGAACCCGAAGACCACCAGGATCAGCAGAAGGAGAAGAATCCAGATCATCGCCGGGCCTCCAGATCGCGCGGATTTCCTTGATTCCGCGGGGTCCGGGCGAAGCGGGAAGGAGGAATGCCTCGCCCCGATCTTCCGGAGCGGCATGGCCCTACGCCGTGCTGCCAGTCAACGCCCGGCAACCTCCCCTGTCAACGTGGTGTCGACACGGGCGAGTTCCGGGAGCTGCGCCGGGGGCGCCGGGGTGAGTTGAGCCTTGGCGGGGGATTCGGCCGACTCGGTCGGCGGCGACGGCAGGATGTGGTCTTCCCACCACGAAAGAGCCATCACCACAGCAAGCAGGATGAAGGGAGTCGAAGCAGGAACGATCAGCGCGTACATGTGTACCGCCTCGTGTGGGATGCATTGCGACGCGGCGGGCGGCAGGTTGTTGCCCGCGTGAGGCGCATCGGGGCTTCGCCGGGATCTCGTGACGAGGCGCGTGTGGGAACGGCCTCGCTCGTGACGCGGCGGGTCCGGCACCGATGCGCGGGGTGCGCCCTGTGGGGAGCGTGTTGGCGGTGCGACGCTGCCGGGGGCCGGGGCGGCACGTCGCACGCTAGCCCTCCCGGCAGTTTCCCGACAGGTGTCAAGTAGCCATCCGTGCCGGGCAGGACGCACTTACGTCGCGCCGTATCCGCAGCCGCTGGGCAGGACTAAGCTCTGGGGTGAGGCCCCAGTCCCCGGTATCGATGCCGTGTCTTGCTCCCGGGGAGGCCCACCGTGTTCGTCCTGCTTCTCATGCTCTTCGCCGTTCTGTTCGGCTTCGGCTTCCTACATCCCATTTGGTGGGTGGCCGCGGCGGTGCTGGCCTACGGTGCCACCCGACGCGGCCGCGGTCATGGCGGAGGCCTGAGCCGTGGCGGCGGTTCCGATCTTGGGGACTATCGAGGCCCCCGGGACTACCAGGACTACCGGGAGCGCAGGGATCGTCAGGACCGCTGGGACCGCCGCTACACCCGCCAGAATCGGGCGCGACGACGGCGCGAGGAACGTCGGGAACATGAACACCAAGGGTGACCCGTGCCGTGGGCAGGCAGCCACGATCCGGGGCTGCTCCACTACAGACCTGAGCGGCCGAACGCGAGAACGCGAGAAGAGGTACAGGCCATGCAACGCACAACCGTGCTCCAAGAGGACTGGTGGAACCTGCGGGCCGAGGCCACGTGGGGGAACGCATCGGCGGGGCAGGATCTCGTCGCACTGCGCGCCGAGAACGATCAGCTGCGGCGGGCGCTGGCCGGACGCGCGGTCATCGACCAGGCTCGCGGCATGGTGATGGTCCTGACACCCTGCAGCCGCGGAGCTGCCAGGAACCTGCTGGTCGACATCTCGCGGCAGTGCAACACCAGACTTCCGGAGGTGGCCGCGGCCCTGGTCGCCGCCTGGGAGGGCAAGCCGCTCCCGGAGCAGATGCAGCGGGCGCTGCGTCGTACGGTGCGGCGATTTCATGTGGAGGACCAGGGGCGCGACTCACGACAACCAGGCAAGTCGTCCAGGTAGGGAGAGGTCATGATTCACGCAGCTGACGTCCGGGAATGGCGCAACCGCGATGTCGTCGACGCCGAGTCGCACAAGATCGGTGTCCTGGAGGCGATCTATGTGGACACCACCACCGACGAGCCTGCCATGGCCACGGTGCGGACCGGACTGCCCACCCGGCACCGTCTGGTCTTCGTCCCCATTGAGAACGCGATCGTCGGGCCGGGCTATGTCCGGGTCGGCTATGTCAGAACGCTGGTGAAGCAGGCCCCTTCGATCGGCACCGACGACGTGTTGCCCGCCGAGCAGGAGGAAGCGGTGTTCAAGCACTACGGTCTGCCCTACCAGTCCGGTGCGGCAGGCGAACGGCAACTGGCGCGCCGCTGACCTCCCTCGGACGCAAGGGCTGCCGCGTTCGCCGAGCCCGGCAGTCGATGGCTGCCGTCCGCTTCGAAGAGGAGGGGACCAGAGGCGTGCTCGCGACGCTCCGCAGCCTTACGCAGACACCGGCGGGGCCGTGACTCCTGGTCGCCGTCGGCCTCGGGCTGGTTCTCCTCGGCGTCTTATTCTTCACCTCAGCCGGTCGGTGCCGCCTGCGACGCGGCCACCCAAGCCCGTTCGGACTCCGCTGGCAGGGCTGGTCGTTGGACATGTCCAGACGCAACGCGGAAGCCCTGCGGAGGCGGTCATCTCCATCATCGTGGACATCGCGGCACTACAGCCCACCTCGGAAAGCGCGGGGTCAGGAAACGCCCTTATGCAACGACGCGATGAGGCGGTCAAGATCCCCGCGTGCCGTGTACGTACGGATGGGGTCGATGTAGTCGCGTGACTCGATGATCTGACCGTCCCGCACACGCATGACGAAGATGCAGGGCACCTTGGCCATGGAGTCGTCCGGCAACGTGAACTCGTAGGCGAACTCGGCGACGATCACTTCAGGATCGGCGGTCTCGTGAACGACGACATCGACGACACTCCTCTTCGGCAAGGACTCCCGAACTTCCGGCGGCACCGTGAAGTGCTCACGGAGCGCACGCCGGCTCGTCAACGGCTCGGACTCCGGCGTCGCCATCGGATGCCGGACATCGGTGACCTCGCCATACAAGTCAGGCAACTCGCTTAAGTTCCCGTCGGCGACCCCATGAACAAGCTGGAGAAACACCTCGCGCGGACTCAGACTCACAAGACCCCCCAAGTAATACGCACATGCCCGGCGGCCGCCGCGTTTCGCGTCTCCGGCCCAGTACCGCGCTACGCGTCGGACATGCCCGAGTACCGTGGCACATCGCGGACGGGGTCGTCCGGGCCTGCATATTATGCGGGTACCCGCCCCCCTGGTATGCACGGAACATCCGGGCGCCGGGAACAGGCGGGTTACCGCCCCAATCGGACCACGCCGGGACTATGCTGCCGTACAGACGTCCCAGACCCTGGCGGCTTGTCGTTACGCGACACAGATGGCGCGGGGAGCGGGCTCATGGTCCGTCACCCGGCGCATCCCGGGAGGGAACCGGGTGGTCCTCTGGCCTGCGGTGCGGGCTGTCGGACCGGCCTTGCTCTGCCTCCGTCGAACGTACGCCCTGCCGGGAGCGCCCGCAGGTGGCCGGAACTCCGGCGCCACCGGGCCCGCTGCCGGATGGTCTTCTGAACCGAGGCGTCATGCCCCTGCCGCAGCTCACTGTCTACCGCCATGACCGAAGGACACGGACGCTGATCACCCTGGTCGGTGAGATCGACCTGGAATCGGCGCCCCTGGTGCGTGCGTCCCTGGAGTGGTGCCTGCGCGACGGCATCCGCACCGTCGACGTCGACCTCACCCTCGTCACCTTCTGCGACTGCAGCGGACTCAACGCGTTCCTCCACGCTGCGCAGCAGACCAGAGTTGCGGGTGGGACTCTGCGACTGCACCACCCGCCGCCGATACTCGCGCGTATCGTCCGCCTCGCCGACTGCGGGTTCCTGTTCCCCGGTTCTCAGTTCGTCCCCCTGCCACCTTCTGGCAGCGGCACCCCGGTCGCGCCCCTTCCCGCCCCGCCGCACCGGTCTGTCCCCCTTGCGCCTGTCCTCTCGGGTGATGTCCGATGACGGCAGCCGAGGCTCCGGTGCGGTTGCGTCAGCTGGACCGTCGGCTGGTGGACGGCATGCGTGAGGATCTGGCGGATCTGTACGTGGACTCCCGTGCAACGGCGCCAGGTGACGCCTACCGCCGTCGCGGACGCCAGGACTTCCTGAACCGTGTCACCACGGACATGGGGCGACCGGGATTCGCCATGGTGATCGCCGAGTCGGACGGCCTGATGGGATGCGCCTTCGGATTCCCGGTGCGGGGCGACGGCTCGTGGTGGCTCGGTTTCGACGGAGTAATGCCGCGCAGCGTCGGACAACTTACGGTGTCCGGCAGGGCCTTCGCGTTCAGTGACATCCTGATCCGCCCCCACCCACAGGACCGGCGCCTGGCCCGTCGCGTGCAGGAGCGGCTGCTGACCGACCACGAGGCTTCGCTCGGCGCCCTCTTGGTGGACGGGGCCGATCACGCTGCCCTCGCCGCGCTCCGCTCCTGGGGGTGGCTGGACGTCGGAGAGCTTCGCAGGCCACTGGGCGCCGCCACGTTCCGCGCGCTGGTGTTTCCCGCGGGGGAACGTACCGCGGCGAGTCTGGAGGGCCTTGTCACGATGCCGGCAGGCGGTGGTCCGGGTGGGCCCTGAGAACCGGTCGGCGCGGATTCGGATGCTGGTGGCGGAGCAGGCGGCACGACGCGGTGCCCGAGTCGGTGTGGTGGATGTGTGCACCGCGGCCGTGGCCGCGCTGCCGGTCGGCGGGGCCGGGGTGTCGGCGATGTCCAGGACCGCGCCGAGCCATCCGCTGTGCAGCACCGACAGCGTCAGCGAGCAACTGGAAGAGCTCCAGCTCACGCTGGGCGAGGGGCCCTGCGTGGACGCCTTCCGGCACGGCTCGGCCGTGCTGGCACCCGATCTGCTCACCCGTGACCTGCAGGACCGCTGGATGGTGTTTGCCGAGGCGGCCCTGGAAGCCGGGGCACGCGCGGTGTTCGCGCTCCCTCTGCAGATGGGGGCGATCAGCCCGGGAGTCCTGGATTTATACGCCCGCGTTCCGGTCCGGTTGAACGCGGAGGAACTGGCGGACGCGCTGGCGTTCGCCGATCTCGCGACGCTGGTGCTGCTCGATGCGCGAATCGACGAGACGGGCGAGCCGAGTGATGCCCCCGTCGAGGACCTGGGTGCGTACCGGGCGGAGATCGACCAGGCCAGCGGGATGATCACGGTCCAGCTCGGCGTCGACATCGAAGAAGCCTTCGTCCGGCTCCGCTCCCACGCCTACGCGCAGGGACGCCGACTGGGCGACGTGGCCGCGGACGTGGTGGCCCGTCGCCTTCATTTCCCACCGGACGCGGAGCCGGACCAGGCCGGGGAGGACCCTTGACGCATTGGTGCCGATCGAGGAACGCGCCTGTACTTCCCGCCCCTTCAGGCCGGGACTAGTCTCAATCGAGGGTGCCCACAATGGATGAACAGCTCCTGTCCAAGACTTTCGTCGAGCTGGCCGACAACCTGGTCGCCGACTTCGACCTCATCGACTTCCTGCGCCTGCTGACCGACCGCTGCGTCGGCATGCTCGACGCGAGCGCCGCCGGGGTGCTGCTCGCCGACCGGGACGGCAAACTCCGCGTCATGGCCGCCTCCGACGAACAGGTGCGTGTGCTGGAGCTCTTCCAGCTCCAGAACGACGAGGGCCCCTGCCTCACGTGTTTCCGCACCGGCGCACCGGTGATCGTCCCCGACCTGACCCGGGAGATCGACCGCTGGCCGCGCTTCGTCACGGCGGCTCACCGCGGGGGATTCGGCGCCGTCCAGGCCCTGCCCATGCGCCTGCGGGAGGAGACCGTGGGCGCCCTGAACCTCTTCCGGGCCGCGCCCGGCCCCTTCGACCCGCCCGCCACCCTCGTCGCCCAGGCGCTGGCCGACGTCGCCACCATCAGCCTGCTGCAACAACGCACCACCCAGCGCAGCACCGTGCTGAACGAACAGTTGCAGGCCGCCCTGAACAGCCGGGTACTGATCGAACAGGCCAAGGGGAAGCTCGCCGAACGCCAGGGCATCGACATGGAGCGGGCGTTCACCGCGCTGCGCGGCTACGCCCGCTCCCACAACCGTCGCCTGGCCGACGTGGCCCGCGCCTTCATCGACGACTCCGAACCCCTCGCCGGTCTAGGAGCCTGACCCGCTCCCCGATGGGGCCCCGTTGCTGCTCTGCGCAGCTCCGTGGTCATGAGGCGGATCGCTCGCGTCAGCTCGGTGTTGGTCATGAGCTCCAACTCCTGCTCGACGAAATCGTGGTCGGCCTTTATCTGCTGGAAGGCCGCCTGCCGGTTCTGGTCGATCATGACAAACGTGGAGAGGAAGATCGCCTCCAGCGACACGACGAGCGTCAACGTGGGCCAGGCGCTGCTCTCGACCCAAAGCATCCAGACCGCGAACGCGACGGCGTGGACGTACACGAACGGCATCGAACCGGCGAACTCGGTGATGACGTCGGCGATCCGCAACTGGACATCCCCGGCACGGCTGTTGCGGTGTGCAACCAATGCGGGATGATGCATGACCCGGCTGTCCTGCTCGCTCATCGCGCCGCGCCGCGCTTCTCGCCTCTCGGGGCATCGCCGACCACGGGCTACAGCCGCCGCGCGTCCCTGGAGCCTAACCGCAAGCCTCCGCCATCAGCCGGTCGCGCAGGCGCGCACAGGTGCGGACGATCAACCGGGACACCTGCATCTGCCAGAGACTGAGCTGCGGGCCGATGCGGTTCTGCGTCATCGCGCAGAAGAACTGCGTGTAGCAGAAGAACCGCATACAGAGGATCCGCCGTTCGCGTTCGGGCAGGCCCGCAGCAGCGGGCGGAGCGCCTCACGGTTGACGATCAGGCCGAAGCCGGGCTCCGTGCCACCGAGAGTGCCGGTCAGTGGACGGCTGTCCTCGGAGCGGCCGCGTACGGCGTCCAGGGCCTGCTCGGCGCTTGGTTCTGGGGTCCGTACGCGCACAGCGCGACGGGCCCGGCGTGTTTCTGTTCGCTTCATGCGGGGTGGCGCAGCCAGCGCTGCAGGGTGGTGTTGATGCTGGAGGGTAGGGCGCTGAGTTGGTCGATGGCGTCGCGGTCCTCGGGGAGCGGCGGGATGCCGGCGGCGGTCAGTGCGGCGTGCAGGGCCAGGCGGCGCTGGTCGCGGGGGTCGATGAGAATGCTGAGGCGCTCGGAGGGGTTGGGCGGCGGCAGCAGGTAGTCCATGTCCTGCCCGGCTGCGCCTGCAGGCCAGGCGGTCTGCGCCGGGTCGGCGGCGTAGGGGTCGACGAAGGTCTGCGGTGTGGGGTGTTCAAGGGCGATGGTCACGTTGGTCTCCTCCTGTAGCGGGTGGATGTGCAAGGGGAGAGTCGTACACGGCCACGTGCGGTTGCGGTTGCCGGGCGATGTCATGCCGATGGCGTCATCGGCGGCTCATCGTCTTTTTCGACCAACGCAGGCAGGCCGGACGCGGGTGAACAGCCGCTGGTAGGCACCGCCACCAGGGGAGAGTTCGAGCGCTGTTACGCACTTTCGGGTGACGGTCCGCGCAGCTGCTGGAGTGGCGCGTCCTGGCGATCGCGGCGAAGCGGCCAAGACCCGTACGGGGGCGTCTGCATGGCAGGGCGTCAACTTCGTGCGTACGGACGACCAATATGGCGTCCTGGGCCGCCGAGGTGCTCGACGACGTATCCGCGCAGGTCTTCGCGGACTGCCTCGGCGTCCCACTTAGCCCGGGCCAGCAGGTGCTGCAGGCCGTCCGGTGTGGCGTGTCAGGCATGCTCGGCGATCGTCCAGCAATTCTTCCGTGACAGGTCCGACAACAGTCCCAGAACGAGGGACCGTGCGCGACGTCGCGGTTCGAGCCGCGCGAAGCGGCCCGCGATCCGGCCCATCAAGGCATCGAACAGGTCCCGCCAGCGAGCGGGGTCTACGCTATGGCCTGCAGCCACCGCTTGATCTTCGTTCGCCCACACAACACGCCATGATCACCGGTGGCCGCACCTGCGCCCACACCGCCCCTGAGCTGTTAGATCGCAGCCTTCGGCGGGGATACATAGGATAAGTGCGGTGGTCAATCCGGCGCCTTCGGCCGGAGGAGGTTCGTGATGACGCACGATGGCGGGCTGAGGCTGCACATGCAACGTGTCCTCCGCGCACCGCGTCCGGTCGTATTCCGAGCGTTGACCGAACCGCAGGAATTGGCCAAGTGGTGGGGTCCCGACGGGTTCACCACTCCGGGTGTGGCAAGCGACCTTCGGCCAGGAGGCGGTTACCGGATCGCGATGCAGCCTCCGGAAGGCGAGCGGTTCTACCTGGTCGGGGAATTCCTTGTGGTCGACCCTCCGGAACGCCTGTCCTACACCTTCCGGTGGGAGGATCCCGATCCCGAGGATAGGGAGACGGTGGTGACGCTGTCCCTTCGCGATATCGGCGGCACCTCGGCCGAACTGGTCTTCACCCAGGGCGACTTCGCCACTGAGCGGCGCCAAGCTCTGCACGAGGAAGGCTGGACTCAGAGCCTCAACAAGCTGGAGGAGCTGATGTCGTCGGTTGCTTCGACCTGAGATCTTCGCCGGGTGGGAGGGGCCCTTGCCGCTGGCCATACCTGCCTTCACACCGCCCCTGACCAGCGAGATTGCGATCTACGGCTGGAGTACTAATACTCCAGCCGTAGATCGCAATCTCGCTGGTCAGGAGGGCCGGGGAGACGGCTGGTCAGTGTCGATCATCTGGATGAGACCGCCACGCCATCAGGAACGTCCGTTCCTTCTCCGCCTACTCGAATCCACCGAGACGGAGGGCGTCTGACGCTCGGAGGGGGGCTTGTTGGTGTGTGGGGTGGTCGCTGGCCTGGTGTGTTGTTGGTTCGCTGACGGGCTGGGTGGAGTCTCAATGACCGACTCAAGCCGCTGACGATCTCGAACACCCCTGTGGCGGCAATGTCACCGTGGGTTCAAATCCCA
The DNA here is from genome assembly GCF_029894425.1 of Streptomyces sp. SAI-127. Lineage (NCBI taxonomy): Bacteria > Bacillati > Actinomycetota > Actinomycetes > Kitasatosporales > Streptomycetaceae > Streptomyces > Streptomyces sp. SAI-127. Next base: position 258,705 of record NZ_JARXYJ010000003.1, read on the forward strand.
TACCGACCGCGCGATGAGCAGTAGGAACGGCCCTTGACCTGGGTTTTCCGGGCAGGGGTCGTTCGCATGTCCGTGCGCCGTGGCTGCCCGGTGTTTCCCGCAGGTCCTCGTCCATGCGGGCACGCAAAGGGCACGCCGCTGGGATTTGGGCTGCGCCATCGGACCTCGAGTCATATGTTGGGAGTGTGCTGAGGACGTGGGGGAGGCGGCGTGAAGGTTCCTACGGCGTTGATCGGTGCTCGGGTGGACAGCACGGCGTTTGACCTGCAGGTTACGCTGAGTCTCGGTGCCTTGGACCCGGACGAGGGGTACCGGCTGGGTGCCGAGTTGGTATTGGATACGCCGTTTCTGTTCCGGGACGCTGCTGGCGAGTGGCACGAGCTGGACCCCGGCACAGGTGTGAGTCTCGCCCCCGTTCTAGCGCTCTTCGGGCAGTCAGTGGTTGCGGTCGATGTCCGCGACCGCGGTGTGTTGGTCATCGACTTTCAAGACGGTGCAGGGCTGTGGGTGGGCCCAGACCCGCAGTTCGTGTCCTGGCGTCTGATCGGGCACGGAATCGAGCCGATCATGGTCGGGCCTGGGGGCGAGGAAAACTGGGAACGCTGACCACCACGAAGCGCGGGTTACCGACGCGGTCGGCGGAGTCTTGTTGGCCGAGTCAGGCCGGGGCGGCGGTGGCGGGTGGGGTTGTGGTGAAGGGGCGGTTGTCTCGGAGTAGGGCCCAAAGGGCGTCGACGCGTCGGCGGGCGAGGGCGATCACGGCTGGGATGTGCTTGCAGCCTTCGCTTCGCTTCTTGAGGTAGTAGGTGCGGTTGGGGCCGTCGCGGATGATGCTGGTCTGGGCGGAGAGGTAGAAGACTCGGCGGAGGCGTCGGCTGTAGCGCTTGGGCCGGTGCAGGTTGCCGGTGCGGCGTCCGGAGTCGCGTGGAACAGGTACCAGTCCACCGGCTGAGGCCAGGTGGCCGGCGTCCGGATAAGAGGCCAGGTCGCCCGCGGCGACGACGAACTCGGCTCCCAGGATCGGGCCCATGCCGGGCAGGGACTCGATAACGTCGGCCTGAGGGTGAGTGTGGCCGCGGCCGCTGCGGCCGGCTCTGCCGCCACGCCGCGACCGCCAGCACGAACGACGCCGCGCTCCACCCACGTTGTGGAGGATCCGGTTGCTGCGCATGCGGTGGTGTGGCGCGGTGCGGCAGGCGGCCGCCGAGGCCGGCGACACACTGATCGTCTACTTTGCCGGGCACGGACTGGTCGATGCCCAGGATCAGCTCGTTCTGGCTCTGCCGCATACCGAGTTCGGCCGTGTCGAGACCGGTCTGCCCTATGACTGGGTGCGCCAGGTGCTGCTGCACTCCCGGGCCGAGCGGCATGTGGTGATTTTGGACTGCTGTTACAGCGGCCTGGCTTTGGGGAGGATGAGCGCGGGGGCGGGGCTTGCCGACCAGGCGGCGGTGGAGGGCAGTTTCCTGCTGGCAGCCGCCGCCGAGACCCGTACTGCTTTGGCGCCGGTGGGGGAGACCAACACGGCTTTCACCGGTGCGCTGCTGGAGGCTCTGCGGCGGGGCATACCCGGTGGTCCCGCGCTGGTTGACCTCGGGGTGCTGTACCGGCATCTGCGCCTGACGATGGAGGCGCGCGGGCATCCTGTTCCGCAGGCGCGGGACCGCAACGGCGGTGCCCAGGTCGCGCTGGGGCGTAACCACGCGGATCTGCCTACGGCGCCCGTTGCTGCCGCGGCGGCGGGTGCGGATGCGGGGAGTGTCTCTGGCCGGATCCGCGCGCGATCCGTACCGTGACCGGGTTCTTCACCGCTCTCGCGGAGGTGCGGGTGGTCAGTGGACTGACTCATCGGGCGGTCAGTGAGCGTTCGGGTGGACGCATGGCGGCCGGCACCGTCGGCGCTCTGCTCAACCGCAGTACTCTTCCGGCGACTTGGGGTACCAAGGCCGTCTATCTTTCAGCGTGCGGTGTTCCCGGTGAACAGATCACGCAGTGGCAGACCGCCTGGCAGCACCTGCGCGCGCAGAACCTGTCGGCCAAGTCGGCGAGCCCGGAAGTCACCCGTGACGGCGGGCCTGGGAAGGCCAGAGCGTGGCAGCGCCCTTTGTCGGCCTTGCGCCGCAGGCGGGATCACTGACGGGGGACCGCAGAGGCCGAGACACTGGACGGCTGACGGTGAGGCGTCTTGTCCGAGCTGTCGGAGCCGTCTGAGAACAGGGTGTTCCATGCGGCGATGAGCAGCACAGCGGCGCCCAGGATGAGCCCCAGGGATGGCTTCTTCCATCGGCTGACGTCGAGGATGGCTTCACGTAGTGCGCTGCCCGGTAATAGCCCTTGCGGGACTGCGCCTTCGTCTTTGCTCTCGCCACAGCTACACGCCCCCGTCCAGTGCGACTGCCTGCCAGGCAGAGTTTCGCAGCGATGGGGCCGTGTCGCTTCCTGAACACCAGTACGGCTGATTTCGCACTATTGCGGGAATGGGGCGAGATCTGAGTGGGGCGGTCAGCGCTTTGGTGCGGGGCGGCTGTGTGGCTCGGCGAGGTGGTCGAGGCGGATGGCGTCGAGTGATTTCTTGGTGATGCGTTCGGTGCCGTCGCAGATGGCGGTGATGGCTGCTTGGCGGATGAGTCGGGTGAGGGATCCGATGCGGCCGGCGGTGCGCTGGTGGAGGTCGAGGTTGTTTTCGATGTCGGTGATGACGTCGCGGAAGGGTTGGTGTCGGCCGTGGCGGGCGGGGAGGGGGCCGCAGTGCGTGGCGCCCAGCCCGAGAAGCACCTCCTCAAGGGCGAGCAAAACCGCCGACATCCTGAAAGGCGAACAGCCCGGCGTCCACAGCCCTACCAGCGGCAGTGCCCCAACGCCGGTCGACTGCCCTGGCAACTGTAGGTGATCAGACTGTGGGCTACGTACGACCTCGCAAGGACGGCGGTGAAGTCCTGCGGCAGGCCGCAGAACACCTCGTGTCCGTTGTGCCGGACTCTCGAGAGATGCCCGTGCCGGGGCTGTGGCGCGGCCGTCACCCGGGCGCCCTCGCCGAGCGCGATGCCCTGTGGCCCGGGCAGACGCCGAGCACGGGGAGCGGTGACTCGGCGAGCACAGCGGATGCGATTCCGAAGTCGCGCGGCTTGCCCGGATGCCCGGGCCCCGGCGACACCACGACATTGTCGAATTCCGCAAGGTCTGGAATCCCGCCCGGGGAGTCATTGCGGATCACAACAGGTTCCTCGCCGTTGACCTCGGCGATCAGCTGGAACAGGTTGTATGTGTACGAGTCGTAATTGTCGATGGGCAGGGTCTTCACCCGCCCACCTCCCTTGGTTCGCTCCGGACCTATGCGGTCCGTCTCTTGTGTCGTCCCCGGAATGCCTGGAGCGGCGGGTAAAGCCATTTCTTGAGGAAACGCTGGAGCCGCGGCATGAGAATCCAGGTGACGAGGGCTGTCACGCATAGGCACAACAGCAGTGTGCGGACGAGCGGTGAGGCCGCCGAGATAAGGAAGAATGATCAGATTGAACAGGAGGACCGGCGGAAACACCGCGCTCATGTTCACGAACCACAGTTTCCATTTCGCTGGCGGAGTGAGCGTCTTAGGCGTGGCGGGTCTGTGAGTCGAACCACGCCTTGGAACCTCGCACGCTCCTGCGCTCGGTCTGCCGGGCGAAGTCCGCGGCCCTGATGTCCCAATGGGCCCTGGCGGCGGAATCCTCCCAGGCCCGGGCCGTTCCCTCGCTGGCGAAGCGGTAGACGGCATGCCATTCCGCCTCTCGGTCGACAAGGACGCCACCCCCCCCATGAAGCCTGGCTGCTGAGCGCTCGCGTTCAGCATCGCCCACCCCCACGAATGGAAGTCGGGTTCGCGGCCCGACGTCACGTGATAGGCCACGGTGACGGTGACGGGATTACTGGTCACGTGAACACGTACGCAGAGTCTTCACAGCGCGTTCAAATCCTCAACGAATTTTTTTCGATTGCCCGTATCGTGGCCATTTATCTATCTTTTGGTCGCCTTGACGTGGTCTGTTAAATCGTACTCAAGGTAACTCTCCTTGAATTCGGGAAAGTGCTTGCAGGCGGTCTTCAACGGCTGCACGATCGCTCTAACGACAGAAGGAGAATCATGTCCAGGTACGACTGGGATATGCGGCATGAGGGAATCGACAAGGCTCGTTCGGTGATCGAGTCCGCGCGGAAAGAAGTGACCGCACACCCGATTTACCAGCGCATCGACAGCCGCGAGAACATGGCAACATTCATGACTCACCACGTCTTCGCTGTATGGGACTTCATGTCCTTGCTGAAGTCCCTGCAACGCGAACTGACCTGTGTCGACGTCCCCTGGGTACCGCGCGGCTCGGAGGTCAGCCGGCGGCTCATCAACGACATCGTGCTGGTCGAGGAGAGTGACGAGCTGAACGGCGGCTTCACCAGCCACTTCGAGCTCTACCGCGCCGGCATGACCGAGGCCGGCGCCGACACGACCCGGATCGACGCGTTCCTCGTGCTGCTGGCCGAGGGCCACGGCGTGCCGGCAGCATTGCGCGGCGCCCAAGTCCCCGCCCCGGCCTCCGAGTTCGTCAGCACCACCTTCGGCATCATTGAGAAGGGTCCGCTGCACTGCCGCGCCGCCGCCTTCGCGTTCTCCCGCGAGGACCTGATCCCGGACATGTTCGACCAGGTGATCAAGAAGGAAGGCACGGAGCACTTCCCGCTGTTCTGCGACTACCTCGCCCGCCACATCGAGGTCGACGGTGAGGAGCACACCCCCATGGCCTTGCAGATGGTCGCAGACCTGTGCGGCACGGACGACAGGCGCTGGGAGGAAGCGGTGGAGACGGCGACCCAGGCACTGGAGGCGCGGTCGCTGTTGTGGGACGGCATTCTGGGGGCTATGGGGTAAGACCTGTCCTGCTTGGTGAGAGGCTCCTTGAGCCGCACATGGTGCGGGTGCGTGGAGTTGGACTGTTCCGGAGGGTCTGTGGGAGATCGCCGGCTCCGAAGCCGTTGATCCCGCCGTCGAGGCTGCGGTCGCAGGTCGGCGGAACGCGGGACACGCCTGATGAGGCGCTCTTCGCGGCCATCGTCCAGGTACTGGCCGACGGCTGCGCCGACTGCCCCTCTGCTCCGGCCTGTCGAAGCCGACCGCACACCGCCGGTTCCCGATCTGGTCGAGAGCCGGCCATGGCCGTCCGCACGCAGCCGTGCTGGGCCGGCTCAACCACGCAGACCTGATCGACGTCACCGGCTTCGTCCTCGATACCGCCCGTGTCAGCGCGAACTCACAGCCGCATCCCGTCGACCGCGGCAACGGGGTTCCAGCATCCACGTCCTGTCGGACGTAAAGTGAAGGGTCAAAGGTCTGAGACGCGTCAGCGGGTGCGGAGTTCTGCCTCGGCCGTGACCGCCAGGGCGACGACGGTCAGCAGGGACAGCAGTGCCCAGGCCGGGGTGAAGCTGCTGGTGAGGTCGACCAGCAGGCCGAGTGCAGGCGGAACGTTGACGATGGCGATCTGGTTGACGGACATGGCCAGACCCAGGGCGAAGCCGGTCTTGCCCGGTGGGGCCGCTTCGGTGACGTAGGCGACCCACGGGCCGTACCAGCCGAAGCCGAAGAAGCCGAGCCAGACGAAGATGCCGGAAGCGACGACCGGTGCCCTCCCGGCCGGTGTCATCAGCACGGCCAGCCCGGCGATCACGGCGATCATGCAGACCAGCACGATGGCATAGCGCCCTGACCTGCTCCGGTCGCTCCATGCCGCCAGGCAGATCCGGCCCGCGACGCCCGCACCCTGGGAGGCCACCAGGACCAGGGCCGCCTTCCCGGCGCCGACCGATGACGCTTGGTGGAGGTGTAGCACGGTCAGGATGCCCACGCCGTATTGCACCGAGATCAGGCTGGTTCCCGACAGCATGATCTTCACTGTGGACGGTTCGCGGAGCATTCGTAGCCGGGCGCGAAGCTGCGCCGCGAGCGGGTCCGACGGTTCCTTGTCCTGCGGGGTGGGCGGTGTGGGTGGCCGACGGTAGCAGCCCATGAAGAGGCCGGCTCCCAGCAGCGCGACGAAGCCGCCGGTTAGCAATGTCGCCCGCCAGCCGAAGTCCGCAGCGACGAGCGGGAGTACGGCCGAGGCGAGCGCCGCCCCCAGCGGCAGCCCGGCCTGCCGGATACCCATAGCGAAGCCGCGCTGTGACGCGTCGAACCAAGAGGCCACCGACTTGCTCCCACCCGGCTGGACGGTGCTGTATCCCATGCCGACCACCAACAGCGCGACCAGCAGGACCGTATATCCCGGCGCCAGACTCCCCGCGCCCAGAGCCAACCCGACCGCGCCGGCCCCGGTCCCGACCACCCAGCGCTCGCTGTAGCGGTCCAGTAGCTCGCCGGCCACCAGCAGCCCGGCCAACGGCACGAGCTGGGCCGCCGAGACCAGCAGACCCAGCTGCGCCGTGCTCAGGTCCAAGGCGCTCTGGAGGTGGACGCCGAGCGCCCCGATGCCGCCTACGAAGAAGCCGGATGCGGCCTGGGTGAAGGTGGCAATGCCCAGCACGATCCATCGATAGCGCCACGGGTCGCGGGCCTGGGATCCGGCGCGTCCGACGGTTTGTTGTGTCATGCCGACCACACTGTTGTAAGGGTCTTATGCTGCTCAACCCTTACGGCGAGGATGCGGTGAACCTGGTCCGTCACCGGCGGCTGCCCGACCAGGAGTTCTGGGCGGAGTGGGATGGCGCTCGGGATGTGTGGGCTGCCGCCATCGACTTCCGCCGCACCCGCCTCGGGCTGGGACCCGCCGGTCGGCCCGACCATGGCTCCGGTACAAGGGAGGGTGTGCAGCTGGCGATTGACACGCAGACCGATACCTATGAGTAGGCGATCGCGGCGGTGCAGGCCGCCTATGGAACTCAACCCCGCCGCCGTGGCGAGCAGTTGGCCCGACGCCCCCGCGGCGGTGCCCCGGCCGGGCGCGGAGAGCCTGAGCGGGGAGGATCTGGGGCAGGGCTGGACGGAGCGGATGATCTTCGACACCGTCGCCGCCGTGGTGCCCGGCGCCCGGGCCGTGTTGCGCCGCCTGGTCGAAGTGGGCGGCACCGCCTCGTACGAAGAAGTCCAGGACCGCTTCGCCGTGCACCCCGAGACTCCGATCGATCCGAAGCGGATCGGCGGCACGCTCACCAGCATCCGCGCGGTACGGCGCCGGGTCGGCCCCGACAACCGGTCCAACCTCCTGGAGCGGGACGACCGCAGGCGCATCTACTGGATCGAGCCCGCCCTCCTTGAGGGCCTCAAGCGCGCCTTCGATCTTGCCGACGCGCGCCCCGACCTGCTGCGCCAGGAGGCCAGCCTGACGCCTGAGCGAGGTTCGAGCCCAGACCGGACCGTCTTTTCCGCGCTGCCGAGCTTCAGGGCGCGCGGCGGCACACCTGCTCAGTGCGGCCTTCGCCGCCGAACGCCGAAGGACTGCTGTGCCATCTCATGACATTGGTTCCTCGCGTCAGGCTTGGCGGGCGTAGGACGCAAGGCGATCGGCGAGCGCGGTGACGAGGTCGCGCAGTTCATCGGGGCGCTCGATGACGAACGGCCGGCCGAGTGAGGCGAGTACTGCAGGCAACCAGTCGAGCCGCTCCGCCCGCAGCTCGACGCGCAGCCAGCGCTCGGTCGCCCGGTCCTGGCCTGCCGCGGGCTCGTGCTCCTCCAGGCTCGCGACGCTGGCGGGAAGGTGGGCGCGGATCTGCTCAACTGTCCCGTGGATCCGCAAGGTCACCTCATGCCGGTACTCGGCCGTGGCGAACGCTGACAACACGCGCTGTGCCGGACCGGGACCCACGGGCGCTTCGAATGAGCCGGGCAGGGTCCGCGCGTCTGCGATGCGATCGAGCCGGAAGGTTCGGTCCTCGCCGATCTGGGTGTCCTTGCCCGTGACGTACCACCGGCCCGCATGGGCGACGATCCCGTACGCGTGCAGCGTGCGTTCGCTGCGCCGTCCGTCGCGGTCGGTGTAGCGGATCGAGACCGGTCGGCGGTGGCGCACCGCATCGGCGATGGTGAGCAGGACCCCAGCGTCGGGGGTGTCGAACTCGCCGAGCTGATCCGTGAAGGCGAGAGCCTCCAGAAGTGTGTCGAGCCGACGGGCGATGTGCTTGGGCAGCACCCGCCGGATCTTCGCCGATGCCGTCTCGCTTGCCGTGTGCTCCGTCGTCGTCAGCCCTGCTCGGCGGCCGGCGACCAGGCCGAGCAGTACGGCGAGCGCCTCGTCGTCGCTGAGCATGAGCGGAGGCAAGCGGTACCCGGGAGCGAGCCGGTACCCGCCGTAGCGGCCGCGCACCGATTCCACGGGCACATCCAGGTCGATCAGCTGGTCCACATACCGCCGCACGGTGCGCCCTTCGACGCCGAGCCGGTCGGCTAGTTCGGCCACCGTCCGGGTGCCGCCCGACTGCAGCAGCTCCAGGAGTGTCAGCACGCGGGCAGTGGGTCGGGGCATGTGCACAACCTAATGCGAATACAGGACCGATTCTGTCCACTATTTCTCCTAGCCTGCGCAGTGCACGCCTCCAGCACAGCCAAGGAGATCCCCATGGACTTCGTCTCGATTCGCATCATCACCAGCGACGTAGCGCGCCTCGTCGAGTTCTATGAGCGAGCCACAGGGGTGCGGGCGACGTGGGCCACCGAAGACTTCGCCGAACTCAACACCGCGGGCGCCACCCTCGCGATCGCCGGCACCCGCACCGTCCCGCTGTTCGCCCCGGGCTCTGCCCGCCCGGCGGACAACCACAGCGTGATCACCGAGTTCCTCGTCGACGACGTGGACCGCGTGCACCAGAACCTGACCGGCTTCGTCACTGACTTCGTCACCGAGCCCACCATGATGCCCTGGGGCAACCGGTCGCTGCTGTTCCGTGACCCCGACGGCAACCTCGTCAACTTCTTCACCCCCGTCACCCCAGCGGCCATCGAAAAGTTCGCACGCTGACGCCACGCAAAGCCGCTCACGCGGGAGTCCTGAGATCCCAGGGCTCCCGATGAACGCGGCCGCCGAGTCCAGGAGCGCCACACCAGCAGGGGACACCGGAACGCACCGCTGACCCCCGAAGGACGCCTGCGCTTGTGCCTGCGGATCGACCCGACCGGCCCGAGCGGATGCTCCGCCGGGGCTCACGGGCTGTGACCGGGGGAGGGGATCTGCCCCGCCCCCGTCCCCTCGCTCGTCAGCTGCTGAAGTAGCCGTTCAGGTCGGCCACGACATGCACATCGCCAGCGTGGTTGGCGAAGGTCACCCTCCCATCGACCACGGGCACGACGACCAGGTTGGAGATCGTCTCGCCGGTGGTGAAGTTGAGGTTCGACACCGCTGGCAGCGGCCTGCCGTGCGGGTAGACGGTCAGGTAGCTCCCGGCCGTGGGTCCGGTCACCGTCACGTTGAGCACCACGGCCGTGACCCCGGAGGACGGCACGCCGTCCACCCCGCCGACCTGCAGGCTGACGATGCCGCCTGGGCCGACCGTGCCGATGCGGGCACCCAGCCCGCTGCGGGTGTCCAGCAGCCGTACGGGCCCGCTGGAGGTGAACGTCGACCCGGCGGAGGAGAACCAGCCGGTGACGTCGGCGACCAGATCCACCGTGCCGGAGGCGTTGCGCAGGTCGACCGTGCCGTCGATCACCGGGACGATCACCAGGTTGGGGATCGTTTCGCCCGTCGTGAAGTTGAGGTTCGACACCGCGGGCACGGGCTCGCCGTCGGGGTAGACGGTGACGTAGCCACTGGTGCTGGGCTTGACCGCGGTCACGTTCATGACCACCGCGGTGACGCCGGAGGTCGGCACACCGTGCACACCGGCGACCTTCAGCTTCACCACGCCGCCCGCGCCCACGCGCTGCTTCGGCGCCCCGGTGCCGTTGCGGGTGTCCAGGAACCGCGTCGGCGCGAGGGGGGTCAGGGCAGACCCGGTGCTCCCGGCGGCGTAGTACCCGGAGACGTCGGCGACGAGGTCCACCGTGCCGTGGGCGTTCCGCAGGTCCACCGTGCCGTTCACGACGGGCACGGTCACCAGGTTGGGGATCGTCTCTTTGGCGGCGAAGTTGATGTTGGACACCGACGGCGGTGTCTGCCCGTCGGGGTAGACGGTGACATACCCGCTGGTGGTGGGGGCGACGGCGGTGACGTTCATGACCACCGCGGTGACGCCGGAGGTCGGCACGCCGTGCACACCGGTCACCTTCAGCTTCACCACGCCGCCCGCGCCCACGCGCTGCTTCGGCGCCCCGGTGCCGTTGCGGGTGTCCAGGAACCGCGTCGGCGTGAGGGGGACGAGGCGGCCCGGTGTCGCGGCCGGGGCGGCGGTGACGGTGTAGGCGCCGGTCAGGTACGTGCCGGGCGCGTACCCGGTGCCGGGGATCACCACGTCGTACGCTCCGGGGGCGACGTCGTACGTGCTGATCCGTACGGTGAGCGACGTCCCGTCGGGGCTGACGGACACCGGCTCGCTCGGGTAGGCGCTCGCCGTCGTGTAGTCGCTGTCGAGTTCCACCTCGGTGCCCAGCGTCAGATTCGTGCCGTGCAGCACCAGCTGGTTCTCGGTCCCGGTCGGTCCGCTCGCCGGACTCACCGACGTGAGGCCGGCCTGCTTCGGCGGGGTGGAGCATCCGAACTGGCAGACGCCCTGCATGGAGTACTCCACGGGCGTGTCCGCCTCGGCCGGAGTCACGACCAGCGCGTACTGGCCCGCGTCGGCGGAGGAGGTGGTCAGGCAGTTGAAGCTGAAGGTTCCGACGTTGTCGCCGTTGCACTGGTACGCGTAGTCGACGTATGTGCCGCTGTAGCGGGTGTTGCTCAGCAGGCTCACCCACGGCGTGGCCGTGGTGCTGCTGTGCGTGCCGTACACCTCGAAGTCCTGCGACGGCTGCATCTGGATGACCGCGCAGTATGCCGTCGCCGACTCGGTGAAGGTGCCGCTGCGCAGCGAGAAACCATCCGGCGACACCACGTGCGCGGTGCACTGCGACGCCCAGCCGGACGATGTGCCGATCCGCCAGGTGTCCACATGCGCGGTGATGGGCGTGCCGGTGAATCCGGAGGCCAGGACGAAGACGACGTACGAGGTCGACCCGGTGGCGCGGCAGGATATGCCGCCCTGACGGCACACGAGCTTGCCCGAGGCGTCGACAACTCCCAGCATCGCCCCGGCACCTTCGGTGGCTGCCGGGGTACGTGCGGAGAACCACAGCTTGTCCGTGGTCGCCGCCGTGACCCGCAGGCAGCGGCTGTCCAGAGCAGAGGTGAACGAGTAGGTGGTGGAAGGCCCGCCGACGGTCAGCGAGCTCGGTGCGGCGCAGTTCGCCGTCGGCGAGACGTCCCGCCGGACCAGCTTGTACGTGTCGGCGGTGCCGGTCCCCACCAGCAGGGCCGCGTAAGCCGTACCGGGCGTGAACTGGCAGGCGGCCGTGGAGCCCCCGAGCGTGGCGCACACCTTGTCGCCCGCGCGGTCGTACACCTGCACCGAGGCGTTGAGCTGGTTGGTGGTGTTCGTGAAGTCGAACAGCTCGGCGGTGGAGTGCTGGTCCGCCCCGATGGCCAGGCACGCGGTCTGCTGGTCCGCGGTGAGCGGCACCTGAACGCCCCACGCCCCGCCGAACGCCGACTGCGGCCAGGCGGTGCAGCCGGACGTGTCGCCGGTGCGCTGGATGGTCACCCGGTAGGCGCCAGCGTCGGGCGCCGTCAGCACCACCTGGAACGGCGCGGTTCCGGTCAGCTTGCAGACGCTGAAGGCGTAGCCGCTGTCACACTGCTGGGCCCCCTGCGAGTCGAAGACCGTCATCTCCGGGGTCACGCCGCCGGAGGGCGGTTCGTTGACCAGGTACAGGCCGTTGCCGGTGGCCGTCGGGAGGGTCAGACACACCGCGTCGCCAGCGGCGGCGAAGGTGCCCGTCGCGGGGCCCGAGGCGTAGTCGTCGTCGCGCGCCGCCGCGCAGTCCGTCCCTGGCGTCACGGCCGCCGAAACCCGGGGCTTGGTCTTCGGCGAGGCCGTCGCCGCCGGTTTCGTCGTCCCGGGCTTTGACGTCACGGCGGAGGCCGTGACGTTCAGTCCCAGGAACACGGCCATGACGGTCACGATCAGTACGACGAGCGCGGCGGCTCCCGTCGGTCGGCGTCTCTCCCGACGCGGCCTGCACACGGGCAGCGGTGACATGCGTTCCCCCCTGGTGACATCGCGGAATGGGTTCCCGTGACGATGACGGGTACCGCACAAGGCAGGCGGAGCCTAACGAGCGGTTGATCCCCTACTCGTCAGCTTTGCCACGCCTTGTCATGCTGGGGAACAAAATTGGAAGACGCCGACGCCGATGATGGCTCGGCGGCGGGACCCGGCCGGGCCGGTAGGCCCTGAGCGGTGAGGACCATGTGATCGACGCCGAAGCCGTCGCGTAGATCACCTACTCACCATTGGCTCGATTCGCCGCTGAGACTGAGGAGTTCACGTGTCCCAGACCGCCCGTCGCGCCCCCGACACCACGGTGGCCCGCGAGGCCCCGCACTGCGTGCTGCGGCTCCTGGACGATCAGGACAACCCGAACGCGCTCGCCAACGATGGCGCGACCCGGGACCCCGATCTGCTGCGCCAGGAGCCGGCCGACTCCTGAACGAGGGCGGCGGGGCTGGACCGGGCGCACCTGGGGCTGTGACTTGGGTCACGCTCGTGCAATTGCGCGAAGGGGGAACGTTTGCGCAAACAGGGGCGGGTGGCGGCGGGTGCCGGTCGCGGTGCAGGTGGTGAGGGTGGCGCGAAGGGTGGCGGATTGCGGCGGGTGGGGTGGCGAATATCAGTACGAGATTTGCTAACCGGAAACCTACTCTCCGTTAAAAAGTGGTGGTGAGGCGCTCTGCACGAACCGGCGGGGCTGCGTTGTTTGCTGGTGTCCAGGAGCAACCAGGCTCCAGGCACCGGCAGTTGGACATGCGGGGAGGCGCACCGGTGCTGCACAAGATCGAAGGATCCACCGTGACACTGGACGACGTCGTCGGCCTCGTGCTGGCCTCGGCTGCAGCGGTGAGGGTGTTCGCGCCCGACGTCCGCGCCGGCATTCGGCGCCTGCTGGGCGCCGGAGTCCGCACAGCCTCCCGAGGACCTGGGCGAACAGGCCCTGCAGAACTCCAGCGACGTGATGCCGCCGGCCTTCTGGGCCTTCCATGAGCTGTACCACCAGGCCTACTTCGAATAGGCCTTCGTACAGTTAGGCGACCAAGTCGCCGCCGACAAGCTGGTCGACCAGACGCTCGTGTTCCTGGCCGTGATCTGGCAGCAGGTCACCGAGCAGGTGGCTGTGCACCTCTCAGCGAGTGTCGTTTGTCGATGAGTTCGGATGTCAGTCGAGGGTCGACGCGATTCTGATTGTCGGTGAGTTTCGATGTCACTCGGGTGTCCGGCAAGGGCAGTGGTAGGTCGTTGGAGAGCGGTCCAGAGCCGGTGACCGCCCGGCAGCAGGTCGAGGCCATCGCGGGGTGGTCGTGCTCCTTGGCGGCATGTTTGACCGAGTACTTGGCGCGCTCGTACGACAGTCGACCGTGGCCGGTGTGAGGCAGAGGCCGGCGTCCCGAGTGTGCGAGGCCGCGTAGCGGCAACAGTTGACCCTGACGCAGGGGCAACCTCTCAGCATGGTGGGCATGACGACAAGAACCAGTGCGATCGAGGTCGCCGGGCTACGCAAGTCGTACGGCGACCACGAGGTGGTCGCCGGAGTCGACCTGACCGTCCCCGCCGGCACCCCGTACGAAGATGCGCACCCGGCGATCGTCGCCTGGACGCAGAGCCCTGCGGTGGACCGCGGCACGAACGAGCTGACGTTGAACGACCTCCAGGCCATGCTGGAGAGCTGACCGCCGTACGCCCCCGACGCCCACGGACCAGATGTCCGTGGGCGTCAGCGCGGTACGCAGACGACCGCCCCCACACGCGGACCGGCAGGACCGGTCGGCGGGATGGACGGGGCCGGAGCGCACGCTCTGGAGGCGGCGGGGACGGGCGAGGGTGCGGGGGACCGACTCGCCGAAGCATGGAGGGCCCGCATGGTTGACCCGATCCCGCCGTACCTCTCGCCAGAGGACCTGAAGCGCCTTCAGCAGCTCGCCGACGCGTCCCGGCTGCGCGTGGCGCTGTATCCGTCTCTGGAGCCGCCGCCGGTCCGGCGCCGCTCGCGGCAGTACCCCGGTGGCCGACCGAACCCGTGGCGGTCCGCGCGCCTGCGCCTGCGCCGACGCCGTCGGCGGTGAGTGCGGGACATCCCGGGCTCCTGTGCGCGCGCCGACGATGTCGTGCCGAAGCGATGGCCCATCCGGAAGTCGGGGCCTGCCCCGGGCATCTGGCTTTCCACCGCGTGAGTGATTTGATGACAGGCTGTGGCCGGGCTGACACACTCCGGTGGTAGTGCTCGCGCGTGACGTGTTGGTGTGGGTCGGGTGGTCTTGGGGGGCGTATGGGTGCTGGTGTGGGGCGTTGGGCTTCGGGCGCGTGTTCGCTGGTGGCGCTGTTGGTGACGGCGGGGCTGGTGGTCATGCTGGCGCTGGGTCATTTGAATGCGGCCTCGCAGGTTGCAGGGGTGATCGGGACTGTGCTGGCCGCCGTGGCTCTGATGGTGTCGGTCGCTGCTTTCTTCCGCACGGGATCCGGGTCGGTGCGGCGAGTGCGGGGCGGGAGCATTGCGGTGGGCGGTGATGCCAACGGCGCGGCCCTGGGCGACGGCGCGCAGGTCACCGGACCGGCTTCGCTGCCTCGGTCCGGCGCGATTGCAGGCACGGGGCAGACGGATGTGGAATCGGGGCCGGACGGTGTGGCCGTCGGCGGCGATGCCAACGACGCCGCACTGGGCAAGCGCAGCAAGCGCACCCGTTCCTGACCCGGGGGCTGGGCATGAGCAAGGAGAGTGCCGGCGGCGGGAGCCGCCGTGGTGTGCGGGGTGGGCAGGTCGCGGTCGGTGGTGATGCCGCTGGTGCCGCGCTTGGGCCGAACGCGCGAGTGGTCAACCGCACCACGATCAACATCAATGTGCGGCCCGAGATGGGATGGCCGTTGCGGGTGGGGGCGGTGCCGCCGCTGGCGTCCTCGTTCCTGCCCCGCACTGCCCTGAGGGCACTTGTCGAGACGGCGCGTGATCCCGGCCAGGACGTGGAGCTCGGAGAGGCCACCGAAGCGGGACGGGTGCTGGCGGGCGAGGGCGGAGTCGGCAAGTCCCAGCTGGCTGTGTCCTACTACCTGCGCTCAAGTGCAGACTTGGCGGTGTGGACGACAGCAAAGGGTGGAATCGCCCGGCTGGTCGGCGACTTCGCCGAGACTGCCAGGCGCCTGCAGGCCCCCGGCGCGGAAGGGGAAAACGAAGAGGCTGATGCGCGGGCTCTGCTGGAGTGGCTGCGGGGCACCGAGCGCAGTTGGCTAGTGGTGATCGACGACGTCGACGACCTGGACGCGGTGCTGCCCGGGTGGCCCCACCCGCATCCGCGCGGCTGCGTGCTGGCCACCACCCGCCGGCGCAAAGCCCTCGGCGCCGGCCGCACCCGCATCGACGTCGGCGCCTTCACCGCCGCAGAGTCGGACCGTTACCTGCACGAACGCGCCCCCGGCCTGCCCACACACCCCGGCGCCTGCGCGGAGCACGAGTGTCCGGCGGCGCCCATTGGGCAGTTGCTGGGATACCTCCCGCTAGCGCTGTCGCACGCCGCCGCCTACCTGCTCAACAACACCGACGTCAGCCCGGGTGCGTATGCGCGGATGCTGGCCGAGCCCGGGCGTGCGCTGGCCGAGGTCCTGCCCGCGGACGGTGCCGACGGCTACGGGCAGGCTGTCCACGCCACGATGCTGATCAACCTCAGCGCTGTCGAAGCCGCCGAGGACCGCCCCGGCCTGGCCCGCGCGGTCCTGAGTACCCTCGCCCTGCTGGATCCCAACGGCTCACCCCCCGCCTTGTGGACCCACCCCGTAGCCTTGACCGCCCTGACCGGACCGGGCCCAAGCTTGTGGCAGCGCCTTCGCCACCCAACCATCGCCCGCAACATGCCCGCACCCGTACCCGCGCTGCACGGGGCCACCGCCGCACAGGTCCGCGAGTGCCTGCGTCTGATGCACCGTTACAGCCTGATCACCTACACTGCCCCGGACCAGGCAGTGATCCGGATCCACGCCCTCACCGCGCGCGCTGCCCGCGACATCACCCCCCACGAACAGGGCTACGCGCTCGCGCGCCGGACAGCCGACGCCCTCCTCGCCCTCTGGCCCCCTGTCGGGCGGGACCGGGCCCTGGAACAGGCCCTGCAGGACAACACCACTGCCGTGGACGACAACACCTCCCCAGTCCTCTACTGCCCAGATGCCCATCCGGCGCTGTACCAGGTCGGGGACCGCCTCGGTGAGGCCGGTCAGGACGCCGCCGCCCGCGACTACTTCCACACGCTTGCCGCCAGGACGTCCAGTTACTTGGGCCCGGACCACTCCAGCACCCTCCGCGCCCGGCACAGCCACGCCAGGTGGCGGGGGGAGGCGGGAGATGCGCAGGGCGCCGCCGACACCCTCGCCGAACTGGTGCCGCACTACGTGCGGGTACTGGGCCCCGACCACCGCGACACCCTTTCCACCCGGCGCAACCACGCCAGGTGGCGAGGGGAGACCGGGGATGCGCAAGGGGCCGCCGACACCTACGCCGAACTGGTGCCGCGTTACCTACGGGTGCTGGGACCGGACCACCCCGACACCCTCACCGTCCGGCACAACCTTGCCTACTGGCGGGGGGAGGCGGGGGATGCGCAGGGCGCCGCCGACACCCTCGCCGATCTAGTGCCGCACTACGTGCAGGTACTGGGCCCCGACCACCCCGACACCCTCACCACCCGGCACAGCCTCGGCCGGTGGCGGGGGGAGGCGGGGGATGCGCAGGGCGCCGCCGATACCCTCGCCGATCTGGTGCCGCACTTCCTGCGGGTACTGGGACCGGACCACCCCGACACCCTTTCCACCCGGCGCAACCACGCCAGGTGGCGGGGGGAGGCTGGGGATGCGCAGGGCGCCGCCGACACCCTCGCCGATCTGGTGCCGCACTACGTGCGGGTACTGGGACCGGACCACCCCGACACCCTTTCCACCCGGCGCAACCACGCCAGGTGGCGGGGGGAGGCTGGGGATGCGCAGGGCGCCGCCGACACCCTCGCCGATCTGGTGCCGCACTTCCTGCGAGTACTGGGCCCCGACCACCCCAGAACCCTCTCCACCCGGCACAGCCTCGGCCGGTGGCGGGGGGGAGGCTGGGGATGCGCAGGGCGCCGCCGATACCCTCGCCGAATTGGTGCCGCACTTCCTGCGAGTACTGGGCCCCGACCACCCCGACACGCTCCGCATTGTGAACGCTCTCGCCCGCTGGCAGGAGCGGGCGATGATTAGCGACGCTCCCTCAGCTTGACCTTTTCCCTGGACCACGCTCCACATGGTGGACCTGCCAGGCGGCCCCCTCCGCGAGGGCTATGTCGACCGCTGACTCTGCGGCAACCCGCGTGGCGAACGCAGGCCGCGTGCGATGACGGCGCCCGTTTGGCTGTGGTTGGCATCTGACGATGCACCGTCGCGGACCCTTGTCGGCGCTCCACAAACATCAAGGGTGCGCCGGGCGCAGGTCAGAGCTCCGCGCCATTCGCTCAGCCGAACAGCCGGCTAAGGAGGCCTTCGCCTGCTTCTTGATCAGAACTCTCTGCGGCCGGAGTCTCTCGTTGGTCGGAAATGCCCCCGATTCGATTCACGCCGTGCTCAGGCAACGAGCTCGGCATTTCATGTCCGACATGCTCTGGCTGGTCATTCCCGGAAGCGGATTGAACGATGCGGCCGCTGATCTCTTCGTCCCCGGCGGTGGCTGGGCCAATGCTGCCGAAGACTGTTGCGGCAGCCATGGCGGTTACGGTCAGGAGCTTGCGAATGCGCATGTGGGGCGTTCTCCGTTCGAGTGCGGAACCCTGGACAGGCCTATATCATCATCAACTACGAAATTAAATCCCAATGCGCCCATAAGTGGGCGAGGCGTACCATAAAGCAAGTGGACCGTGACGGGGAGTGCCGGCAGCTGTGCTCGTGCGTCGATCGTCAGCACACGCACCTCGTTCTCGCTGCGCCCGGTGCGGTTCCGCTCGTTGACCACGGTCGGCAGCGGCAAGCGCCCGCCACGGAGCCGGGAGGGTTCGCCGCGAACGGCGCGCGCCCGGCCTGATGCGCGGGTGCCATGCCGCCTGTGATGCCGTTCGCGCGGCCTGACGCCACCTCACCGACCGGCGCGGTGCGCACTACATGACGGTGGTGCGCGCACCCGGTGCGGGGTGCGCACCGCGTGCTTGGCCCAAGGCGGCGGCCTTCAGCGTCTCGAGGGCGTTCGCGACGTCCTCAGGGTCATCGATGAGGTGGTCGATCCGCGCCCCCGGCGTCCGCTACGGCGGCGCTACGCCGGAGGACGGCCAGCACCCCGATTGCCACAGCGACGTTGCCGACCAACAACTGGGCCTTGCAGAACGCTGTTCAGCTGCCGCGGCTGAGGCCTCCGGTGGACACGAGGTGTCCGTGCCGAGTGCGTTCGGCACGGACCCTATCCGCGTCGAACAGGACCCGCAGTGGTCGCACGTGCAGCATTTACCTGGCCCCCGGACGTCGCCACAGGCGCCCGCCTTGGCGGGCCGGGTGCGGCGTGCACCCCCGCACGACGATGCGCACTGCCATGCGGCAGTGCACTGCATCGTGCGCGCCCGGACCGGGAGCGTGCCGCACCGGGGCGTACCGCCGGCGGGGGAGTGCGGTGCATCGTGCATGACACGTCGCATCGCGCCCCGGCACCGTCGAGGGGTCGGTCATGCGGCGGCCCTGTGTAAAACTCCACGGCACACGAAACGATTCGAAGGCAGGACACATGCGTGGGGTGGGAGTGGCCGTGACCGCGATAGCGGTGATGGCGGCGCTGACAGGTTGCGGCTGTGGTGACAGCGTCGGCGCAGCAGGCGGGCGGGCGACGACGACTGCTCGTGCGGCTGAAAAGGTGGCCAGGGACGAGGTGACCGTCGATGCCGTGCGGGGTGATGTCCGGTCTGCGGCCGCGGCTGCGGGGATCGGGCGGCTGGGTTTCCTCGACACGAGCAAGGCTGGCACTCCGTGCCGCGTGTTGGGGTTTTTGCGGACTGAGGACGTGCCGAAGCGTGAGGCCGTGGACTCGGTGTCTGCCGTGCTGAAAGCGCGGGGCTGGGGACAGATGGAGCAGGTGCCGGCCGAGGACGCCGACCAGGCTTGGCACCTGGTGAAGAACGGCTGGGAGATGTTCCTGGGAGCGGGGAAGGTCCCGGAGGGAGCGGGGATCGTGTTCGACGCGTCGGGAAAGGCGTGCGGGGTGCCCATGCCGTCCCGGCCTGCAGCCTCCGATATCGCGCCTCCTGAGCCGCCCGTCCTGCCCTGAGCGCAGCCGCCCCTCTACGCTGCGGTGGGTCAGGCGGCGGCAGTGTCGTCGTCGCGCCGCCAGGCGGAAGAGGCAACCGCACGCGAGGCGGCCGAAGCGGAGGCGAAGAAGAAACCGTCGCCGTTTGTCCACGGTCATCGCCGGGCGGAAAGAGCGAATACGCACGTGCGAGACACGAAGGCTGACGCCACTCCGGTCATCATCTCTGTGCTGCGGGACACGTCAGGGCAGGGGCTCGATGTGGCGGGAACCGACTTGTGTTACTGACTTTGTTGGCGTGATGTCGTAGCTGACGGGTGGTGTGTGCTGCGGTAGGCCGCTGGTATGAGGTATCCGCAAGGGGGCGGGCTGACCGCCGAGTGGCAGGCGTTTCGTGAGCACATTCGGTTGCAGGCGGCCGAGTTGTTCGCTGCTGGTCAGGGCAATGCCGCGGTCGCCCGTGAGTTACGTGTCAGCGTGCGGTCCGTGCAGCGGTGGGGCTGGGCCTGGGAGGACGGTGAAGAGCGGGCCCTGGCTTCGAAGGGGCCGTTGTCCAGGCTGAAGGCCGGTGCAGGGACGGTCACGGTGGCGGTGCACGATGCCAGCCCCTCCCGCCCCGGCCGCAGCCGCTGGACGCGACCCGGCCGGGCACGAACAGGACCGGCGCTGACGTGGGCCGTGTCCGTGAGATGCCGCTCGCGTTGGGCGTGTGACAGGCCCGCACTGTGTCCGCGGTCCCTTGTCCGTTCCGGTGTCGGATGCGGGACCGCGCTCTGGCCGGGTTCGGCCCGGGCAGGCAGAGGCGCCGGGCGGTCATGGCCCGACAAGAGGTTCAGGGCCTCCGCACAAGGTCACGCGGCCCGCACCGCGCAGCCTGTGGGGTGGAACGCAGCTGTGCGGGCCGGTCAAGGCTGGATCACCAGGGACACCCTGAACGCGTTGAAGGGCTCGGGACTGGTCCGGGTGGAGCGACTGGAGTCGGGACACCAGCTATGGGTGCTCACAGAGAAGGGCCACAAAGGTGTCCTCGCGCGACGGCGGGTCCGCGCGCGCCGCCGGGCAGCCCCTCCGTCAGGGCCTGCCAGACCTCCGGCTGCCACTGCTTGTCGTAGTCGACGCCCGGGTCGTTGAGGCGGGCGTGCGCGTCGACGGCTGCCTCGCAGGGACCAACCAAGCCGACAGGGACCGCCCGTTTGGCAGGGCCAACGTCAACTCGAGCGCGGTGTCGTTCACCTCTGGAGGTGACGGAATGGGCGGCGGTAGAGCCGTATTCCCGCCGTTGTGGAGCGCCATGACGGGTGAACGCCTGTATGGAGAAGGGTTTCTGCGCGCGGGAGGCCCTTGGTGCAGGACCGGAAAGTCGGATCAAACCCGTAAGGAGGGATTGGCCTGCCGGTCCCTGGGCTGCCTACCGCGACCGCGGGTGGCGCCGCTCTCATAGGTCCGGTGCCGGCGGCATGAGCACCCGGCACGGTCAGTGTGTATCCCGGCGCGGCAAAGGAATGGAATGGCATGACGACTCCAGCGAATTACCGGAAGGGCTCGACGTGGCTCCAGACCATCCCGGTCGACTTCAACCACCCCCTCTCCGGCGCCGATCGCGCCGATGAGCGGATCTCCGAGGTCGAGGAACTCAAGATCCTCCACCCCGGAGTGTGGGAGATCTCCTACCACGCCCGCTCGTACACCGGCGGAGCGGGTGAGCTCGTGCGCACCGCACTGTTCAAGAACGGCCAGCTCATCCCCGGCACGGAAGCCCTCACCGGCGGCGCGGTCATGCAGACCACCGCGGGGCAGACCATCCTGGAGAAGTTCGACGTCAACGACGTCATCACGCTCCACGCGTACCGCATCGGTGGGGGCAACACCGCCGTCCTCAGCAACGGCGACGGACGTACGGGAGTCATGGCGCACTGGGTGAGCCCCGGGTTCTAGGCCACTCATTTCGGGCGGCAAAGCCGGACAAGGACGGCAGGAACAAAGAGGGGGGCGGGGGATGGCGCTCGTCATCGAACTTCGGCGTGGGATCCCGACCTCCCGGCCTGGACGGAAGCAGGGGCCGCGTCCCGCAGCGGGGGCGCTGAGGGGCTTCCAGTAAGGACCGTCCGGGTTCGAGACAGACATCGGCGGACAAGGGGAATTCCAGATGGCGAACGAACTCAAGTACGGTGACCAGATCCACCTGCAGAACGGCTACGGCGGCTGGCAGGGCGGCTATCTCGACACCAACAGCGGCAACCCCGCACAGGGCTCCAAGTACGGCGTCTCGACCACCAACACACCGGCCCGCGCGAAGGGCACCGGCACCTGGGAGATCCTGTCCGCCTCCGGCAAGGCCGCGGGCCAGCCTGTCACCAGCGGCGATCTGATCTACCTGCGCAACCTCTACGGCGGGGACGGCGGCTACCTCGACACCAACAGCGGTCCCACCACCACCCAGGCGAACGACGGCGCCAAGTACGACGTCTCCACCTCCCCGGCCAGGGACCGCGCACCGGGAACCGGACGCTGGCGGATCTTCGCCCAGACCTCCGCCCCCGCCGACAAGAACGTCCGATTCGGCGACACGGTCCTCCTCTGGAACACCTGGGACGGCAACGGCGGCTTCCTGGAGACCAACGGCGGCAGCTCCGACACCGGCGCCAAGTACGACGTCTGCACCAACGCCTACTTCAACCGCAGTTCCAACGTCGCCGACTGGAAGATCCACCAGGCCCAAGGCTGATCACACCAGCGTGCGAGCCCCGACGGCCACACACTGCCGGGGCTCGGCGTGTCCACGGCTGGCCCGTATCCCGGGCTCACGCCGGGAGCCGCGCCCGCCCCCACCCTCACGCCTCACCGCACGGGGGAGCCGTGACGCGGCGAAATTCATCCCCACGGCTGAGGCCCGGGAGGACTGCGGATTTCGCCGCACCGGAAGGAATGCACGTGCCGCAGCCCGCTCGGTTGGGCAGCGGCCGGGGCGCCAAGATCGCACCATGGCTACCGAACGAGGGACGGAACCGATGGCAACAGGCACTGTGAAGTGGTTCAACCCCGACAAGGGATACGGCTTCATCAGCCAGGACGATGGCGGCGCGGACGTGTTCGTGGAATCCGCAGCCATCCAGACCAATGGCCACAAGAGCCTGGAAGAGAACCAGCGGGTGGAGTTCGAGGTCACCCAGGGCTCGAAGGGTCCACAAGCGGAAATGGTCCGCCCCCTGTAACCCCTCGTTCTGTCTGTGCCCTGCTCCATCCGCGGGCCGATGGGGCAGGGCGCAGCCCGGGATTCGCCAACAGCATCCCGTTCAGGCCAGGCGCGCCGCCCGTACCTCCGTTGTCGGTGGCGGCTGGAACGCTGGTCGGATAAACCGAGACGAGCAGCTGCTGCGCGGCCGGGTGTACGGCCACGACCACGACGACCCTGACCCCGGCCCGCTGCCGTGGCAGACGTACGCCGCACTCGTAGGCGGGCCGCTGGACGGGCTGCTGCTGGACATCACGGGATAGCTGCCGGAAGAAGTCGACGACGGCGCTGCCCTGCCCACCGAAGTGTCGCGGTGGCCTGGCGGCCGCGCCCTGTACGACCCGCGCCCCGGCGAGCCGCGCACAGCGGGCCCGGGCGTGAGCTGCCGCCTGTACCACTCCGGCGACACCCCCTGACCACAACCCCGACCACGGCAGGTCAGCGGGCTGCTCATCCGTCACCGTCGCCTTTGCCTGCGAGAGGGCTGCGCAGACGTTGCGTGAAGGGGGCCCCGAGCTGGTGATGCCGGAACCGGGTGAACGAGACCGGGCTACTGCGGCCGTAGATCGTCGGGCAGCGGATCCAACGTCGTCCAGATCCTGACTGCC
Organism: Streptomyces sp. SAI-127; assembly: GCF_029894425.1. NCBI lineage: Bacteria > Bacillati > Actinomycetota > Actinomycetes > Kitasatosporales > Streptomycetaceae > Streptomyces > Streptomyces sp. SAI-127. The sequence goes on from NZ_JARXYJ010000003.1 coordinate 281,977, forward strand.
GCGGCAGGTGCTGCCATGGTCCAGGGCGGTGGTTCTTGGTAGGCGATGACCATGCTCAGTGGCAGTTGTTGGTCCATGTTGTAGTAGCCCAGAAAGAGCCCCAGGTCACGGCAGAGAGCGGAGGCTTCTCGCCCCGTCATCCCGACCACGTCAGGGACTTCGATACTTGCCAGCCTGGCACCCATCTCCGCACCATACGGTCGACAACGTCGCAGCGGCGAGGCTTTCGCGGTGCGGTGCGCACGATGCGCGCGCATCCGCACCACACCGACCGGCGCGGTGCGCACTACATGACGGTGGTGCGCGCACCCGGTGCGGGGTGCGCACTGCGAGCCTGGCCCAAGGCGGCGGCCCTCAGCGTCCCCAGGGCGTCCGCCACGTCGCCGCTGATCCTGGCGCGAACGCTGGGTGAGAGATCATTCAGCGCCAGACTGATTGCCAGTGCCCCCTGCGAGAAGCGGAGGGTGACCGAGAGGTTCGCGCCTACGTGGTGCCAGACTGCGAGTGTTGCAGGCCGCCGGTACCGGTCCCACTTGAATGCCCCAGACGCCGACCCCATCGCTCAAGATCGATCTCACCGATAGGTGCTGTACCAATCTTCTCCATGCCGATGAGGCATTCGGGCTACCTCGGTTGGCGGGTGCCAGACGCAGTTTGGGCCACGTCAGTTGGCGGGTGCCAGATGCAGGTGTCAGGCTGCCAACTACCCGCCCTACGCAGCCGGAACAGCGGGGCCGCCTCGACCACGGAGTAGCGATGGGTGCCAACGACCTCCTCATTCTTCGCTCAGCGGATCTGGATTCCAAACTGACCGCGCTCGGCGACAAGCTCGTCTCGGACCGGACCTTCCGCGAGCTCTACGTCAACGACCCAGCTCGGGTCATCCTCAAGTCGGTCTTCCCTGACCAGAGCGTGCCGGCCGCCGAGGTAAACCGCGGCAACCGTCTCCTCTATGGCTTGCTGAGCAACCAGCGGTTCACCGCATGGGCTCAGCAGTACTCCACCGAACTCGTCCAGAAAGCAAACGAGGTCACCCGGGAGAGCAACCCGGAGAAGGCGCTCCGCGAGTACCTGGCGGTAACCGACCGCGAGAAGATCCACCGCGAGGTGGCCACGGCTGTGGCGGAGTTCGCCGACGCGGAGCTCATCGCCGCCCTGACATGGCGCCCCGATCCGGATTCCATCGGCGTGGCGCGAGTGGCCGACGTCGCGGTCGACATCGAGGTGCTCATCTACGCGGTGGTGGCCGCCGCGGCCTTTGCGGTGGCCTTCGCCGCGGTGTTCCTGGCGGCACCGGTGACGGAGCGCGAGGTAGGCGTGAGCCGGATCGACGTGCAGCGGGTGGCGGCACAGCTGACGGAACGGCTGACCGAACGCGGCCAGGAGCTGCGGGACGCTGGCGTACTCGTCGACTTCAGTCGCCGCAATTCCGGCTACACCCGCTGATCGCATGGCACTCGAACCTATTCCCCGGCCTCGCGTGCTGTCCGTGATGCCCACGTTCCAGTGCACGGCGGCATGTACCCACTGCGGCACGATGTCGACGCCCAGCGTGAAGACGACGCTCGACACCGACGTCATGATGAAGACGATCGCGGAGGCCGCCGACAACGGGTTCGGCCTGGTGGTCTTCACTGGTGGGGAGCCGACCCTGGTCGGCGAACGGCTGTTGGCGGCGATCGGCCTGGCCAAGAGCCTCGGCCTGCTGACGCGGGTGGTCACCAACTGCCATTGGGCTACGGATGACGAGGAGTCCGACCGGTACGTCTCGGTGCTCCGTGAGCACGGACTCGACGAGATCAACTTCAGTACCGGGGACCAGCACGCCCGCTTCGTCCCGCTGGAGAACGTGCTGCGGGCGGTGCGGGCGGCAGTGCACCACTCCTACGCTCCAGCGGTGATGGTGGAGACGGTCGCTACCCGCGCGGTCACGAAGGAGAGCATCGAGGCCCACCCGCACTACCAGGAGACCCGGGAGCTGTATCCGGGTAAACCGGTGAAGATCAACGAGAGTCCTTGGATGCCCCTCAAGCCCAAGCGGATCACGGACTATCCACCCGGCATGGCCATCGATCGCACCAATCTGGCCTCTTGCACAGGCTGCGACAGCATTCTCCAGACCACCACCCTGCAGGCGGATGGGACCTTCGGATCGTGCTGTGGGCTCGGCATGCGACTGATTCCCGAACTGCAATTGGGGAAGGCCGGAGAGACGCCGCTCGCTGCAGCCGTCAAGGACGGCGAGGAGGACCTGCTCAAGCGCTGGATCCGTGCCGAAGGCCCCGAGCGAATCCTTGCCTGGGCTGCCGAGCATGACCCGGCCATCGAGTGGGAGGGGATGTACGCCCACCGGTGCCAGGCATGCCTGCGGCTGTACCAGGACCCCGCAGTACGCAGTGTTGTACGCGAGCACTATCAGGAAAAGGTTCCCGACGTCCTCTTCACGGAGTGGTTGCTGCACGAGTACCGGCCGGAATTCGCGGACTCCCCGACGGAAGCCCCTGCGGAGCCCATGGCGCCCTGACGACGCGGGCTCAGCTGGTCCTCAGGGGCCGACGAGCTTCTGGACGGCTGAGCGGCCGTCCAGTGTTCCCCGAGCCGGAGTATCTCCGATCTCCTGTCCCGTTCGTGCAGGTCACCTCGGTTCGAGGACCCCTCCTGTGTCTCTCAGCCTGCCTGCCGACGACCCCACACCGGAATCAGCGGTCACACTCCATCAAGCCGCGTCACCAACGTGTCAGAACAGCACACCTAGGGCCTACGTCGACGCATGGACCGCGTCCCGCATGTTGCGGTGGCTTTGTTCACGAGAACCGGTTCTGGCACGACTTCCGTGAAGCGGTCACGATCAGTGATCAATGGGTGTCTCGAGTGCTTGGAGGATCTGTCGTACTTCCTGGCGCCACTGCTCGGCGTCGCCGCTGTCCACCCAGCCGGTTGCCATTTCTGATCCGTCCTGGAGAACCCGGTCCAGTGCGAGTCTCGCCGACGCGCGAAGGGAGGCTGGCAGTTCGGGCAGCGGTTCCCTGGGGCCGTCGTCCGGGTCAATCACGATGGGACTATCCGGGAGGGTGCTCGCGACGAGAGCGCCGGCGGCAACAGCTTCGGCCCCGTCTCCGCCATCGACGCGTTCTCCCGAGTCGGTGACTCGCTGGAATGCCCGCTCCAGCACGTCAATGACCTGCTGGTGGGTGAGTCCCTCAAGTTCATCGACGAAGTCTGCGGCGAGGTCGCTGTCGAACGGGCCGGTTCCCCACGTTCCCATGCATGGCTCCTGATACGGCTGTCTCGGACGAAGGCATGGTTCCAGGAGCCACTGACATCGGTCACGGGGCGAGGAGGACCCGCTTGCGGAGGAGTGCGAAGCCGGCGCGACCGAACATCTGGCGCTTGAGCATCTTGATCCTGTTGACGTGTCCTTCGACGACGCCGGAGTTCCAGGGCAGGGTCAGGTCGGCGATGACGGCTTCGCGGTCGCGGTCGATGCCGGCCGCGAGAGTGTGGAGGCTGGGGAGGTCGTCCTGGCGGATGGCGTCGAGCCACTGCGGAAGTCGTTCCCCTTGCCGCTCGGTGAGCATCTGGGCGAAGGACCGGACGTGACCGGTCAGGGCTTCGAGTTCAGGGCAGTTGGCCAGGACGGCCTTGAGCCGGAGCTGTTCGATCTCGGTCAGCGTCTCGGGTCGGCTGAGGATCCATCTCGTCGCCACGCGGGGTGCCGGCGGCTGCGCGGTGACCGGCCGTGGCGAGGTGCGCTTCTCTCGCAGGTAGGCGCTGACCCGGCCGTAGCTGCCTCGATAGCCCAAGGGAACGATCTCCTCCCAGAGCTTCCAGGCGTTGCTGCAGCCCTCGTCCCAGCGTTCGTCCAGGTAGGGCTTGTACTCGTCGAGGACGGAGAACCTGTTGTGCTGCCACTGGCCGCGAAAGAGGTCTTCCGGCTTCGCAGCGTCGGCGAGGCTCTTGACGGTGCGGTGGGTCATGTTCAGCTGGCGCCCGATGGAACGGCGGCTGTGATCGGCTTCCAGCAGCGCGTGGACCATGGCGTGCCTGGCTCGGACGCGGTTGGCGAACCGCTCGCTCCGCCATGGAGAGTCCGCCTTCTCCTCGGGCGGCGCCGGTTCGTCGGCCTTCCCCTCGCGATCGGGGACCAGGACGCGAAGGCACTGGCGGTGGCGGGCGGCAGCCCGCTCAGCGGCCTCCCCGAGGTTGTGCCACAAGTGCCAGCGGTCGGCGACCTGCGTCGCCTGGGGTGCCCCGGCCGTGGCGCCTTCCGCGAAGAACGGGGCGCGATCCCGGCAGACGATTTCGATCCCGGGACGCTTCTCCAGCCATGCGGCCAGGCTGGACGCCTCAAGGTCAGGCAGCAGATCCACCGGCCGACGGGACTCGACGTCGACGAGCACCGTGCCGTAGACCCGTCCTTTGCGTGTGGCGTACTCATCAACACCAACCACCCGCGGGGCCGGGACTTCGGGTTCGGGCAATGCATCGAGCAGCCGCAACACCGCGCTGCGGCTGATGGACACTCCGAAGGCCCGTGCCATCCGGGCGCCAGCCCGGCCGGCGAGGGCGAGACCCACCGCGGCAAGAGTCGACCGCAACCGCTCCGTCCACCTGCTGTGCCGCCGCGTCAGTCCCGGCATCTGCTCGGCGAACGTCCGCCGAGCACACGAAGCCTCTGGGCAGAAGAAACGCCGAACTCGCAGTTGTAGGACCACGAGACGTCCCCCACTGGGCACGTCCGCAGGAAACCGCAGGTAAGAGCTGTGCACCCGGGTCGACTCGCTCCCACAGTCCGGGCATGCCGCCCCTACCGCCGTACTGCAGACGTCGATGCATATCGCCTCGTGGCTCACGTCCAGCGACAGCACCGACACGTCCGCGATGGACGGGAACAGCAGGCCCTCCAGGCGGGGCGATGTCTCTTCCACGACGCCGCACTGTCGACCACACCAAGATCGGCCCTGGTCATTTTCAGGCAACTTCCCGGAGCCTGATCGGAGCGTCAGCCGTCACTCAGCGTGCGCGCATCACGGAAAGTGAGCCAGAACCTGGGTAGGGGAGGCGTTTGTCGTCCGGTACCGGAGGCGGCTTCGTGTCGTGGAGGGTGATGTTGCCCAGTTTTGACGGCACTTGGAGCCTTGCAGTGGGACGATCGGTGTGCTTCTCCCGCTGGGGGTTCGAATGCACATATCGACGAGCAAGGTCGAGCTGTACGCGGCGATCCGCCGTGACCACCGTGCCGGTCTGTCGGTGCGTGCTCTGGAGCGCAAGTACGGGGTGACCTGGCGGACGATCCGCAAGGCCCTGGACTCGAATTGGCCCGAGCCCCGCAAGAAGCAGGCGCCGCGTCCGACCCGGCTTGACCCGTACAAGCCGGTGATCGACGGGATGCTGCGGGCGGACCTCGACGCGCCGCCGAAGCAGAAACACACGGTGAAGAGGATTTTCGACCGGCTGCTCGACGAGCACGCGGCGGACGGGATCTCCTACCAGATGGTCCGCGCCTACGTCGCGGTGCGGCGCAAGGAGGTCCGGTGGGAGGCCGGCCGCGGGCCGGAGGAGATGTTCGTCCCGCAGTCCCATATGCCGGGGGACGAGGCGGAGGTCGACTTCGGTGATGTCCACATCGTGCTGGCGGGGGTGCCCACTCGCTGCTATCTGTTCTCGCTGCGGCTGTCGTACTCCGGCAAGGCGGTGCACCGGGTGTCGGCTTCCTGCGGCCAGGAGGCGTTCTTCGAAGGCCATGTCCACGCGCTGTCCGTGCTGGGCGGGGTGCCCCGCGGCAAGGTGCGCTACGACAATCTGAAAGCGGCGGTCGCCCAGGTCCTGGGCTTCTCCCGGCAGCGCACGGAACCGGAGCGGTGGATCGCTTTCCGTTCGCACTGGGGGATCGAGAGTTTCTACTGCCGTCCGGGCATCGAGGGCGCCCACGAGAAGGGCGGGGTGGAGGGCCAGATCGGCTATTTCCGCCGCAACCACTTCGTGCCGGTCCCTGAGGTCGCCACCCTCGCCGAGCTGAACGAGATGGTCGACCGGTGGGATCTTGAGCACGAGGGCCGGCGCATCCGTTCCCGTCCCCGAACGATCGGCGAGTACTTCGCCGTCGAACGGCCGCAGTTGAAACCGCTGCCCGTCGAGCCGTTCGAGACGGGCCGCTGGTTCACCCCACGGGTCGACCGCTACGGACAGATCACGGTCCGCACCAACCGGTACTCGGTGCCGGTCCGGCTGATCGGCAAGACGCTCCGGGTGCTGCTGCACGCCTCCGAGCTGATCGTCTTCGACGACGGCCGGGAAGTGGCTCGCCACGAAAGGCTGAGCACGCAGGGCGGCTCGTGCCTGGTGCTCGATCACTACCTGGAGGCCCTGGTCCGCAAGCCAGGCGCCTTCCCCGGGGCAACAGCCCTGGAACAGGCCCGCTCGGCCGGCCGGTTCACGCCGGTCCATGACGGCTGGTGGGACGCGGCCCGCGCGGCCCACGGCGACAAGGAAGGCACCAAGGCCCTGATCGAGGTGTTGTTGCTGGCCCGGCACATGAGCCACGAGCACCTGGTCGCCGGGCTCGCGGTCGCGCTGCGGGCCGGGGCGCTGACCGCGGACGCGGTCGCGCTGGAGGCCCGCAAGATCGCCGACGGCGACCTGCCGGACCAGCCGATGCCCTCACCACCGCCAGAGCCCGCAGCGGCCGGGCCGACGCGGGCGACCGTCACCTTTCTCGCCGACTGGCGGCTGTCCCATCTGCCCCCGACACCCGGCCGCTGCCCTCGGTTGCCGCCTATGACCAGCTGCTGCGACGGCGCGGCGGGAGTGCTCCGAGCACGGGAGAAGCGACATGAACGCCAAACGCAACCGCGGGCTGACCGAGGAAGCCCGCGACCACCGCCATCGACCAGGCGTGCCGGATGCTGCGGCTGCCCACCATCCGCGGCCAGTTCCCCGACCTCGCTGAGGCGGCGTCCCGCGAGCAGATGTCCTACCGGGGCTTTCTGGCGGAACTGCTGCTGTCCGAGTGCGACGACCGGGCCCGCCGGCGCTCGGAGCGGCGCATCAAGGCCGCAGGGTTCCCGCGCGAGAAGTCACTGCGGGCCTTCGACTACGACGCGATCCCCAACATCGACGCCGCGACCATCAACACCCTCGCCACCTGCGAATGGGTCTGCAAGGGCCACCCCCTCTGCCTGATCGGCGACTCGGGCACGGGCAAGTCCCATCTGCTCATCGCGCTGGGGACCGAGGCCGCGATGAAGGGATACCGGGTGAAGTACGTCCTGGCGACCAAGCTGGTCAACGAGCTGGTCGAGGCCGCCGACGAGAAGGTCCTGGCCAAGACCATCGCCCGCTACGGACGCGTCGATCTTTTGTGCATCGACGAACTCGGCTACATGGAGCTCGACCGCCGGGGCGCCGAACTCCTCTTCCAGGTCTTAACGGAGCGTGAGGAAAAGAATTCTGTCGCGATCGCTTCGAACGAGTCGTTCGGAGGGCGGACGAAGACGTTCACCGATCCCAGGCTCTGCGCGGCCATCGTCGACCGCATCACCTTCGGCGGCAACATCATCGAGACCGGCACCGACTCCTACCGCCTCGCCCACACCAAAGCTCAGGCCGAACGCGCCAACGCCGGCTGAACCATGGACACAGCCACCGAGCTGGCCTCGTTCGTCCACGCCCGGCTGGACGAAGAAGGACGCGACGCCGTCCTCTTCCACGAACTCGACTGCCCCGTCTCGCACACGACGGGGCGCATCAGCCGCTGCGGCTGTCCCTGCCCCGCCCGGATTCTCGCCCGGATCGAGCGCACGGCGGAGCACGCCTGACCGGGGTCCTCAGAATGGGCTTCGCCACGCGGCGGGCACTCGCGGCTCGCTCCCGGCGTGGACTATGTGCGGGCAAGCGCCCGTGCCGCCGCACTCCCGGGTAGGCGGGGAAGTAGGCGTCGTGGTGACAGCTGCCACCTGCGTCGTTCCAGAAGTGCAGCGGCATGGACGGCATCGGTCGCATGATCACCAGCTCGGCGGTCTGCCCACGGACCGGCCCGCCCGCCGGACCCCACGCCTCCAGCGTGACTCCCAGGGACGGACCGGACAGCTCACCGTGCCGGACCGGCAGGATCGTGTGCCGCCGACGAGCGCGGTCGCCACGCCCGTCCCACCGCTCGCGGACTGCACCTCGACGTGTTCCCCGACCGGGGTGCGGATCCACTCGTACGCGGATGCCGGCAGGTGTGATCCGGCTGAGACGTCGTCAGGCGCCGTTTACGTTGGCCTCGGTGTGCCGGCTTTCGAGGTCGCCGTTCAGGGACCGCGCGAGTTCTGGCACAGGACGGTTTGGACGTCATGTGGTCGTGTGGTGCTTTTGGGTCAGGGGGCGGAGGTGGGGTAGAAGGCGTTGATCTCGGCCAGGACGCGGTCGGGTGCTTCGTGGAGGAGGAAGTGTCCGGCCCCGGGGACGACGGCGGAGGTGGCGTGGGGGGCGGCGTCCTGGAGGGGCGGCAGGAACGCGTCGGCGAGGCCGGCCTGGGTGATCAGGTGGACCGGGATGGTCAGCGGGGTGTCCTGGAGTTTGGTGTTTTCGGCCTCGTCCTGGGTCAGGGTCCGGTAGAGCCCGAAGCCGGCGTGCAGGACCTGGGGGCGGGAGTACACCCGGACGAACTCGGCGAGTTCGTCGTCGGAGACGTTCTCGCCGGCGGTCTTCACACTCTGGAAGAAGTAGGTGAGGAAGGTTTCGACCCGGCCGGTGACCAGTTCCTCGGCGAGCGGATTCTGCAGGAAGAAGGAGAAGTGCCAGAACATCGATTCGAGGGTGGCGAACTTCAGGTTCTTGCCGACGAGGGCGGCGTCCATGAGGAACAGGCCCGCCACCTGGTCGCGGTACTGGGCGGCCAGTGAGTAGGCGACGTTGAGGCCGTGGTCGTGGGCGGCGACCTGTACGTTCTCGTGGTGGCCGAGGTGGTTGAGCAGCTTGTGGACGTAGGTGGCCAGGACCGTCTTGGTCATGGAGGGTGGGTTTCCGGTCGAGTCGCCCAGGCCCGGCAGGTCGATGGCGATGACGGTGCGGCCGGGCAGCAGTGAGGGCATGATCGGGCGGTACTCGTACCAGCTCTGCGGCCAGCCGTGCAGCAGCACCATGACCTGCGGCCCGTCGCCGCCGATGACGTAGTGCATCTGCACGTCGTCGATGGTGGTGAAGCCGTGCCGGAAGTACTTGTTGAACTCGGCGTCGTCCTTGGTCGCCGTGTCGTAGCCGGGGCTGAGCGGCTCCTCCGACCCGACGGCTGCGGCGGTGGTGAAAGCGTTCATGGCGGTGTTACGTCCTTTTTCAGGGGTCCTTGCAGGAAGATCGTGTTGTGGCACGGTGGAGATGTACGCAATCCCGTGTTTTCTGGGGGGTGTGACCAGCCGCGGCGGAAGCCGTGGGAGGTCGGTGACGGGTTGCGGGCCGGGGTCCCTCTGCCTCGTGCAGGTGCCGGCTCAGCCGCAGCAGTCGCAGCCGGGGCGGCGGCCGCAGGCGTCTGTCTCCCCGCCGGCGGCCGGAACCCCCACGGTGGGTCGGTGTCCGGACCCGGGCAGGAGTTCCGGTTCCACCTCTTCCGCGATACTCTCCACTCACCTCCAGTCGGCGATCGAGAAGCTGCCGCCCGCGGGCCGGACGACCGTGGCGGTCAGTTCCCTCACCCGGTCGGCAGGTACCGGAACGCCCGGGGCCTGGAAGATCCATTCCATCGTCTTGTCCAAGCTCACGTCCTTGGGCACTTCCCCGAAGTAGGGCTTGCAGTAGACGGGCGTGCCTGGTTCGCTGCGCCAGCTGTCGGCGAGCGTGCCGATGTCCACCGCGTCGTAGCCGAGGAGGTCGAGCAACTCCACGACCTCCGCCTTGGCGGCGGCATCGTCGCCGGCGATCGGCATGGCACTGCGGTCCGGCGCACCCGAGGGGCGGGCCAGGCTGAACAGCTGGCTGACGACGATGTTGCTGGCCGCCTTGACCGCACGGGAGCCGGCCAGGTGGCGTTGCACCAGCTCGCTGCTCGTCAGCTCGTTCGCGTCCAGCTCGGCGATGCGGCCGTCGCGCTCCGGGTAGTAGTTCAGCGTGTCGATCACGATCTTGCCCGCCAGCGGCTGTGCCGGGATCTTCTCGTAGGCGCTCAGCGGGATGGACACCACCACCAGGTCCCCGGCCTCGGCGGCCTCGGCGGGAGTGGCCGCCCGGGCGCGGGGGCCGAGTTCGGCGACGAGACCGGCGAGGGACTCGGGGCCGCGGGAGTTGCTCAGGACGACGTCCAGGCCTGCGGCGACAGCAAGGCGGGCCAAGGTGCCGCCAGCGTTGCCACTGCCGATGAAGGCGAGTGTCTTGTTCATGGTGCTCTGTTCTCCCATGGGATGAGGGAATGCCGGACCGGTCACAGCCACGAACCGTAACCGGACCGGCTGGTCACTTTAACTACCGTACCACCTAACCGGACCGCCCGGTCATATTGCGTAGAGTGGACCCATGAGCACTGAAGAAGAAGCCGTTGCAGCGCCTCCCGCGCGACGGATGAGAGCCGACGCGGTACGGACGCGCAAGGCGCTGCTGAAGGCTGCCGCGGAGGTGTTCGCCGAGCACGGCGCGGAAGCGTCCATTGCGCAGATCGCGGCACGGGCGGGGATCGGGAAGGGAACCGTCTTCCGGCATTTCCCCACCAAGGAGGACCTGTTCGCCGCGATCATCGGCGAGGCAATCGACGGGCTGGTGGCAGTGGGCCGCCAGCAGGCCGAGCAGGCCGACGCCGACGCCGCCCTGCTGCAGTTCATGAGCGCGGGCGTCGATCTCTACGCAAACAACCGGGCGCTCGCGGAGGCCCTGCGTATGGTGTCGGATGTCCGGCACCCGGAGATACAGGCCGGACAGGAGCAGTTGATCGCAACAGCCGGGTCACTGGCGCGGCGGGCGCAACGCGACGGCTCACTCCGTGCGGATCTGAACGGGCAGGACGTGATGCTGCTGATCTGCGGCGTGTACTACGCCGCCGCACCCTTGCTGGCTGCCGATCCGTCGGCCTGGCGACGCTACCTGCGGCTCACCTTCGACGGCATGTGCGCCACCGGCACCGGGCCTCTGCCCCCGGCACTCGTCCACAACTCCTTGCTGCCGACGATCCGGTAGGGGCGACGGCGATGCTCTCCGAGGCCGATCCTCACAGGACATCACCGACCGAGAGGGTATGGCACAGCTTCTGAGCGACTTCAAATCTCATCGACATTCACGGGCCCTCAAGCCGCCAACCGCCATCCGAAGTCAGCAACAAACGCCTCCCACTGACACCTGCACAGCCAACTGGCCAAAGCTCACGCAGGATGTCCCGGTTGAGGAAGCGGCATAGGTCGTCACGCATGCCTTCGGCGAGCACCGTTCTGTACAGGCTCATGCGTTGGCGCGGCAGGTCGAGATCGAGGGTGCGCAGTCCGGACCACGCGATGTGCAGCCTCAGGCGTGTGCAGGGCTGAATCCTGGGAGTAAGCCTTCCGGTAACCGACGAACGTGTTGGTGACGGCGACCAGCGGTACGGCGACCACCGCGCCGCCGATGCCCGCGACCATGCCGCCCGAGGCCACCGCTAGCACCACGGCCAGAGGGTGCACGCGCACCGCGCGGCCAAGGATGAACGGCTGCAGGATGTGGCCCTCGATCTGGTGCACCGCCAGCACTACCGCCAGCGTCATCACGGCGGTGAACACGCCCTGGGTGACCAGCGCGATGACCACGGCCAGCGCGCCGGAGGCGACCGCGCCGATCAGCGGGATGAAGGAGAACAGGAAGATGAACACGGCGAGCGGGACGGCCATCGGGACGTTGAGGAAGTAGATGCCGATGCCGATGGAGAAGCCGTTGATGAGCGCCACCCACACTGTGCCGCGCACGTACGCCGTGAGCGTGGCCCACGCTCGCGGCCCGGCGCCGGCCACGCCCGGCCGGGCGTTCGCGGGCACCAGCTTCAGGGTCCACTCCCAGATCCGCTTGCCGTCGTAGAGCAGGAAGAGGGTGGAGAAGAAGGTGAGCAGGATGCCGGTGACGACCTCGACGACGACCGTCACACCCTCCAGCCCGGCCGAAGTGATGGCGTCCGTATTCGCGCCGACCGCATCGGCCAGACTCTGAGTGATGCCGTTGATCTGCTTGTCGGTGACGTGGAAGGGACCGTTGAGCAGCCAGCGACGCAGACCCTCGATACCCTTCTGGACCTGCTCGGAGAGGTTGTCGATGTTTTCCAGGCCCTGCCAGATCACGAACCAGCCCATGAGGCCGATGACGACGAATCCGAAGATCGCGGTGAGCGCGGTCGCGACCCCGCGCGGCATCCCTGTCCGCTTCAGCCGTGCGACGGCGGGTTCGAGGAGAGCGGTCAGCAGCAGGGCGACGACAAAGGCGAGCACGACCAGCTGGACGGTGCTGATGACCCGCATCAGCACCCACACGGTCCCGGCGAGCACCAGCAGCCGCCAGCCTGCCTCGGCGGCGACCCGTACCCCCCAGGGGACGGCCCGCGCGGGCTCAGGGCGCGACACGAAGGCCGACGGCGGCTCAGAGACGGGCGCAGGCGGTGAGGCAGCTTCCCGCACTCCTGAGGTGACCTGCAGTTCCTGAGCGTCCCGAACCGCCCGGGGTGACTCGGACGCGCCATACTCTTCGGCGGCCGTATTGTCCTTGAGCTCGCTCCCTGACCCCCGACTTTCGCGGTCGACGTCGGCGCGCCGCTCGTGGAGCCGCTCACTCAGCTCGGTGAGCCCGGCACCGAGCCGGCCGAGCCACCCTGGCACTCGCGACATGATCGTCCCTAGAACTGGGTCTCAGGAATGTGTACTTCCATTCCGGCCATTTCGGCTGTCACAGGGACTTGGCAGGTGAGGCGGCTGTTGGAGGCGCGTGGCACCGGTACCCCCTCAAGGATCATGTCCTCGTTTTCATCAGCCGCAGGAAGCACCGGCAGGAACTTCTCATCGATGTAGGCGTGGCAGGTTCCGCAGGAAGCGCAGCCGCCGCAGTCGCCGATGATGCCGGGCACGAGATGGTCGAGTGCCGTCTGCTTGAGGCTCTGGCCGACGACGGCCTCCACGGGGTGTGTTGTTCCGTCGGCCTCGATGAACCTGATCACTGGCACGTCAAACACGCCTTTCTACGGTGGGCTGGTGTCGCTTCATCAATTCGGACAGCGGGAGGTCTTCCAAGGAGGCTTCGGCCCGGGTTATGGCGGCCCGCGCGGTGACGAGCTGCCGGCCGGCCGCGAAATCCCGCGGCCGGTTGACAGCGTGCAGGCCGGTGATGACGCCGTTGCGCAGATACACCACTGCGAAGGAGTTCGATGACGGGTCGCCGCGGACGACAGCTGTGTCGCCCGCCTGCGGCACGCCGGCCATCTGGAGCTTGTGGTCGTACTGATCGGACCAGAACCAGGGCGCCGTGAAGCGTTCGGTCGGCTTCCCGCACAGGGTCCGGGCCGCGATTCTGGCCTGGTCAGTGGCGTTCTGAACGGACTCGAGGCGCACGCTGCGGCCGAGGAAACCGTGCCACTGCCGTGTGCAGTCGCCCGCGGCGACGATGTCGGGATCCTCGGTCCGGGCCACGGCGTCGACCAGGACACCGTCGTCGACGGCCAGCCCCGCGGCGGCGGCGAGGGTGTCGTTCGGAGCGATCCCCACACCGGCCAAGATCAGGTCGGCTCTGACCACGGTGTTATCGCTGAGCTCCGCAAAGAGGGCACCGTCGCGCCGGGCGACGCTGCGGACGGATGTGCCTGCGCGCAGATCGACGCCGTGACTGCGGTGCTCGCGTTCGACGAAGGCGGAGACGGCCGGTGAGCACGCCCGGGCCAGGACTCGCGGTTGGGCCTCCAGCAGCGTCACCGCGATCCCCATGTCCGTCGCGGCGGCCGCCGTCTCAAGGCCGATGAATCCGCCGCCGACGATAAGGATCGCGCCACCGGACTGGAGTTCCTGCCGCAGCGAAACTGCGTCGTCGAGGTGATGCAGGGTCCTGCCCGCGACGTGGTCGGAGCCGAATCGGAGAGGCCGCGGACTGCCACCGGTGGTGAGGGCCAGCTTGGCGTAGCGCAGCTCGCGCCCGTCGGCCAAGGTGACGGATCGTCTCTGGCGGTCAATCCCGATCGCCGCAGTGTCGAGTTCGATCTCGATACCGGCGTTGGTGTAGGCGTCCAGGGCGCGAGTCCGCAGTCCGTCCGGTTCGACCGTGCCGCGCAAGAACGCTTTGGACAGTGGCGGACGCTGGTAGGGCAGATGGCGTTCGGCCCCGACCACGACGATGCGGTCGCCGAAGCCGGTCTGCCGAAGTGCCACGGCCAGTTCCGAGCCCGCCTGACCCGCGCCGACGATGACGACGGTGCTCACTTGCCCGCCCGGCGGAGGGTGACAGGCAGGGCCGTCACGTGCCGCATCAGAGAGTGAGGCACCCACGAAGGCTCGCCCCCGACCAGCGCGATGTCGATACCGGGTGCGGTCAGCGCTGTCACGACGGTCTCGGTGAGCATCCGGGCCACGTTCCTGCCCGGACACAGGTGACCGCCGCCACCGAAGGTCGTGCCGTGCAGGATCGTCCGGGTCAGCTGGTAGCTGTCGGGATCGGTGAACACCTCGGGGTCGCGGTTTGCCGCAGCCCAGACCATGACGACCGGGGTACCGGCGGGGATGAGCACACCCTGGTGCTCGACGTCCTGCAAGGCCAGCCGCTGACTGACCATCAGCGGCGACTCCAGACGGGTGCCCTCAAAGAAGGCGTTGGCGACCAGCGACGGGTCGGCCCGGACCTGTGCATGCGCCGCTTCATTGCTCAGCAAGCGGTAGATGACGTTCACGATGGCCACGCCGACCGTGTGGAAGCCGTCGAAGAAGTTCGCGGCTACCAGCGTACCGATGTCCTCCGGCTCGCCCTCGATGTCGATCGCGGCGAGGTCGGCCGCCATGTCGAGGAGCAACTCGTTGTCCTTCTTGGCCCAGGCCTGCCGAACCGCTTCCCCGACCACCTCCATGTAGGTCGCCACAGCGGAGAACATCCGCTGGGACTGTTCGGGGGAGCGGGAGAGCAGGAAGGTCAGGTTCATCTCCTCTATGAGCTCTTGGACGTGTGCTGCCTGGTCCCTGCTCAGGCCGAGTTGCTCGGCCCAGAAGCGGGTGACGAACCGTCCGGCGTATTCATGGGCGAAGTCGATCTGCTCCCGTCCTGCGCACTCTTCGATGAGTTCCTCTGCGAGGCGCTGCGCGGCAGGGGCGAAACGCATGATCTTCCTGGGCATCAGCTGCCGGACGAGGATGTTGCGGCTCGGCTGGTGCAACGGGGGATTGGACGTGAACACCTGATTCCGCAGGAACTGCCCGAAGCCGGCGGTCTGCTCCGGGTCGGGCTTCACACCGGGTCCTGAGCCGAGATCCATCTCGGTCGCCATCCAGAACAGAACGTCTGCCGGCATGTTGCCCAGAGCCGGATTCGCCGCCAGGGCCCTGACGTCCTTGTTGCGCAGGACGACGAGGCTGTTCTCCGGGCCCTTGAGAAGTCCTGTTCCGTCCCGGCGTATCAGCTCTCGGGCGGTCTCGACGAAGTCGCGCGAAAACTCGTCGAAAGCCATGAGGTCATCAAGCGCGGGAAGATCTGTCACCGGCGTCGGCTGTGCGGAGTGCATACGTCTGTTACCACCTTTCGGAAGGCCTGGGTCAGTCACCCAGAACTCATTGCAGGTACTCGTTGCCCAAACGCCGGTCCGGGGTCAGGCGCCCGCGCAGTTGCCATGTCTTCTTGCTTCTGCGGTGAGATCGGCGTGGCGTCTTCCGCGCATTTAGCGGACGGAACGGATGCGGTACACGAGGAGCGCTCCGACGGCTGCGGCCGCGCCTACGAGGGCGAACAGGAGCGGGTAGCCGCGATTGGAACTGATGACCACGCCGGCGATCAGCGGGGCGATTGCAGGGGGTACGACCGAGCCGATGTTCATGATGCCGAGGTCCTTGGCCCGGCTCTCGGCGTCGGGGAGGACTTGTGTGATCAAAGCCTGGTCGACGGCCATGTATTCACCGAAGCCACCACCCATGAGAGCAGATGCCACCATCATGACGGTGAGGCTTGGGGTGCTCGCCAGCAGGAAGCCGGAAGCCGCCTGGAGGAGCGCCGCCAGGGCGACGAAGATCCGTCGTCGGCCGAGGCGGTCGGACAGCACGCCGGCGGCGGCGGTGGCCAGAAGGCCGGCGAGGAGATAGAGCACGGTGCAGGCCAGCAGACTGCCGGCCGGATCGGAGACCTTGAGGCCGTCGGTGAGGAAGTAGAGCGTGTAACACGTGCCCAGCGAGTTCGCCAGGTTCACCAGGAGCCGTCCGCCGAAGGCCCAGGCGAATTCCCGGTTTCTGAGCGAGCTGCCCATGGACGCGATCAGTTCTGGGATGTTGAGCGGCGCCTCGACATTGAAAGCAATGTCGCGATGGGCGGTCAGGAACGGCACTATGCAGACGATCAGTAGGACCGCGATGATGGCGAAGCCGGACATGGGGGACAGCCCGAAGGCCGATACGAGGGCGATGCCGACGACCACGCCGAGGGCCTGGGGACCGTAGATGGCGCTGGAGATCATGCCGCGCTGGCTCTCGGGCACACGGTCGGCGATGACGGCGGTGAGCCCGGCGGTGGCTGCGCTGAGCCCGATCATGCTGGCAGCCCACGCCACCGCCACACCGGTCACGGTCGTCTGCGCGCCGGTGACGATCAGCCCGGCGGCGAAGGCCACCGCGCCTGCTGCGAGCCAGAGTCTGCGTCGGCCGAAGGAGCTGCGGGAGCGATCGCACAGGGCGCCGCACAGGGGCAGGGCGATGAGGGCGACCAGTCCGGAGACACCGTTGACCACGGCGAAGTCGTAGACCTTGGAGGCCGGGTCGATCGTCTCCAGTTGCTGAGGGAGCAGAAGCTGGAGGGGGACGAGATTCGCCATCCAGAAGCCGAACCAGACCAGGCCGTACAGGGTGGTCCAGCGACGTGTGACGGGTTCGGCTGGTCCATGGGCGATGGCCTGGCCGACGGAGCCCGCAAGGGCTGGAGCGGGGGAGTCGAAGTCGGGGAGCATCGGGCCTCCGGGAGACTGGGCCGCGGATGGGGGAGTGGTCAGAGGAAGGCGTGTCCTTCACCCCGGTAGGTGAGGACCTGACCGACGTGCTCGCTCTTGGCCACCAGGTGGAGGGTGTTCACCCGCTCGCACAGTTCGCCGGCCTTGGCGTGCCGGAACCACACGTGGTCCCCGAGGCGCAATCCGTGCGCTGCCGTGCCGAGCACCGGCGTCTGCACCTCCCCCGCACCTTCCAGGGGGTTCATCCGCAGGCCCTGAGGCCAGGCCAGGGTGGGCTGACGGTCACGGCCGGTCGGTCCGGAAGCGACCCAGCCGCCCCCGAGCACGGTGGCGATCCTGTCGGTCGGGCGGCGTACGACCGACATGACGAAGTAGGCGGCAGGCCGTGGGCGGAAGCGCCGGTAGAAGTCGAACAGGCCCGGCCCGTACAGGCCCGATCCGGCGCCGATCTCGGTGATGACGTGCTCGGACGCGGTCTGCTCGATGGAGCCGGTGCCGCCGCCGTTGACGAACTCCAGCGGTGCGACGGCCTCGACGGCGGCGATGGCGGCGGCGCGCCGGTCGGCCAGTTCGCGAGCGGAGAAGCGCTGCATGGCGCGGAGCGCTGCCCGTTTGAGGGGGGAGCCGGGCTGGTTGTCGCCGAGACCGGCGATCTGGCCCTCATAGGACATCACTCCGGCCAGGCGGAACCCGGGCCGGCTCTCGATCTCCCGGGCGAGTGCTGCGGCCTGTCGCGGGGAGTGCACAGGGGAGCGGTACGGGCCCAGGTGGATGCGGCCGCCGGCCAGTTCCAGCGCGGCGTCCAGGTCGATACACACGCGCAGGTCGGGCCGGGATGCGCCCACCACATTGTCGATGAAGTCCAGTTGGCCGACAGAGTCGATCATGAGGGTGATGCGGGCGGCTGCACGCTCGTCCATCGCGAGCTGCTGCAGCGCGGTGCGGTCCGCGGTCGGATAGCCGATGACCACGTCCTCGTGGTCTTCGGCCAACCACAGGGCCTCGGGCAGAGTGAAGGCGAGGATGCCGTGGTAGCCCTCCCACTGGGCGGCACGCTGGATCAACTCGCGGCTGCGGACCGACTTGCTGGCCACGCGGATGGTGGCGAGCCCGTCTGTCCGGCGCGTCAGATCCTCGGCGTTGGCGTCGAAGGCGTCCAGGTCCACCACGGCGAACGGCGGATCCAAGTGCTCGGTGGCCCGGTGCAGTTGGGCCATCCGGACCTCGCTCAGGCCGGCGAGGGCAGAGACGGCCGATTTCACGTCCGGCCGGGACGCCACATGTGCGCTCACATCCGCACCCTTTCTCAGTAGTTCAGGTTGACCGGCCTGGTCAGCGGTGGCCGGAGACCGCAAGGGTCAGACGGTGGACCGGTCCGAAGGCTGTGCCGTGCCGGGCTGGTGGGCGCCCGTCTTGGCGATGAGGCGCTCCCGGTGCCGTCGGCCCCTGGCCTCGGCGAGCGGGATCACCCACCGCATCAGGCGGGGGAAGACGCCGGCGATCCGCTGGACCCGTCCGCCCAGCGGCGGAAACACCACCTCGACCGGCTTGGAGGCGATCGCGTCGACGACGGTCTTGGCGATCTCTTCGGGTGCGTATGACTTCTCGGCGAAGGAGATGGCGCAAGCGGGGTCGGCCATCTCCTGCTCGAGCATGTCCGTGCGCGTGGACGGAGGGTGGATGATGGTGAAGTCCAGGGGCCCGTCGCGCTCCTCCAGGGCCACGCTGTGGTGGAAGGCCCGCATCCCGTACTTCGAGCCGCAGTAGGTGGCGTATCCGGGCAGCGGGAGGAATGCCGTCATGCTGCAGACGGTGATGATGTGGCCGTGGCCCTTTGCGGTCATCCGCTCGATCGCCGTGCAGGTGCCCGTGATGGTGCCCAGCAGATTGACCTCGACGATGTCGCGATGCTGCTGAGGGCTGAGATCAGTTGCATGGCCGGTGTGAGTGATGCCCGCGTTGTTGACCAGAACGTCCACGGCTCCGAACGCGGCCTCCGCCGCTTCGAACGCCTTCACCCAGGCTGCCGGATCGCGGATGTCCAGCACGCACCCGGCGGCCCGGCTGCCCAGGCTGCTCACGCGGGCCTGCACGGCCTGCTCATTGACATCGGTCAGCATCACCCGATGACCGCGCGCGACCGCCAACTGTGCGATCGCGGCACCGATGCCGGAGGCCGCGCCGGTCACGAGAAGGACCCGGCTGTTTTCAGGCGTTTCACTCATGGCCACAGAGTCTCCTGGTCATCTGTCCAAGTCAACTGTCCGATATGAAATCGGCCCCGGTTGTTACCGAGGGCTTCACAGGCGAAACATCTCGATGCGACCGCCGTTCAGCTCGGCGGCGCGGACGGGATCGTCGGTCGGAACCGTCGCCGCGAACAAGGTGCGCCCGTCGAGTCCCGCGGCCAGGCAGCTCAGGGTGTTCTGGCTGGTCGCGACGCGATCGAGGACGCGGCCGCCCTCGGCCACGCGCACGCATTCGCCGCGCAAAGCGTTCGCGATCCACATCGTTGTGCCGTCGCTGTGCCAGGCGATGCCGTCGGGGGCGATCGGCGAGGCGGAGCGCTTGGCGATGGCCGGGTGGTCCAGGAGCGCCGAGACGCGCCGGGTGATCCTGCCGAGCAGTCCCGGGTAGTTCACCGCATGCCACAGGAGCGGTGAGATCAGCGGGGCCCAGGGTCGCGGCTCGCCCAGGGTGCCGTCCGGTAGCACGGGGAAGGCGGAGAGCCGCATGGCGAGGGTTTCGGCCGCCACCATAGTGGCGCCGTCGGCCGTGAGGACACATCCGTTGGGGAAGAGCACCGGTTCCGTCACGCCCAGCAAAGTTCCGTCAGGCGCCAGGCATGCGATCGGCGTCTTCGGTGGGCCGGGTGGCGCGTAGAGCATGGCGTTCGCGTGCTCGCGGGCGAACGCGTGGTAGTCGAAGCCGAAGTTGCCGACGTACGCGCGTCCTATCGGATCGACGAGCATGTCGTTGACCGGGCCGCCGACAAGGTGCCGCAGATCCGCGTGCTCGACGAGTCCGCCGTCTGCTTCCAGCCGGTAGACGACGCCTCCGTCCATGGAGGCGACGAGCATGCGCCCGTCCGGGAGCCAGCCGAGCCCGCCGGCCCGGCCAGGGACCTTGAGCACCGTCTCGGCTTCTCCGCTGCCGTCCCAGCGGTGCACCGTGCCGTGGGCGAGATCGGAGAACCACAGGGCTCCCTGATGCCAGCGCAGGGACTCGGGAACACCGAAGCCGCTCAAGGCGACCGATGTCATCCGCTTCATTCCAGCTGCTCCTCGGTGACGGTTTGCCCTGGCGTCCCTAAAAGTTGGACGCTTGTACAAGACACTTGACTTGTACGGGCGACCGTCTCATTCTGGGCGAACCGAAGTCAACGTTCCGGCAGGAGTTTTTCCGTGGCTCAGACTCGATCGCTCAGCCCAGGTGGCGCCCGGGCGGACACGCCCATAGCAGTGGACAATCCGGCCACCGGAGAAGTGGTCGGCCACGTCACGGACGCGTCGGCGGAAGAGGTGGCGCAGGCGGTCGCACGAGCCCGGCGGGCGCAGCCGGGCTGGGCGGAACTGAGTACCCGCAGCCGTGCGGAATTCTTCGCGCGCGGCCGTCAGTGGCTGCTGGCCCACCGACAGGAGATCACGGACTCCATCGTCGCGGAGAACGGCAAGGCGGAAGAGGACGCGATCGTCGAGATCGTCTACTGCGTCAACGCCTTCGCCTACTGGGCCAAGCATGCGCGGCACTACCTCGCCGAGACGAAGATCCGCTCACTCTCGCCGTTCGTGCTCGGGCGCAGCATGTACACCCGCCGCGTACCGCTCGGCGTCGTCGGCGTCATCGGTCCGTGGAACAACCCGTTGATCAACTCCTTCGGTGACGCCATCCCCGCCCTGGCCGCAGGCAACGCAGTCGTCCTCAAGCCCTCCGAGTACACGCCGCTGACCGCGCTGCTCATGGAGAAGATGACCCGTGAGTGCGGCTGGCCCCGGGGCGTCTTCCAGGTCGTGACCGGCGCTGGCACCACCGGCCAGGCTCTCGTCGACGCCGCCGACTTCGTGATGTTCACCGGATCGACCAAGACCGGCCGGGCCGTCGCAGCGCGGGCGGGCGAGCGGCTCATCCCGTGCTCACTCGAACTCGGCGGCAAAGACGCCCTGGTCGTGCTGGCCGACGCCTCCCTGGAACGAGCCGTGAACGTCACCCTGCACGGTGCCCTGTGCAACGGGGGCCAGATGTGCACGTCCGTGGAGCGGGTCTACGTGGAGGAACCCCTCTACGACG
This sequence comes from Streptomyces sp. SAI-127, assembly GCF_029894425.1. Lineage (NCBI taxonomy): Bacteria > Bacillati > Actinomycetota > Actinomycetes > Kitasatosporales > Streptomycetaceae > Streptomyces > Streptomyces sp. SAI-127. The sequence goes on from NZ_JARXYJ010000003.1 coordinate 303,353, forward strand.
CATTCGTCGCCAGGCTTCGCGAGCGGTTCCAGGAGGTCACCTCAGGCAGGCCGGCGGGGCTGGGCAGTACCGACGTGGGCGCCATGACCTTCCCGCCCCAGATGGCGACTATCGAGGACCATGTCGAGGACGCCGTGAGCCGAGGGGCCCGCGTACTCGCGGGAGGCCACGCCACCCCAGGCCCCGGCCGGTTCTTCGAACCCACCTTGCTCGTCGACGTCGACCACACCATGAAATGCATGCGCGAGGAGACCTTCGGCCCCACGCTGCCCGTCATGAAGGTCGCGAGCGCGGAAGAGGCCGTCCGGCTCGTCAACGACAGCACCTACGGCCTGCAGGCCACCATCATCAGCTCCAACATGAAGCACGCCCGGCACCTCGCGGAGCAGCTCGAGGCCGGCTGCGTCACCATCAACGACGCCCAGACCAACTACATGGCCCTCGGCCTGCCCATGGGCGGCTGGAAGGAATCAGGCCTCGGCGTCCGGCACGGCGCCGAAGGAATCCGCAAATACACCCGGCTCCAAGCGGTCAGCGTGAACCGATTCCCGATGCGCCGCGACCTTCACATGATCCCGTTCGACCCCTCGGCCTACCGGTCCATCCTGCGCCTGGTGGATGTCATGTACGGCAACCGCCTGCGCCGCCGGAACAAGTGACCGTGCGATCGATCACCCGACAACGAAAGGCCCGCCGATGACCACGACCCCCGCCCCGCACGCGTCTGTCGGAGCCATGCCCGAAGGCGTCACCCTGCCGCTGCCCCAGCAGAACCTGAGCGTCGAGGAAGAGCGCCAGGTCCGCAAGCAGGAACTCGCCGCCGCCTTCCGCCTGTTCGCCCGGTTCGGATTCTCCGAAGGCGTCGCCGGGCACATCACCGCCCGCGACCCGGAGAACCCCTCAGCCTTCTGGGTCAATCCCTTCGGCATGTCGTTCAGCCAGATACGCGTCTCCGACCTCATCCTCGTCGACCACGACGGCAAGCTTCTGGAAGGCAAGCGCCCGGTCAACAACGCCGCCTTCTGCATCCACTCCGAAGTGCACCGGGCCAGGCCGGACGTGATCGCAGCCGCACACACTCACTCCGTGCACGGCAAGGCCTTCTCCAGCCTCGGCGTCCCGCTGGACCCGATCACCCAGGACGCCTGTGCCTTCTTCGAGGACCACGGCATCTACTCGGACTACCGCGGGGTCGTCAACGACACCGAGGAAGGCCGGAAGATCGGTGTGGCCCTGGGCGACGCCAAGGCGGTCATCCTGCAAAACCACGGACTGCTCACAGTCGGGGCGTCCGTGGCCGAAGCCGCCTGGTACTTCATCACCATGGAACGCTCCTGCCAGGCTCAACTCCTTGCCATGGCCGCGGGCAAGCCGAAGCTCATGGACTCCGAGACGGCCCGGATGGTGCGGGCGCAGATCACCGGCGCCCTGCCGGGCTGGTTCCAGTTCCGCCCACTGTGGGACCAGGTCACCGCGGAACAGCCCGACCTGTTCGACTGACGCGACACGCTGATTGCATAGCGACACAGGAGTCCAGGGCGGGTGGGTCCGGCGGCAGCCATCCCTGATATTGCGTGGGTATCCCCGGCTTCAGCAGGGGAGGGAAACGCATCCTCGGCCCGGAGGCGCGAAGCGCCGGAGTTCACTGTGTTGTCAGTGGCCTCCGCTAGGTTGATCACTCATTGACCGAAGGGGGGTGGGCCGGATGATCCGTGCGTACAAGTTCCTCATGCGGCCCACCGTGGGCCAGCAAGCTGCGCTCGCCGCGATGCTGGCCGATCACTGCTCTCTCTACAACGGGGCGTTGCGGGAACGCCGCGACGCCTACCGGCACACGTCGAAGACGAGCATCAAGTACGGCCAGCAGTCCGCACAGCTCAAGGAGATCCGTTCCTTCGACCCGGAGCGTCAGGGCCGCTGGTCATTCTCCAGCCAGCAGGCGACACTACGCCGCCTGGAAAGGCGTTCGCCGCGTCCTTCCGCCGGGCCAAGGCTGGCGAGACGCCGGGCTACCCGCGCTTCCGGGGTGTGAACTGGTTCGACACAGTGGACTTCCCCAAAGACGGGGACGGCTGCCGCTGGGACTCCACTGCGCGCGACCGGGTCCCCCGCGTCCGTTTGCAAGGTGTCGGGCACGTCAAGGTCAACCAGCACCGGCCGGTGGCTGGCAGGGTCAAGACCGTGTCTGTCAAGCGTGAGGGCAAACGCTGGTACGTCGTGCTGACCGCCGAGCAGGCGCAGCCCGAGCCGCTACCCAAGACGGACAGCGTGATCGGCATCGACATGGGTATCGCCCACTTCCTCGCCGATTCCAGCGGCGAGTTCGTTCCCAACCCGCGTCACGGGCGCAGGGCTGCCGCGAAGCTCGAGGCCGCTCGCCCGGTTCCCCCGAGTGCGCCGCGACAAGCGCACCGCCGGCCACCGGCGGGCCGTGGACAAGGTCGCCGCCCTGCACCGCAAGGTCCGCCGCCAGCGGCTCGACCACGCGCACAAGACCGCCTCCGGTCTCGTGCGGGAACACGGTGTCATCGCGCACGAAGACCTCAAGATCCGCAGCATGGTCAAGGCTCCCGCACCGAAGCCCGACCCCGACCGGCCGGGCGGCTTCCTGCCCAACGGGGCCGCCGCCAAAGCCGGGCTGAACCACTCGGTCAACGATGCCGGATGGGGGTGTTCCTGACGATCCTGCACGCCAAGACACCTCACGGTTGCAACGTGTCAAGCAGCGGCGGGTAGTTCGGTGCGAAAGGCGCGAGTCTCGTCGAACAGGATGTGTTTCTGGAGGCAGTGGTAGAGCTGGCCGATCATCTTGTTGAACAGGTTCCTCTGAGCGGCAGCGTGCCAGTCCCCGACCTCGCGGCGTCGGTCGTAGTGTGCCTTGGCCCCGGTAGAAGCGGTCAGGGCTGCGAAGGCCCAGAGGTATCCGGTGTGGTTGAGCCGGTCGTTCTTCACCCAGCGTCTGGTGATGCTGGACTTCTTCCCCGAGGCCCTGGTGATCGGGGATGCGCCGGCGTAGGCCTTCATGCCGCGGGCGGTGGTGAAGCGGGTGTGATCGTCCCCGATCTCAGCGAGGATCCGGGCGCCGAGCTGGGTTCCGAGTCCGGGGAAGCTCAGGATGATCTCGGCGTCCGGGTGCTGAGGGAAAGCCTCTTCCACCGCCTCGGCGAGCTGGTCGGCGGCGATGCAGGCGGCGTTGAGCTGCCGCAGCAGGGCGAGCATCTGCTTGCCGAGCGCGTCCTCGACCAACGGTGGCTGGTGCGCGCATTCGGCCCGCAGGACCTCGCGGATGCGCTCGGCGTCGGCATCGATCCCGCGCTGGCGGCCAGCGCGCTTGAGCGCCGAGCGCAGTTGCGCAAGCGACAGCCGGGCCGCCCGCGAGGGCGTGGGGGCGAGCTCCAGCAGGACGCGGGTCTCGGGGCGGCAGAGACCGTTCTGCCAGTGCAGGTAGGCGTCGAGGGCGGCGGGGAAGTACTCGCGCAGGAGCGAGCGGAGCTGGTTGGCGAGCTGCTGCCGGTTCCAGACTGCGTCCTGCTGGGCGCGGGCGAGGACAGCGATGGCGCGGGCGAGATCGCTGTCCTGGGGCAACGGCCGGTGGGCGTGCATATCGGTGCGGAGGATGTTCGCCAGGACGAGGGCGTCGCCAGGGTCGGTTTTCTTCCGTGTGACCGCGTGGCGGTCGCGATATCGTGCGGCGGCCATCGGGTTGATGGCGTAGACCTGGCGCTTGCCGGTGCGCAGGACCGCGACGAGCAGACCGCGGGAGGTCGCGATGGCGACCGAGATCGGGGTGTCCTGGGTGTCGCCGTGCTCGGCAAGCAGATCCAGAAGGATCTTGTAACCGGTCGCGTCGTCTGTGATGTGGCGCTTGGCCAGGAGCGTGCCGTCGTCGTCGACCAGGGCGACGTCGTGCGTCCTCTCGGCCCAGTCAATGCCGCAGTAGATCAACTTCCCTCCTCTATGTGCGGGTGTTTGCGCTGGTCACGAGCGCATGCGGGCCACGCAGCGACCTAATTCCAGGCCTCGATCAAGGAACGGGCCGACACCTCACAAGCCGTTCGTGGCACCAGCTCACCGCACAGGCCCCGGTCTGTTCCCAGAGCTCAGACGACTCGGGAAATGCAAGAGATCACCGTGCGACAGGCTCGCACCACCAACTCCAACGAGTGATCAAGCGAACGGTGTTGACGCCGCTGGTGGCCGTGAAGGCGCCGAACGCCGCCGATCTTGGCGGAGACATCATGGCCGGGCTGAAAGAAGGCGTGCGTCCGGAGCCCACACAACCACCAGCAGCATCAGCGCTGGGTGGGTGGCAGCCACGAGAGCACCGAATGGCGCCGCTCTCTGGGAAGGCATCTCGGCCGTGACGTTGAGAGGTATCCACCGGAACTCACGAGGCCATCACCCGCCAGCTGGGTTGCGCAGCCGTACTGTCGGAGACCTTTACGGCCCGGTGGAGTGCAGGCGTCACAACCTGTTCGAACCAACTCACCGACTGGCGAGAGCCGGTGAGTTCCTTACAAGGGAATTAGGCTGAAAGCGCCGGACGAGAAGTGATCGCCGTTGACCCCCGCAACACCTCCCGCACCTGCCCCCAATGCGGGCACTGCGCGAAGGGGCACCGGCCCACCCAGGAGAAGTTCCACTGCCGCTCGTGCGACCACACCGCGCACGCGGACACCGGGGGCGCACTCAATGTCTTACGGGCCGGGCTGGCCCGCCGCCAAGCCCCACCGGCTTAGCGAGAAGCCCCCTCGTTCACGAGGGGAAGAGTCACCGGAACCCACCCGCTCGTCGTGGGCCGCCATCTACGGGAGCGGCGCACCCGTGAGCGGTGCATTAGATAGGTGGCTCCGTACGTCCGCCGCTAACGCGGCTGGCTCTCCGGAATTTCACGCGGGAGCGCCCCGCCGGCCCGCGGACGATGAACAGTTCGATATGCCGGCAGCTGGTGACTGGCCAGCTCACCCATGCGGCATGGCTCAGACCTGGCTCACGCCCCAGGGCAGGCCCCCACCGACAGGGCAGACGCCTGTTCGGCGAGCCCGAGGCGGGAAATGCGACCGACCTCCCCGGAGACGAAGCAGCCGCGCATTCCTGGCGCATGGGCCACGGCTTGCCGACGACGATGCCGCCTTCGTGCCGGACTCAAACGGATGATCAAATCAGCAGTCGTTCTTTGCGGCGAGGCTCATAAGGTGCTCGCCTGTCAAGCGGAGCACTTCGCGAGTGTGCTCGCTGTTACGGTCGGCCAGCCAGCACAGGGTGACGCCGTCCAGCACCGAGTTGAGATAACGGGCCAAGACAGGAATGGGCACGGTCCACTGGATTCCCGCGCTTTCGGCAGCTTCCGCGAGGAGCTGCTCGTGCACTTCCAGGTAGTGCTCGTACTGCCGTCGAGCCAGGCCCTCGAAACCGTCCTGGCGCAGCGCGTAGTGGGCGAGTTCATACCCCACCTGCTGCTCTCCCGGATTGAGCTCGACCGCCTCCCAGAACGCGTACAGACTCTTGGCGATACGCGCGCCGAGGTCACCTTCCCCCTCGAACACGCTCCGCGCTTTGGCGACGCCGCTGTCCGTGATGCGGGTGATGACTTCCTGCAGGAGCTCCTCACGTGAATTGAAGCAGTAGTGAAAAACGCCCAGCGGCATCTTCGCCTCGTTGACGACCGCACGTGTCGTTGTCTTGGCGACTCCTTCGCGGACCATGACACGGACCGCCGCAGCGATGAGCTCTTCCCGCCGGTCCTTCGCTGCCATACGAGACATCCGGTCCACCGTTCCCTCAAGAGTGACATGCTCACTCGTATGTTAACCGGCGTCTTGGACGATCGACCAACTTCAATTCGGTCTTTCACGTCACGGTCATCCGATGATGAGTGACGCTTGGAGGGGGCCTGTTGGTGGGCTGGGTGGCGGCTGGCCTGGTGTGTTGTTGGTTCGTTGAGAGGCTGGGTGGAGTGGCTTTTTGGGGGGTGGTCGGGGGTTTGAGCTGGGATTGTTGGTGGTGTGTTGAGAGGGAGTGTGGCTTGTTGTAGGTATCGGTAGGGTCAGAAGGCTCGGCGGGTGTGGGTTACGTGGGGTCGTGACGGATGTCGTGGTTCGCGCTATGCCGGAAGGATGAGGTATCCCGATGGTGGAGGGCTGACAGCAGAGGAGCGGGTTCGGCGTGAGCGGGTCCGGTTGGCGGCCGCTGATCTGATCGAGGCGGGGGCCAGTGACCGGGAGGTGGCCCGGCAGTTCAGGGTGACCCGCATGTCGGCGAACCGCTGGCGACGGGCGCTGGCCACGGGCGGTCGGCAAGCCCTGGTCTGCAAGGGACCCGGCGGTGCCCGCTGCAAGCCCCATGCGAGTCAACTGCGTGTGTTGGAGGCAGTGTTGGATGCCGGTCCGCTCGCTGCGGGCTGGAGTGACCAGTGCTGGACTCTGGCGAGGATCGCCGAGGTCGTGCGCCGCCGCTTCGGCGTCGAGTACACCTTGGCCGGGGTGGATCTGCTGCTGCACCGCATCGGCTGGAGCGTGCAGGTCCCCTCCCGCAAGGCCACCGAGCGCGACGAGGAGAAGATCGCCGCCTGGAAGGACGAGCAGTGGCCCGTCATAAAAAGACGGCGGCGGACCTGGGCGCCTGGCTCTGCTTCGAGGACGAAGCCGGCCAGGGGCTGAGGCCGCCCAAAGGCCGCACCTGGGGCCGCCGAGGCTACACACCGGTCGTGCGGGTCACCGCCGCGGGCACCAAACGCGTTTCCATGGCGGCGCTGACCTGCACCAAGCCCGGCCACCGGCCCCGGCTCATCTAGCGCATCCACCTCGACCGCGGCCCCGCCAAGGTCCGGCGCAAGGGCTTCACCGAGACCGACTTGAGAGTTCAGGAGAACTCATGGCCCTCGGCCGCGTCAACGCCGCCAAGTTCATTGCCCGTCTGCTGCCGGAACCGCACGAGAGGGACCTCGGTGGCGAGCCGGCCCATCATTTGTTGGCCACCGCTCACGCTGACGGGGTCTGCCCTCCGGCGGGCCACAGCATCGGCTGGGACGACTGCTACGCCAGCGCGAAAATGTTGCCGCTGCCCCGGAAGGCCGACCTGCTGTTGAGGTCAGACGGTGAACCCGCCCCAGTTTCGGAACACCTGACGGGCGAAGCCCGGGAGCGGGCCGAGTATGCCGCGCAGTTGGCTGCTTGGATTCGTCGCGAAGCGCACCGTCGCGGAATCCTATAAGCGACTGACTTCCCCTCTGATTCGCTTACAACGGCTAAGTAGTGTTGTCTTTCCGGGCTTGAGGGCTGCGTTTTCGCTGGTGGGAATAGGGCTGGCGATTCCATGAGTGTGATGGGCTGTCGTGTCGTCGCTCCTGTGGAGGTTGCGGATGTCGTCGGTCGTGGGGCTGCTGGAACAAGCACGAACTCTCCGCTCGGCGCCGGGTGGACGAGCTGCGGGGGGAAGCCGACTGTATCCAGGCCGAGTTGGCCGTGGCCGAGCGGGATTGGAAGGAATGGGCCATCGCCCGCCTCGCGGGTCGGCGCGGTGCTGGTTTCGGAGAACGGCAACGCCGCAGCGGAGGCCACCCGGGAGCTGCGGGATGCGGTGAAGCCGAAAATCGCAGGTGCCGGTGTGGGGTGAGGGGCTGGCCTGGTCGGTGCTGTCGGTCGACTACCAGCGCATCCTGCGGCTGGGCACCTTCATCGACAACGCGCGCCGCAGGGCCGACAAGTTGAGCGAGGAACGGCGCGCGGAACTCGCCGAGTTGGGCATGCGCTGGTAGGAGGCAGCGCGGCCAAGTCGCCGGGCCTGAAGCCCCGATGGGAGTCCGGGCCCCTGCCCGCCCGCTGACGCCAAGCCGCCACACAGGCGCACAGCCGCTTTACCGGGCCACCCAAGCGGTACAGCTGCGTGATGCGGTTCCGTGGGCATCTCTCAGTTGCCGGTGGAGGCCCGGTACGCTCTTCGCCTTGCCTGATGCCCCGACTGCCCATCCGGGCAAAGGTGTTGCTGCTCGCTACGTTTTGTACCACCTGCGCCCTCGACAGCAGTCGAGGGCGCAACGCCCTGGCACGTAGTCGCAGGAGGCACCTTGTTCCATGAGCCGGTTCGCTCCACCAACGTCCGATCGGTGGGCTACAGCCAGGCGGATCAGTTGCGGAGGAAGTCCAGGGCCTGCTGCACGAACACCTCGTGATACTGGAAGATGCCGCCGTGGCCGGAGTCGGGGTAGACGGCAAGCTTGGCGGCGGGCAGCAACTGGGCGAGGCGGAGGGTGCCGGTCGCTGTGGGCCACATCGTGTCGTTGTCGCCGTTGACGACGAGTGTGGGCTGCTTCAGGGCTGCCAGGCCGGTCGGCGAGGTGTCCTGCTCCCACGCGGTGAGCGCGGTGAGCTGGGCGCCGATGGTCTCGTTGGAGATCGGGGCGTCGCGGTCGTCGGTGGTGCGCTGGTCCAGGCGGGCGAGGAAGGCGTCCGCGGCTGCCTGGCCGGCCGGTGACGGCTCGAAGAACAGGAAGTGCTTGGGGTGCTTGCCCTGCTCGGTCGCCTGCTGGATGGCCGCCTGGAGGGTGGCGCCGGTGGCAGCCGGGCCCTGGGCGCCGGCTGGCGTGGTGGCGGCCAGGATGATCCGGCGGACGCGGTCGGGGTACTGCTGGGCGACGACCTGGGCGACGATGCCGCCCAGTGAGTAGCCGAGCAGGTCGACCGCGTCCAAGCCGAGGGCGTCCAGGAAGGTGACGGCGTCGTCGGCCATCGCCTCGAAGGTGTCGGGCGTGGTCCCGCCGGAGCGGCCGACTCCGCGCAGGTCGACCAGGATCACGCGCCGCTCGGCCGCCAGGCCGTCAATCACGGCGGGGTCCCAGTCGTCCAGCACCGCGGTGACGTGGTGCAGGAGCACCAGCGGAACGCCCTCGCCCGTTCCCACCTCTCGGTAGGCGAACGGGGTTCCTGCGACGTCCACGGTCTTGGTGGGAGCCGATGTTGCGGTTGCTGCGGACATGGTGAGGTCCTTCCCTCGTACTCGGTGTCGGCGGGACTGCCTGAGTCGTCGGCGTGTGTCCGATTGACTCGGTGGGCGGTGTGGTGTTCAGGCGGGCGTGGGCAGAGCGTCGAAGAGGGACTCCACTCGGCGGGCGAGGTCGAAGAGGTTGCTGTCCTCGCCGTGGGCGGCGTCGATTTCGAGGCCGATGGGCAGGCCCTTGGTGCTGAGGCCGATGGGGATGCTGATGCCGGGCAAGCCTGCTCCGCTGGTGGGGATGGTGTTGTAGGCGAGGAACCGGTCGTCTACCTGGTGGCCAGCGATGGTGAAGTTCGATCCGTGTTCGATCAGGGGTGCGGGGCAAGGTGTGGTCGGGAAGAGCAGTGCGTCGGCCGCGTTGTGGGTGAATACCTGGCCGAGTCGGCGCTGGAGCTGCGGGCGTTCGGCGGCCAGGGCCGACTCGTAGCCTTCGTCGGAGAGGTAGCCCGGCCCGCCCGGGACGACGACCTGGCTCCAGATCGCCTTGAGCTGGGGCTTGATGTCGCTGTAAATCTCATCGAACGTGACGGGGAAGCTGTTGCGGGCGACGAATTGCGTGACCGCCTCCCGCATCTCGCGGAAGAAGAAGTTCCACGTCAGCTGGTTCGTCGTGTCCATGAAGTCGTCGCCGAGGTCGATTTCGACGACGTCGGCGCCAGCGTCGCGAAGGCGTTCGAGCGCGGCGGTGAAGTGGGCTGCGGTCTCGGGGTCGATCACCTTCATGTACTGCCGGGGGGCCTGGGCGAACCGGACCCCGCGCAGGTCGGAGCGCTGCGACATGGGGGCGGTGGTGTCCCGGGTAACAATCTGGTCGAGCAGCGCGCAGTCCTCGACGCTGCGGGCGAGGATGCCGGTGGTGTCGAGGGTGTGGGAGATCGGGGCGACGCCGCCTCCGGGCCAGCGGCCGTTGGTGGGCTTGTAGCCGACCACGCCACACAGGGACGCGGGGACTCTGATGGAGCCCACCGTGTCGCCGCCGGTCGATGCGGGGACGATGCGGGCGGCGACCGCCGCCCCGGAGCCGCTGGAGGACCCGCCGGGGACATGGGCGTGGCTGTAGGGGTTCTTCACCTGACCGTACGTGCTGTTGTGCCCGGTCAGTCCGAAGGACATCTCCACGAGATTGTTCTTGCCGAAGACGATGCCCCCGGCATTCTGGAGTGCGACGACAACGTCGGCGTCATGCTTCGGGACAAAGTCCTTCAGGTTGCCCACGCCGAGCGTGGTGCGCACACCAGCGGTGGCGTAGCTGTCCTTGATCCCGATCGGGACACCGAGGAGGGGAGCAGTGGAACCCGCGGCGCGGGCCTTGTCCGCCTCCTCCGCCGCAGCCAGCACTGCGGACTCGTCGATGGTGATGAAAGAGTTCAGGTCGGCATGCTTGCGTGCGCGCCGCAAAAGTGCGGAAGCGTACGCCTCGGACGTGATGTCGCCGTTACGGATCGCGGCAGCGGCCGCCGCTACGCCGAGCTCAACCAGCTCGTCATCACCCGACGCTGTACCCACGGTCGTGTCCTTATCCTGCATGATTTTCTCCTCGAATTTGAGTAACTGTCGACAAGCGATCAACATTTCCGCTTTCCGACAGTCGGCCCTGCATGTCGATCACGATAGGAACTGCGGGATGCTCACAATGCAGGGAAATGGGCAACCTGCCCGAACAATTGCGGGGGTCTTCGCTCTTTTCGGGCCTGCGTGTGCCTCCCCTACTCAGCGGACATTCGCTGCGGCTGCGGAAAGGGCAGGCGGGATGGTCACGTCCAGGACCTTCAGCAAGTTGACGACCTTGCGGTCCAGTTCCTGGCCGACGGCGGCGATGTCAGGAACGTCGAAGCTGGAGAAGCGGGTGCTGGGCTGGTCGATGGAGAACAGCGTGGCGCCCTGCCGGTCCTGATGGATCGTTGTACGCAGCGGGGCGTAGAGCATCACCGCCGGGTCGTGCCGGTACATGCGCTCGGCGATGGTGTGATTTCCCATCAGGTAGGTGGCGCAGAGTCCCGGGTTGCCAGCCAGCCGCATCGTCGCCCCAACATCGGTGCTCCAGAATCGCATGAAACCGTGCGGAGCGTTCTCCGCGGCGGCGGTGACCACGGTGTCCCAACTCGCTCGCTCGGTGCGGAGCTGCGTCATCCGATCGATGTCCAATACCGGTACAGCAACTTCGTACCGGGCTCGGAAATCCTCGAAGGACGTTCCTGTGTCGATCGACCACCGGACGACCTCGTGGGGAACTGCGACGAAGTTCTGAGTGGGCATGTTCGTTCCTTTCCGACGTGCCTGTGTGAAGAAATGCAGGATCTGGATCCCAGACCACGAGAGCGGAACCCAAGCACCCGAATCACCGAGTGGGCCTGCTCCTGCGTCGCTGCGACCTCATGGGGAGCGTTCGAGCGGCACCTGACCGGCCGGCGAGCGGCAGCGGTCCTCGCCGCCGCGCGACGCGATGCAGGCTACGCACAACACTCCTCGAAGTAAAGCGATCGCTGTACTTCAACCTAGCACGACCTTCCCGCAAAGTAAATCGATCGCTATACTTGCGGCATGGGAACGAGTGAGGCTATGGCCCGTGCGACCAAGGGCGGGCGGGGAGCGCGGGAGCGGATCCTGCGCGCCGCGGTCCAGTTGTTCGCGCGCGAGGGCATCCACGCGACGGGCATCGCGAAACTGACAGAAGTGGCACATGTGTCGACGCGCACGTTCTACCAGCACTTCCCAAGCAAGGAAGCCCTGGTCAGCGCCTATGTGCAGCGCGTCGAGTCCGACTCGGACGGGCCCATCGGCGTCGAGGCCGTTCTGGAGCGCAGCGACCTCAGTGCCCGCGAGCGTCTCCTGGAACTGTTCGCCGACTCGCCGCCGCGCGTGGAGGTCGTACGCGGCTGCCCACTGCACAACACCGCCGTCGAGACAGCCGGGACGATGCCCGAGGCCGCGGCCCTGGTCGAGCGCCACAAAAGGGAGTTCACTGCCCGCCTGGTCAAAACGACCGCCGAGGCAGGCGCGCGCGATCCCGAGACCCTGGGACGGCAGCTCGCGGTGCTGTTTGAGGGCGCCCGCGCGCTGTCCACTTCGCTCAACGACAGGCAGCCGTATCAAGACGTCCGAGAACTAGCCGAAACGCTGATCAACCAAGCGACCGGACCGATCTGACGGCACCACGAACTCGCTGCGCATGGATACCAGTGCGGGCTCACGGCACCGAGGCCGGAGGCTAGGAAGACCCGCCCAGGGCCCGGCACCATAGTCAGCACTCTGGGCCACCTGCGCCACTGCCCCCTCCTGATCATGCTCAAACAGCATCCGCCTCGGGGCACATGGATTGATGCGATGAGCTGGCACCGACTTCTGCTGGTGTACCCCAGTACCGGTCGGGGGGTGTGCGTCGACGAGACATGGCAGCGACATACCGAGGACGGCGCCTAGGACCGCGTCCGCCGGCAACGCCCGGGCAACGGTCATCGCGCAAAGTCCGAAGCGATTAGCACCCAGGCCGCCGCGTCCTGCTCCTACGGTCCGGCTGCAAGCAGGGGAAGTCCGATGGGATCACGCCCCGAGATGCCGCCGGCGAGCACGCAGCGGGGCACCGGCGGTCGTCTGGCCAGCGAGTATGCAGTGATGGCAGTAGTCTGGCATGAGATGGAGACGGCGCCCGGGCGGCGATGCGATGAATCCGATTGAACCCACGCCAAGCCGCACCCAGCAGATGTCCCCTGCCGAGGGCGGTCGGCAAGGCTTCCTGCTTACGGCGGCCAGGACATTGGTACGCGACGTCGACGCCGCCGCGGCGACGGTCTTTCTCCGAGCTTCAGACGCCCCCGAGTTGCGTGCTGCGGTGGTAGCCGTCACACCGCTTGGAATCGGATCTGTGGAACGCGTATCGGTGGATGACGAGGTATACCCTTCGGCCCGAGCTTGGCGAACAAATTCTGTAGTCACGGCGCACGGTCCGGAGCTCATGTCATTCCATCCGGACCTTTCAGTGTTTGCACCATTCCCACTTCAGATCGCAGCGGCCCCCATTTCCCACAAAGGGCACAAATTCGGCACGATCACCGTCTACTGGCCACGTTCCCGCAGCGGGACTACCCAGGAGGAAATCGACCGATTGGTTGAGGTGGCGGCCGACCTGGCCGTTCATCTCGAACAGCTAGCCGATCACCATGAACCAATAGACCCTCCCGCAGTTCCTTTCGTGGTAAACGCCGAGGGTGAGGGCGCCACCGCCGAGGGATTCACTTCCTCCACCGTCCCACTGATTTACCATGTCCACAAACTCGCTATGCTTTTGACGGGTGCCGTACGGACAAGTGAAGCGATTAACATGGCCAAGGATAGACTGATGGGCGGATTTTCCGCCGCAGCCGTGTTCGTCAGCCTTGTGCAGGAAAACCGGCTGCAAATAGCTGGCTCGTCCGGTTGCTCAACGGAATTTATCCGTACAGCGGACTGGGTCAGGCTTGGGAAAAGCACGCCGGAAACTGACGCTGTCGTTCGGCAACGGCATGCCCTCTACGCAGCCACCGATCAACAGACCCGGGGTCGGCTCGCGGAGCAAGCGCTGGATGAGGCTTGCGACTGGCTGGTTTTCCCCCTACTAGTCGGAAGGCGATCTGTAGGTGCACTGTCAATGGCATTCAAACGCCAGCACCGGGATGTCGCCGTACAGCAGTCGGCGCTCACAGCTCTGGCGACAGTGCTGGCCCAAGCCGTGGAGCGCACCCAAACACATGAGGCCAGGCACGTGCTGGTCGAGAAACTGCAGCAGGCGCTGCTCCCCAGGATGCTGCCACAGCCTGCCGGCGTCGTAAGCACCGGCAGGTACGCACCAGCAACGAGTGGGACTGACATGGGCGGCGATTGGTACGACCTGTTGACACTTCCCACCGGAGGCGTTGCGATGGTCATCGGCGACGTAGAAGGCCACAATCCGGATGCCGCCGCCGTGATGGGGCAGCTTGGCAGTGCCGTGCGTGCCTATGCAGACGAAGGTCAAGGCCCTGGGGAAGTACTTGAGCGGGCCAATCACTTTCTGATCAAGCTCGACACAGACCTATTCGCCACGTGCTGTTGCGTGTGGCTGGACCCCGACACGGGTGTGGCACAGTTGGCCAGCGCTGGCCATCCGCTGCCACTTATCCGCACAGCTGACGCTATAGTCCCTCCGCCAGGCGATCTCGACATCGGGATGCCGCTCGGTATCGATCCCGATACGCGCTACACAGCTGCCGAGTTGACGCTGAACCCCGACACGATGCTCGCATGCTTCACCGATGGTCTGATCAACCTCGGAAGTGAACTCGACGCCGAGGTATTGAAGACCACCTTGGCAGGCGACGCGGATATCGAGTCTCTCGGCGACCAAATCATGACGGGCCTCGGAAGACAACACGCCACGCACGCAGACGATGCAGCGCTCCTTCTCGTGCGCTACGAAGGGCCATCCAGCGAGGCGCAGCGCGCCGTACGCCAACTCAAAATCCATCGCCGCGATCTCCAGGGAACTCAACGCACACGCAAGATCATCAGGGAGTGGCTAGACGGGTGGGGCCTTTCCGGCATGGCCGACGAGGAAGAACTGCTGGTGTCGGAAGTTGTCACCAACGGTCTGGTTCATGGAGACAGCGACGTATACGTCGTCGTGCGACGATATCCAGACCGCGTGCGGGTGGAAGTGCGGGACAGCGATCCGCATCGAGCGCGGGCTGTGACGATGCCGCGCCAGGAGGATGAAGCTGAAGGCGGCCGAGGGCTCATGATCGTTTCAGCCCTCGCCTCTGCTTGGGGTAACTCCCCAAGTGGCAGGGGGAAAACCGTGTGGTTCGAACTGCCCGTGCCAGCGTGAGTTCGGCGACTGACACGCCGCCTACGGCAACGCGAGGCTGCGATGTACTCCGTACCCGACGATGCCTGGTACCTGGAGCTGGACCTCGTCGCCTATCAACGAACCCTTGTGAACGCGACCGATTCTCTCGCCGACGTGACGGTCCATGTCGCGGTCGGCGGACGCACCTGGAAGGAAGGCTCCCGAGCCGCCTCCCGGACAGTCCACCTGCCCCCGACCGGGATCGCCTATGACGCACAGACCGGAGAAAAGCTCCCCTCCGACCTCTGACGCACGCCTGTCACTGAGGGCCCGCACCCCCGAGGGTGCGGGCCCTCTCTCGTGCTCGCCTCCGGGCGCTCCGTCCAGTCCTCGCTCACCACCCCGGCGCGGTGAGCGAGGACTGAACAGGCCGCCCGGCCACCCCGCACCGCCCTGAGAGACAAGGAGATCCTGTTGTGGCGAACGTCAACGGCACCAGCGGTACCGACTTCCCGTTGCGGCGCTTCCTGTCCCCGTTCGCCATCGCCGGCGCGGTCGTCGTCGGCGGCTGGGGACTGGTCGCCGCCCTGGCCTGGCTGCTCGGCATAGCCGCCCACACCGCGACCGTCATCGCACACGCTGCCGGACCCATCGGCGTCGGCGGTATCACCCTCAAACTCTTCAGCTCCAAGCGCTGACCTGTAAAAAGGAGCGCCGTGTTCGAGATCCGCGTCATCTGCGAGCCGGACGACGCCGACCGCGTCAGCCAGACCCTGGCCACAGCGTTCGACACCGGCCCGGCATCTGCCGCACCGCCCGCAGGGCCCTGCGCACCAACGGCGGCCGTTTCGTAGCGGCAGGCCTTAACCCTGACTTCAACACCACGCCCGGCTGGTACCACCCCTACGGCTTCGACCTGACCTGCACTAGCACCGCAGAAGGCGCCCCCGTCACCCTCCACGGTCACCTCCCCGGCCAGGAACTCCGCCTCACCGGCTACCACTGGTCCACCCACGCCCACGAAACCGCCCTGGCAGCTGCCGGCTTTGACCACACCACCTGGCACCGCCCCACCGTCTCTCCCCCCCCAGGCGCCCGTCTCCACGGCGCCCCCTACTGGAAGCCGTACCTCGACTTCCCACACACTCTCATCACCGAAAGCACTGTCCAGCCGACACCACGGCCTACAGGCACGGAACAGCAGGCCGGCACCGAAAACCTCGGTTCCCGTGTCTCCGCCCGGACGCCGCCCCTCGGTTGAAAGCGGCTGCCAGGAAGCGAGAACCGGCATCTGCGGACCAGCGTTGTCCAGCTCGGGCCTCATAGAAGGGCCGCACCCGCCTCGATCATGTCGCGGCCGAGGCGCTTCATCTCGTACACGGTGAGGATGACCCGGCAGTGCCGGGCGTGCGCCTTGACCTCCTGCGCCGTCCTCAGCGCCTCCTCGAACCGGGGGCGGGCCCGCACGCGGGTGCTGATCTTCTCGCTGTAAATCTTGGCCGTTGTTGCCCCAGGCGTCGTTCACGTGACGTACTTCGCCGACAACCAAGGCCGTCGAGTACGGAGGAGTTCTGTGTGGCGGCTGACTGAGACGGGTTGGCGGATGTACTTCCACCAGGGCACTTTGGCCAGTTGAGCAATGGAACGCCGCTGCCGCCGACTTCGTCGGTGGCAGCGGACCCCACACTCTCGGCCGTGATCATGCCGCGGTGCCCGGCCGCAGGCTCGCAGGAGCTAGTGCGTTGAGGATCGTTGAGTGAGATTGGCCGTGGATGTGCGTCCTGCCAGGTTGGAGAAGGTGGGCATGCCGAGGTCGATGGTGCGTTGACGAGTTTCCTCCGCGTCGAGCTGAGCGAGCTTGTCCTGGGCGCCGGCGAGGCTGACTTCGAGTCCCTCCATCTCGCCTAGCGGTAGTTCGTTGAATCCGGTGGTGGCACGGGTTGACGGCAGGTCGGGTTGGTCGTAGGCCGGTGGTAGGAGTCAACTGCCTTGCTGGGGGCTGAAGATGACCGCTCGCCGTCCGTGTCCGCCTGCGCCGGGTCCGTTGGAGGAGTACGCGGCCCGGTTCGACGACCTCTTCTTCAGCCTGGCCCAGCGGCGAGGGTTTCGCGAGTACCTGAACCGGGCTCCTGGCGCCGCGGGAGCGGAACAAGACGATCACCTGCCTGGCAGGGGCGGAACCGGTGGCAGGTGCGGGGATGCCGGGGGTGCAGCGGCTGCAGTTCTTCCTGTCCGAGTCGCCCTGGGAGGCCGAACTGGTCAACGACCGGCGGCTCGAGCTGCTGCGTGAGGAGCCGGCGACGGCTCCGCACGACGACGGCGTCATCGTGATCGACGACTCCGGTGACCGCAAGGACGGCACAGCCACCGCACACGTCGGCCGGCAGTGGTTGGGCCGGCTGGGCAAGACGGACAACGGCATCGTCACGGTGACCACGGTGTGGACCGACAGCCGCGTGTACTACCCGCTGCACGCGACTCCCTACACCCCCGCGCATCACTTCGCCCGCGGCCGGTCCGATCCGGCCTTCCGTACGAAACCGCAGCTGGCTGCTGCCCTCGCGGCCCCGGGAAGGAGGCGGGCTTCGGCTGCCGGGCGGTGGTCGCCGACTGCGCCTACTCCGTCAGTGACGACTGGTACCTCGCGCTGCGCGAGGTCGGCCTGGCCTACGTGGTCGCGCTCAAGCCACACCGCGGCACCTGGGCTCCGGCCGACCAGCCGCACACCCCCATCGAAGCCGCCCACGCCCTGACCTGGCGCGATGCCAAGCGTCCAGGTGACTGGACGCCCGTGGAGCGTCACTTCCGCGACGGGCACACCGAAACCTGGTGGGCCGCCGATGCCCGCCTGGCCGGCTACGGACCCGACTCACCCTGCCGACTGGTCGTGGCCACCACCGACCCGGCCGCCCTGCCGGAGAAGGCCACCTGGTACCTGGCCACCAACCTGCCCCACCCCGACGCACCCCACGCCACCACCAGCCCGCACCCGCCGGCCGACCTCGCCGAGATCGCCCGCCTCTACGGCGTGCGGCCGTGGATCGAGCAGAGCTACAAGCAGGTCAAGGACGAACTCGGCTGGGCCGACTTCCAAGTCCGATCCGACCGCGCCATCCGCCGACACCAGACCCTGGTCAACTGCGCCTTCTCCTTCTGCTGGGACCAGTGGTTCGCCCCACCCAGCCTCCTGGACGCCACCAGGCCCGACCCGTGCCCCGACGACGGGCCAGAGAGGGGGCTCTGCCGCCCCCCACCAGCCCCAACTGCCTTGCTTGCCCAGGGCCTTACGGACCGTCCGTTCCTGGCTCACCCCCGCCGTCACCCTCAACCGGTGTGGCAAGCCTGGACGGACAAGGACCCGCCCTCCGAGCTCCAGGCCCTGATCGACGCGGTTGCCGCTGGACACGGTCTTGATCTCTACCGCCTGATTTAACGAACTACCGGTAGTCCTCTGCAGAACCGACGGTCGACCAGGGTCTTCCCTCTGCCGGTTTGATGGCTTCCGGCGAGAGGACAGGCACGGGCTTCCAAGATCATGGAGTTCTCTACGCCCCGTGACCTGCCTGGAAGACCGTGCCTGCCGACGCATCATCGCTGATCCCACCTGCTCTTGACCAGCTCCGCGAGCGGCCCCAGGTTGTGCCGGGAGAGGTGCCGGGCCTGCTGGAACGGCTGGCCGAGGTGCCAGATCCTCGCGGCCCGCGCGGGGTTCGGCACGCCTTGGCCGTCGTGCTCGCGCTGGCCGCGTGTGCGGTGTTGACCGGGGCAACCTCACTGCTCGCGGTCGGCGAGTGGATCGCGGACGCACCACCGCAGGTGCTGGAACGGCTCGGTGTGCAGCCTGATCCGGTACTGCCGCGGCGGCCGGTGCCGGCGGAGGCGACGGTCCGCCGACTGCTGGCACGCATCGACGGCGACGCGCTGGACCGGGCCGTGAGCGGCTGGCTCGCCGACCGCCGCCCCGAGAGCTCCGGATTGCGCGGGCTGTCCGTGGACGGGAAGAGCCTGCGCGGCGCGGCCAAGGCCAGCGGCCGCAAGGTCCACCTGCTCGCCGCCCTTGAGCACACGTCCGGCGTGGTCGTGGCCCAGCTCGACGATGGTGAGAAGATCGGCGAGACCACCTGCTTCCAGCCGCTGTTGGACACTGTCGCCAGCCTGGCCGGAACCGTGGTCACCAGCGACGCGCTCCACACGCAGCGCGAGCATGCCGGACACCTCCTGGGCCGCCGGGCCCACTACATCGCGATCGTCAAAGGCAACCAGAAGAAGCTGCGCGAGCAGCTCAAGTCCCTGCCCTGGAAAGAAATCCCGCTTCAGAGCCGCACCCGGGACAGCGGCCACGGCCGCTCCGAGATCCGCCGGATCAAGGTCGCCATCGTCAGCAACCTGCTCTTCCCCGGCGCCCGCCAGTTGGTCCAGATCAAGCGGCGCCGCACCAACCGCAAGACCGGCAGGTCACCATCGCCACCGTCTATGCGGTCACCAGCCTGACCGCCGAGCAGGCCACCCCGCCCCAGCTCGCGAAGCTGATCCGGGACCACTGGAAGATCGAGGCCCTGCACCACGTCTGCGACACCACCTTCGCCGAAGACGCCTCGCAGCTGCGGACCGGGAACGCTCCCCGGGCCATGGCGACCTGGCGCAACCTCGCCATAGGCGCCCTCCGGCTGGGCGGTGTCAGGAACATCGCCGCCGCCCTCCGCCACAACGCACGTGACGCCCGCCGCCCTCTCTCGCTCCTCGGCCTCGCATGATCACAAAACCGACGTCAGCCGACTACGACGAAGCCCTGCGTGGGTCGGGGCTTCGTCTGTTGCCCGGCGGGGATGAACACAACCACGTAGTCCTCGAAGCCCTCGTGGATGCCCCATTCCTCACGCTCCATGGCTGCCTCGTACCGGGCTCGGGAGTCCTGGCGACCCCTGGCGTAGACGTGGACGGTGTAGACCGTGGCCGGGTCGAGGGCCAGCGAACGGTCGTCGCGCTGCCCCCCGGAGAGCCAGCCCATGGCGGGCATTGCGGGGCCGGTAGTGGGGCCTGATATTCCCATCCGTCCTCCGTACATTGGCGGGTAAGGCCACTTGCCAAGCAGTTGCCACTGCTCCGTCTGTTGGACAGGCTCCACCTCGGACAGCACGAGCGTCACCCAAGCGTCATGGGACTGCACGTGACTGACGATGGTCAGCTGGCCGGGCGTGAGAATCACTGGGTCGTTGGTGCGGAAATCCGGTGCCTGCACGGTGCTGTCAAAGCCGGGCTCGACATGTTCGCTGATGTAGAAGTGCGAGTACGCGATGCTGACGACGCCGCTGACTATGTCCATGCCCTGACCGTATGTGACCGTCACGCTACCGGTGTTCAGTTCGGGAGGCGTCTGGGTTTGGTTCCCTTGCCCTGCGAGGTTAGATGCCGATCTTGTGATGGGACGGACGGCTGTAGGCCTCTTCGGCGGCACTTGGGCGGCCAGCCGCCCTTGGAGTCGTACACCCTCGGCGGTGTCGGCCGTCGCATGACGCGGTCGGAGCGGAACCAGCCGAGGATTTCGCCAGGCAGGTCGTGCAGCGGGTGGGCGATGCGGGGTGCGTCGTATCCGGCGTCCAGCACCACCAGGACGTCCGGATCGCCCGGCTCCCGACGCGCGGGTGATCGCCGAGCAGCCGTTGCGGGCCGGGCTGCCGCCGTTTCTGCTCATCAGTGGTCTGCGGAGTTGAACTCCGCGGCCCGGGCACCGCGGTGTGCAGGTGAAGGCCCCGGCTGGACGGGGGAGACCAGCCGGGGCCGTGAGTGGTGGCGTGCGGAGGGCGGTCGCCTCTCGGCGGGGTGCTCAATGGGGCTTCAGCCGGACGATCGTCCCCATGGGCGGAAGGTGAGGCCCGGGGACACTGTCCCCTCCGCTAGCCACATACAGATGAACGGTCAACCGTGGTGAGGTGTTCCCGCTCGTTGCCTTGGCCACGGTGAGCTGAGGCACAGCCGTCCCAGTGGTCAGTTGCCGAAGTCGGCGACCGGGGCCGCGAATTCGTCCGGGGTGGCCAGGAGGTTGCCGAGACGGCGCCTTCTATACATCACCATCGGCATCGGCATCGCCGGCGTGAGGAGGCACATCGCCCACGGCCAGATGGGCGGCCACGTCGTAATTCGCGATCCGTTGAGCAAGGCCACGCGGGCTGATCCCGTGCCTGTTCTCCAGGCCGGCGTTGGCACCCGCCGCCAGGAGGAGACGCAGGACCGCCGGATCACCCCGATAGCTGAAGACCACCCGCCACAAGGCGGTGTTGCCCTGGCCATCCGGGACATCCACGGACACGCCCGCCGCCAGCAGCTCCTCCACGATCACCGGTTCCTGGGCCTGAGCGGCGAAGCGCAAGGGAGTCCACCCGGCGCCATCCGCGGCGCCTGGATCAGCTCCCTGCGCCAACGCCGCACGGACCCCGACGACATCGCCGTCAACGACGGCATAGTGCACCGCCACACGACCCAACCGATCCCCATCAGTCATGCCCCACATCCTCACCCGGCTTGACGAAGCAGATAAGGGCATCCCCCGACGGGGCCAATCACACCGCCCCACCAGGCCGGACAAGCCGTGCTGGACGCCCTGACTCGTGTTGCAGGCGCACGATGAACCCAGCGGTGATCAGATCTGTCTGAACCTCTTGTATGTTCTTCGAGACTTGCAAAGAGCGAGTCCTACAGGGGCTGAAGAGGTCGATCGTGGCTGATCAGCGGCTTCAGGCCGACTGGGTCCGCAGTTGGTGCGAGCAAGCGGACGTGACACTCACGGAAATGATGGAGTCGTTCCAGGCACGGCACGGTTTCCCACCTGGCACGAACCTGGTCGCGCTCGCAACGGACGAAAGCCACCAAGCCACAGACGCCCTGGTGGAACTGACGCCTATTCCCTCGGACCTGACCACGATGTACTGGGTGATCGACGAGGTTTCCCTGCCCGACGTGGACAGTGGCTACTTCATCCACTCTGCCTCACTGGTCGCCGACCACTACCGCGAGTACGGGGCCATCCAGATCGACGGGGAGGAGCCTGCCCTGGTATTCGCCAGCGACGGCGGCGGCCATTTGTTCGCGCTGGCAGGCTCCGGGCGGGTCTGGCGGTCCACCACCGCCTCGTGGTTCGACCAGTTCGACCTCGCCGCCGCTGGCCTCCAGGAGTTCTTCGAAGGGCTGGCCCGACTGATCAGCGGTCAGCTGTGATGATGCAGCCGCCCAACGTTGGCCCAATGAGCTACTGCCACAAGTCCGCACCGTCTTGTCCGCTCGGGTCCATCGTCAGCAGGTCCTCGTGAAGACCCGAGAGGAAGCGGCCGGTGGGAGACCCGTCCTCGCCGGACTCCACGACTACCCAGCCGGCGTCGACGCCGGACACGTTCACGTCGGCTCCGCAATCGAGCTCGTCCACCGTGGCGAAGACGGCCTCGTAAGCAATGGCCCGAGCCAGAAGCGCCAGGTCGTCCCTGTCCGCACCTGCGTCCAGCAGGCGCCGGGCCGCCGCCACCTGCTCCAAAGCGCCTGGACTGGCCCAGCCGTCGATCGCACTACGCCACAAGGAGCGCAGCAACATGAACCGCGCGAGCTGCGGCTGGTTTTCCTCGATCTCCGACCTCGCCCAGTGTGGAGCGTCTGTCGCGCCGAGAGCTTCGAACTGCGACCGAAGCGTCTCCGCTGCGGCCCGTTTCGACGGCGCTAGCTCCGACGACCACGACTGCCATGTCGCTTCAGCATCATCCATCGCACCAGGATGGACCACCCGCCGTCCACCACCGACAAGATCAGCGCGCGGGGGCCGCCAGTAGATCCGCCGCGCCAAGACAGCCTGTTGGAGCACCGGTCCGCTGCCAGCGGATGGCCACGCGACGGCGGTCGCCGACCTGTTCGGGATCATCAGCTCCCACGGCGGGGGTGGTCCCCGGGAGCACGGGCGGTCACAGAAGCACCTTGCTCAGTGTTGCGCTTGACGCATTTTTTTGCGATTGCCGTAAATATGAACCTGATTGGTGACCTCACAGCCCTCCGTATCCCCCTGCCGCAGCCCGGCGACGTCACACCGGAGGACCTCTACCCCGACGCCCTCGAAGAGGCCGAACAGGCCCGCGAAGACTACGCGTTCGCCCTGGAAGCCCAGTCCGACGAGCTTCAGGAAGACCCCCTGCTGATCGCCCTCGGCAACGCCCGCGCCGCCCGCGAGGCCGCCGACCATGAGATCCGCCGGCTCCTCGCGTACGGCCGCGAGTTCCACGGAGACCGCCCCTACAAGCTCGATCCTCTCGCCCAAGCCAGCGGGCTGACCCCCTCCGGCATCCGCACCGCCTACGGCAGCAATGAAATCGACACCGTCGCCCGCTGCATCGGCCGTACACCCGACAGCCGCCGGACCCGCCCGCCGACTACACCGGAGGCCCATGACCAACGACCCCGACGCCCCTTCGCTGGCCTGCACCTGCCTGCCCTCGTGGCCTGCCCTGACCGCGGTCATCGAGGGCACCACCTACACCGCCGCGCCTGCCCCCGCCCACACCCCCGCTTCAGCGCTCTACCTCGCCCGCTGCACCGGATGCGGCGCCCTCTACACCCACCCGTGGTGACGCACCTCGCCATCCACGCACGCCGCCTGACATTCCCTCGCCGCGCATCCGTGTACCGCACCGGCGACGGAACCGTTCGCGCGTGAACCTCAGCGACCCCGGACTGGGCCGGACCAGAGGAACGATCAGCTGCTTGAGGGGAGTGGCTGGACGATCGCTGAGCACTGCAGTCCAATCGACCGGCAGGACGTCGGGGCCGCGCACGGTGACCATGGACACCGACTCTTCCTCTGCTACCACCTCCGGAGAGTCCTGATCGAGTGCTACGACAGCGTGGCGGAGGATTGGGCACTGCTTCTTGGTATGTCATGAGTGGATGATCGAGCCGTCTGCCGCCGCGCAACTCCGCCGGATCGCCCGTCGACGGGCCGCCAGGGATCATCGACGTCTACGGAGCCGTTCGATCGGGCCGGCCGGCGATAGCGGTATCAGCCGACTGACGTGGGTGGCACTCGGGGCGTCCATGCTGCCGGGGCTGGCTGCGCTCGTCGCCCTGCTGTTCACGTGGATGTCGGTCGGGCAGACCAACAAAGATCTGCAGATTTCCGAGCAAGGGCAGATCACCACCCGGTTCAACGCCGCGATCACCAACCTGGGATCAGCATCATTGGATGTGCGCCTGGGGGGCATCTACGCGTTGCAACGCATCATGCAGGACTCCTCTCGAGACCAGTTCACTGTCGTCTCGGTGTTGTCCGCGTTCGTACGTCGGCACGCTCCCGTTCCGGTCAGTGGCTTCAAGCCTGCAGAGGAGTACAGACCCCCGACCGACGTGGCGGCTGTCGTTACCGTGCTGGGCAACCGGTCCGCCGACCGGGAAGTGGCCCAGGACGGGAAGCCGCTGTACCGAGCTGACCTGAGCAGTGTCGATCTGCGCGGCCTGGAGCGCGAAGTGGGGCTCACAGAAAGCGGCATGCCCAGGCGCAGCAACTTCCGCTTCGCGTTTTTCACTGGCGCGGATCTCCGAGATGCAGGCCTCGAGAACTTCGACCTCTCAGGCGCGTCCCTCGACGACGCGAACATGTCCGGTGTGAAACTGCTGAACGCGGACCTGCGGCACGCATTTCTCGGGGGAGCCAATTTGACCAGCGCGCGCTTGGGCGGGGTCGACATGGCCGACGCGGAACTCGTCGGAGCGAACCTCCACAACGCGCACCTGAGCAGGGCCGAGGAAACCAAGGAAACCAGTGGGGCCGACTCGAGCGCCAACTTGACCCGCGCGGACCTGACTGACGCGGACCTGACCGGCGCCGACCTGCGCGGCGCAAACCTGACCCATGCAGACCTGAGCAACGCAGACTTGACCGGGGCAAAGCTGTCTGGTGCGAAGCTGTCGGGCGCGATCCTTGAGGGCGCACGCGGAGTGCCTCCCCACACCCGTGGCGGCTCGCCGTGATCCTCCAGCCGCCGCACGCAGACGGCCGCTACACGACGATCGGTGGCTGTCGGCGGCGCCGGACAAGTCTACGACGACGGACGTGGCCGCTCACGAAGACAACCACAGCCGAGGCGGGCCCCGGGCCGATGGCGGTGGTGCGGTAGCCCGCGTCCACCCAGGCCTTGGTGATATGTGGGTGGGCGGTGGCGATGCGGGCCAGCAGGGTCACGCCGGCCGCGGTGTCGGAGACGCCGGTTCTGCGCTCCTCAATCACAGCCGCGAGTACCGAACGCACTCCTCGCCCCAACGCCATGGCTACCGGCAGCGAAGGGCCATCATGGCGGCGGGACGCGTGCAGCGGCTGAGATTCGCCGCCGAAGCGCGCAAGGAGCTATACGTCCAAGCCGCCAGCCGCTGCGCTGGCAGCCTGGAAGGCACGGTCGCATCAGAAAACCGGTGACGACCCGTCACCACGCAGCAGCCCGTGACGGAAATGCGCAGTGCTGGAAGGGTCTGCTCCAGCCAGCCAAGGCTCAGGCGTTCGGTCTCAGGGAACGCAGCCGGTCGGCGATGTCGTACACGGTCAGGCGCAGTGCGCGGATGTCCTCGACCAGGTTGCGCCACGGCTCGTACGCGGCGGTGTCCACGCTCTCCCCGGAAGCCCGGAGGTAGGCGACGGCGACGCCGTAGGCGAAGAACTCGTTGCGGGCCGCCAGCGGCCGCAGCAGCACAAGCTGCTCCATGAGCGCGGCCGCCCGCCAGAAAGCATCGGGGGAACCCTCCGCCAGCTGCGGGGTGTTGACCCGGTGTCGCGCCACGGCGGCCACCAGTGCGGAGTAGTCCAGGACGCCCAGCTCCTTGCCGAGCAGTTCCTCCTGCTGGTCCAGGAGCCAACGGATGTCGATGTACAGGTGCAAGGTTAGGCGCGGCGGCCCGGGCGGGCCTCGGCGTGATGGCCCACTCCCGGGGGCTGATCCCGCCGAGTCTGGTACGGGTACCGGAGCGGGCCGGACTGCCGGAAGTCGGCCGGGTCGACTTCGTCTTGGTCCACGGCCACCGCCGCACGACCGCCGGGGACGCCGCCGACGCGCTGGCCGCCGTGATCCGGGTGGGCGGAGACCGCCACCGCCGCTGAGTCCACCCTGGAACACGGAGGCCGCCGTTCTCACCGGGTGCGACCGGTCAGCGTTCGGGCTGCCGGTAGGTGATCTGCTTGACCCGGCGCAGGAAGGGCGTCGCCTCGACGTGCCGGACCCCGGACAGGCGGCCGAGTGGGCCGCTCAGGTAGGCGTACAGGCCGGCCGTGTCCCTGACGACGGCGGTCACCACGATGTTGCAGGGGCCCGCGGTGGCGCTGGCGTAGGCGATCTCGGGGTGGGTGCTTAGGGCCTCCCCGACGGACTCGAGATCACCGGGCGCGGTCGTGATCCACAGGACGGCGGCGCGCGGGTAGCCGAGGGCCTCGGAGTGGTACTCGATGTCGATGTACAGGGCCCCGGACGCGAGCAGGGCGGAGAGGCGGCGCTTGACGGCCGACTCGGAGCGGCCGGTGGCGCGCTGGAGTTCGGGATACGCGGCCCGCCCGTCGCGTTCGAGAGCCTTGACCAGCGGCTCGTCCTCCGGGTCGATGTGTACCGGTCCCGGCCCGGGCTCCGGGTGCGGGCGCAGAGCGGCGATCTGGTCGTCGGTGAGTACCGTGAACTTCGCCAGCCAGCCCGTCGGCCCGCCGAAGTAGCGGTGGAGCAGCTGGTGGGCGCGGATCTCCACGACGCTGGGGGTTCGGGGCAGTTTGCCCAGGAGCAGTTCGTCGTGGTCCCCGGGGCTCCGGGGCCGGGTCATGCACACGATCTCGGTGCCACCGGAGGCGAGTCCGATCCATGCCGTGTCCGGGCGCCTGGCGAGTGCCTCGGAGATGGTCTGGGCGCTGTCGGGAGCGCACCGCACCCGCAGCATCCACTGGTCCTGCCCGAGCCGGTGGGCGTCCCGGACCGCGACGACCCGCAGCCCGGCCTCGGCGCACAGTCGGCGGTACCGGCGCGCGACCGTCTGGTCGGACACCCCGAGCACGGTTCCAAGGCGGCTGAAGGACGCCCGTGCGTTGATCTCCAGGGCCGCCAGCAGCCGGAGATCTAGGTCGTCCACCGTGGAGGATATCAGCGTCAGCACGCCATCTCCTGTCGAGTTCCGGCGCTCGGGTGCCCGTCACCGCGGCGATCGACCGGGGCGTGGCCATCGTACGGAGAGACAGGGAGACGTCGCAAAGGAGTGGGGACATGCGTACATGGGGACCGCTGACGGCGGTGTGCCTGGGCACGTTCATGTTGTTGCTGGACGTGACGATCGCGGTCGTCGCGCTGCCGGACATGGCGCGGGCGCTGGACGCGTCGCTGAGCGATCTGCAGTGGGTGATGGACGGGTACGCGCTGGCGCTGGCGGCGCTGCTGCTCGGAATAGGGGCGGCCGCCGACGTACTGGGTCGGCGGCGGGTGCACGTGGCCGGCGTGGTGCTGTTCGCGGTGGCCTCGCTGCTGTGCGGGCTCGCCTCCGGGCCCGGGATGCTGGTCGCGGCCCGGGCGGTGCAGGGCGTGGGCGCGGCGGCGATGTTCGCCACCACGCTGCCGCTGCTGGGCTCGGTGTACCAGGGCCGACGGCGGTCGGTGGCGCTCGGGGTGTGGGGCGCGGTCAGCGGTGCGGCGGCCGCGGTCGGGCCGGTGCTCGGCGGGGTGCTGACGGACGGGCCGGGCTGGCGGTGGATCTTCTTCGTGAACCTGCCGGTGAGCGTGGCCGCGATCTGGCTGACGCTGCGGGTGGTGCCGGAGTCGCGCGGGGCGAGCGGACGCCGGGTCGACTGGGCGGGCACGGTGACGTTCGCGGCGTTCGCCGGTGCGGTGACGTACGGGGCGGTGCGCGCGGGGGCGCACGGCTGGACCGAGGGGACGACCCTCGTGTGGTTCGGGTGCGGCGTCCTGGCGCTGGCCGGCTTCGTCGCCGTCGAGCGGCGCGCAGCCGACCCTCTGATCGATCCGCGGCTGTTCCTGAAGCCCGCGTTCTCCGGTGTGATGGCGGGCGCCCTGGCCTTCAATGCGGCCGCCTTCGGTGGCATGGCGTACACCTCGATCTGGCTCCAGACGATCCTCGGGATGAGCCCGGTGCGCGGCGGTCTGGTGTTCCTGTGGCTGTCGCTGGCGTCATTCGTGGTCGCGGCGGCCGGGGGCCGGCTGCTTCACGGAGTGCCGCCGCGGATCACCATCGGTGGCGGACTGCTGCTGGTCGCCTCCGGCCAGTTCTGCATGGCGGTCCTGGACGCGGGCTCGTCGGCCGCCGCCCTGGTCCCGGGTCTCGTGCTCGTCGGCGTCGGCACAGGGCTGGTGTCGCCGGGCATCGCGAGTGCTGCGCTGGCGGCGGTACCGGCCGAGCGGGCAGGCATGGCCGGCGGCGCGGTCAACACCTTCCGGCAGCTGGGCTATGCGCTCGGGATCGCGGTCCTGGGGACGGTGCTGACCTCGCGGATGCAGGACACGCTGCCGCACGACGCGGCGCACACCCTGGCGGGTGGCGGGGCGGGGGCACTGCGCGACGCGTTCTCCGAGCACACCCTGCGGGCCGTCTTCGCGACAGGGCTCAACCATGCGGCGGTGGCCGCCGGTCTGACGGCCCTGGGCGGCGGGATCCTGGTGCTCGCCCTGGTTCGCACGCCCCGTGCGGCCGGCGGCGCAGTGACGGATCCGACCCTGACAGAGGAGAAGGCCAACCGGCAGAGCCCAGCGATGCGTGAGTTGTAGCGCCGTGCCTTCCCCGAGCCCAACGTCGTCCCGGACGATGGGGTCTGCGGCTGGGGCAAGGTGACGTAGCCGGACGTGGAAGCGGTGCAGCGGCCCTCGCCCGCCCCTGGCTGGTTGTGAAGGGCACCGGCCGGGGCCAGGCAGCGGCACCGTCGGCTTCAGCGAGGATAGAAGCGACCGTGACCACCCAGGCGTGGCCCGCGAACACCGCTGGGAGCGGGAGCGCGGCCGCCAAGCCCCGTGCCGAAGCCGCGGCCGCGCGTCCCGTCGTCGATGAGCCGGCCGCGCCTGCGGCCCCGGTCGTGCTGCCCGCTCCCCGCCCGGCGCCCGCCGCACCGGAGCCGGAGACCATCGACGTCGACGGTGACCAGGAGCTGATCCTCGAGGACCTGACCCGGAGCAGGTCCTCGATTGGCGCACCCGCGCCGCGAAGGACCACGAGATCGTGTTCGCGCACATCGACCGGTACGGCGAGGTGTCGGCGAGGCGCCTGTTCACCAGCCGATTCGTCGACCAGGTGACGCCCCTGTCCGGCCTCGGGCACCGCAACCTCGGCTACACCCCCTGGGGGCAGGCATGAGGGGCCGGCTACTCCGCGTTCAGCGAACAGCACGGCGAGCCGCTGGACGCTGAGACCCGACGCAAGGAATACGCCGACAACAGGGGAGCCGCGGCGTCGTCGTGATCCCAGGGCGACTGAACCCCCGGGCGCCCGCCGGTGGTTCGCCGTTCCCCGACCGGGCCGATTGCGACCGGCGCGCAGGCCTCGCCCGGGCTGCGCACAACACCTTCGTCGCCACCGTCGGCCGCCTCTTGCGCACCCTGCCCCATGTCCGGTGAAACTGAACCTTGAGCGTGTGCCATCGAGCCTTGATGGACGCGAATTCGTGTCACTGAAGACGGGGGGCAAGCCCTGGAGTTGTGGCTTCGCCCTCATGGCCCGACTTTCCGCCTGGTTGTCGGTGGCGGGTCGTACCTTGTAGAGGGACTCGTCGTGTTGCTACCGGGTGGGGGACATCTGTGGCGAACTTCGTCTTGCATACGCGGTACTGCATCGAAATCAACCTTGAGTATGGCGACCTCGGGCAGCGGAGGGCGCGATGACCCACAGAGCACGACCGCGTGTTCACCTCCTGACCGGTGGCCCGGCTTGGGAAGAGCGTCGAGCCCAGGGCACCCCCGGGCGAGGTGCCAGGTCAGCTGGGTTCACGAAGAAGCAGAGGCAGGCCCGCAAACCGCTCCTCAATGCTATGAACCAGCTGGGTGAAGCCGTGAAGCGGGGAGACTGGCGCGCCGCTCGGATAGCCCGAGCGGCGGCCTGGGACGAGGTGGACAAACTCAACCCGGACCTGACCCACGAA
Organism: Streptomyces sp. SAI-127; assembly: GCF_029894425.1. Classification (NCBI taxonomy): domain Bacteria; kingdom Bacillati; phylum Actinomycetota; class Actinomycetes; order Kitasatosporales; family Streptomycetaceae; genus Streptomyces; species Streptomyces sp. SAI-127. The sequence goes on from NZ_JARXYJ010000003.1 coordinate 333,265, forward strand.
GAACGAAGGAAGCTGTGGGAGTACAAGCAACGCATCCTCGCTGGCGAGGCGCGGAAACGCCGCCCTCCGTGCCAGCGCAACAGCCAGTCCACGTCTACGTCGACCGTGAACGCGAGGACCGGCTCGGCACGCGAGCCGTCTCCCGTATGGGTTCGCCCACCTGACGCTGACCGGATCCAGGAGCAGATCAGGCAGAACGCCGCGCGTACAAGAGCGGCGGCCGAGAAGAAGCGACAGGCACAGGCAGCTAAGAAGGCAGCCGCTCGGGCGGCCGCAAGGATGAGAGCCGCGTCTGAGGCAACGAAGAAGCCTCGGGAAGTCCGAGTGAGTACCAGCGTGCGAACGGTGTCCGGTGGACTACCCACGCTCGGGAAGCGCCGCTGAGTCCGTTATTGCGAGACACTTTCCTCAGGTACGCGGCAAACCTTTCCGCACATGCTGAATCGCGAGACGGGGGGCGCTCAGATGACGCCGCCTCCCTCTGTGCCCCCCAACCCAGACGAACCTCCCTGGCCGTTATGCGGGCATCGTGAACCGGGCGTTACTCCCACTGCCGACCCGGTCGGCTGCCGTGGGATCTACGTCCCTGGCACACTGCATGCTTCGTTCACATCACCGATACCGAACGAAACTCCTACCTCGCAACGCTCGCCACCGGCGCCGACGTCAACCACTGCGGCACCCCTTTCACTCAGAGTCTTCTAGCTGAACTCCTCGGCGCCCTAGAAGACCCCAACACCAACATCCCCCACATCGGCCATGCCAAGTTCGACGAGGCACAGTTCGCTGGCGACGCCGGGTTCATTGGCACGCAGTTCGGTGGCGGCGCCAGGTTCGACAGAGCGCAGTTTGGCGGCGATGCTTCGTTCATCAGGGCGCACTTCGCCAGTACAGCCGGGTTTGTCGAGGCGCAGTTCACCCACGACGCCGGGTTCAACGAAGCGCAGTTCACCGGCAGCGCCATGTTCGGCAGGGCGCAGTTCGTCGGCGACGCCGCTTTCCTCGATGCGCAGTTCACCGGCGACGCCAGGTTCATTGGCACGCAGTTCGGTGGTGACACCTGGTTCGTTGGAGCGAAGTTCGGCGCCACCGCCCAGTTTGAAGCGCAGTTCGGCGGCGGCGGCATGTTTGGCAGGGCGCAGTTCGCGACCGCCCTGGACCAGCTTGGCGAGGAACCCGGTAGCGCGACCATCGCGGCGTTCCTGCCGAGGGTTCAGAAAGCCGTGGTCCAGATGATCTCGGTCCGGGGCATGTGAAGCAGATCTGCTGCCCGAGCGGGCCGTCTCATGCGGCAAGTGTCCCGTCTCAACGGAGTTTGACCAGTCTCACCGATTCCTAATGCCGTTCGTCAAGCCGCGGCGCACGCTTGAGGTAGCGGGCAGGAGGTGTCGGAGGTGCGCGGTACAGTCCGTTCATCCGACTGGGGAGGGCTCATGGCGACCAAGTGGAGCTTGACGATCGACTGCGCGTACCCGTCGAAACTGGCCGCGTTCTGGGCGCTGGCGTTGGGCTACGAGGAGAAGCCCGCGCCCGCAGGGTTCGGGAGCTGGGAGGAGTGGTTCTCGCATCATGAGGTTCCGGAGGACGAGTGGGATGACGGGGCGTACCTCTCAGATCCGGACGGCGTGGGCCCCACCTTGTCCTTCCTGAAGGTGCCGGAGCCGAAGGTGGCGAAGAACCGGCTGCATATCGACGTGCAAGTTGGTGGCGGCCGTGAAACCCCGTGGGAGGTGCGCTGGCCGCGCGTGGTCGAGGCGGTACAGCGGTTGACCACTGCGGGCGCGACCGTGGTCCGCGAGGACGAGTTGCAGGGCAGGCCGGATCACGTGGTGATGGCAGACCCGGAAGGTAACGAGTTTTGCCTGGTCTGACGAGGTCGGTCAGGCCAACTGGCCGCGCGCAGCGTGTCGCGTCCCTTCCTATGCGGCAGCCCTTGCCGGCGGAGCTGGCTCGTAGCGCCGTCCGTCGCGCAGAAGGGCCCAGAGGACGTTGACGCGGCGGCGAGCGAGAGCCAGGACGGCCTGGGTATGGCGCTTGCCCTCGGCACGTTTGCGATCGTAGAAGCGCCGGGATTCCTCGCAGTGGCGGATGCTGAACAACGCCGAGGAGTGGAAGACGCGTTGTAGGCGGCGGTTGTATCGCTGCGGACGGCGCAGGTTCCCGCTCAGTTTCCCGGAATCGCGAGGCACCGGGGCGACGCCGCCGAAGCCGGCGAGGCGGTCGGCGGTGCCGAACGCCGTCATGTCGCCGCCGGTGGCTGCCAGGAACTCGGCGCCGAGGATGACGCCCAGGCCGGGCATGCTGGTGATCACCTCGAAGGTGTGGTGGTCGCGAAACCGGGCCTCGATGGCCTTGTCGAGCTCGGCGACCTGCTGGTTGAGGCTCATCACTTCCTTCGCCAGCGTGTGTACCAACGTGGCGGCCAGCTTCTCGCCGGGCAGGCTCGTGTGCTGCCGTTCGGCGGCCTGGACAGCGGTTTCGGCGAGCCGGTCGGGGCGGACGACGTCGCGGTTGCGCAGCCAGGTCTCCAGCCGCTTGACGCCGATCCGGCGAATAGCCGCGGGGGTCTGATAGCCGGTGATCAGGGTGAGGGGGCCGGTGTTGGTGAGGTCCAGGGCCCGCTCCAGGCCGGGGAAGATGCCAGTGAACTGGGCACGGAGGCGGTTGACGGTGCGGGTGCGGTCGGCGATCAGGTCCATGCGGCGGCCTGTGAGGATCTTGAGATCGATGACGGTGTCGTCGCCGGCCCGCAGCGGATGCAGATCGCGGCGGACGCGGACCTGGTCGGCGATGACGGCGGCGTCCTTCGCGTCGGTCTTGCCCTCGCCGCGGTAGCTCTCGGAAGCGCGGTGGATGGCCCGGCCGGAGATGTAGTGGACCGGCTGGTCGCGGTTGACCAGGAGCGCGATGGCCAGGGCGGCTCCGCCGTCGGCCAGGTCGATGCCCCAGGTCACCTCGTCCCCCAGGGCCAGGATGTCGGCGAGGAGTTCGAGCAGTTCGGGTTCGTCGTTAGCGACGCGTCGCGACAGCAGCCGGCGGCCGCTCTCGTCGATCGCGACGCAGTGATGGTGGGCTTTGCCTGCGTCGATGCCAGCCCAGATCGCGGCCATGTGGTGCCTCCGTGCGGTGGTGTTGCTGGTGCCTCCCACGGACGACCTCGCTGTCGATTCCCTACGTAGCGATCATTCGCAATTCCTAATTGGCAGCCGAGTCGTCGTGGGGCGTCGGGCGGCCAATCGATGGAAGCCACAAGTGACAGAAGACGGTCGCGCCCGCAGTGGTCAACCGCTGTACCGCCTCGACCACGCGCGGCCAGCGCACCTCCCACGGGGTTTCACGGCCGCCACCAACTTGCACGTCGATATGCAGCCGGTTCTTCGCCACCTTCGGCTCCGGCACCTTCAGGAAGGACAAGGTGGGGCCCACGCCGTCCGGATCTGAGAGGTACGCTCCGTCATCCCACTCGTCCTCCGGAACCTCATGATGCGAGAACCACTCCTCCCAGCTCCCGAACCCTGCGGGCGCGGGCTTCTCCTCGTAGCCCAACGCCAGCGCCCAGAACGCGGCCAGTTTCGACGGGTACGCGCAGTCGATCGTCAAGCTCCACTTGGTCGCCATGAGCCCTCCCCAGTCGGATGAATGGCCGAGCAGGCCCTCGGAGCGCGGGTGCAGTAGCACCCCGCCGTGCAACGCCACGGAGCCCCGGGAGGTCTGCCATCCCGGGGCTCCAGCCTTCGTAGACGCTCCGGCCTGCGAAGCCGCTTCCCTACGCCGCCCAGTCCAGTCCGAGGCCAGAATGCCGGCCTGTGCTGGGGCCGGTCGGTGGTCGGGCGGCGGCGCAGTGCCGGTTCACCGGGCGTCCCGGCGGCGAGCAGGACGCGGCGTCGATCACTGAGTCGCCGACGACGTTCAGTACAAACAGCTCACCGCCGCCGACGAGTTGGCGGGGCAGGGGGACGCGGGAATTGCAGGCTTCCGGTTGTCGGCGACCACTAGCGCTGCGGGTGGCCTCGACCTGGAACCGCAGGTAAGTCACCACGGTCTCGTCGTTGGAAGCTGCTGCTCAAGGTATCCGAGGATCGCCCGGAGGCGGGGTGGATCCGGAGGAAGTTCCGACGTCTTCCTGAAGGACTACGCACCGGGCAAGTGGTGAGCCGGCGCCTCATCCGGCCCGCGGCCGCTGGAAATGACGAACGGCCCTGCTGCGGCGGGAGTTTCCCGGTGGAGCCGGGCAGTAGCATGCCGCTCATGACCGAGTTGCTCACTTTCATCGACTCCGCTGTGTCCGGCCCGGAGGATTTGCTGCCGACCCTCTCCGCGGTCTGTGACAGCGGCCGGCTCCGCGAGTATCTGGTGGCCGCGGCGAAGGAAAGGGCCTCGCTTTCCGACACGTTGTGCTACCGGCATCCGAACGGCTTCTACAAGATGAAGCTGCTCTCCCCGAGCGTCGATTCCTGGGCGCTACGCGTGCACGTGTGGGACCGTCCCGTCCCGCCGTCCGATGTGCACAACCACCGTTGGGACTTCGCCTCCCACGTCGTCTCCGGTGTTCTTCTGGAGAACCAGTTCGCCTTGGACCGGGAGTCCGGTGACACGCCCGTCCACCGGCTTTCGAAGGACACGGCGGGCGCCTACCACCACACGCCCGACGGAACCGGCCGGCTCCGTCCGACCCGCACCGTCCGGCACGAGACCGGGCAGTCGTACACCCTCGACCACCGTGCCATGCACCGCGCCGACCCCGAGAGCGGACACCCGGTCGTCACCGTCGTCCTTCAGGGCCACGACGTCGCCCGGACGACGACAGTCGTCCCCGCCGAGCGGAAGGAGCGGACCGGGGCGACGGCGTGCAGTCGGCTCGGGCCCGACAAGATCGCCGATCTCATGGAACTCGTGGCAGAAAGGCTGAGTGCATGACCCTTCCCGCTTCGGGCAACCCCGACGGTGTTCGCATATTCGCCCAGTACGCGCGGCTGTGGGCCGGACTGGTGATGCTCGCGGCCACTGTGGTGGGCGTGGTGCTCATACTGTGGGGCCTGTTGTTCGACCTGGACCAACAGTGGTCGACGGCGTTGGCGGCCATCGGCGAATCCGTGATCGCCTCGGTCTTCATCTACGTTATGGTCTCCCTCTTCCTCGATCCGCTCCGGCAGCGGCTGCAAGCCCAGGAGCTGGCCGGCTATGCGATCGACGTCGCCCACTCCCAGTTCCAGGATCGCTTCGAGGCGTCCCTGCCCAGCGGTGTCTTCGAGTCGGCGGACGTACCGAAGCGGGGCTTCCGCGAAGCATTCCAGGTGATGCTGGAGTCGTCCACGCGCTACGACAGCAAGGGCGGTGCCGCCGAGTTCGCTACGTTCCGGCTCGCCCTCGGCAGCGACAAGCGCGCCTTCCGTCGCCTGGACCAGATCAGGCTCTGCATCCTCGACCCGGGCGCCGAGGAGTGTCTGCGGGCCCATGTGACGATGCGGCTGCGTGAACAGGGCGCGACCACCACGCAGGATGTCGACCGAGAGATCGAGCTGCTTCGGATGGGTGTCTTCGTCTCCTTGACCGCCCTGCACGATCTGCGCGCGGCCCTGGCGACTACCGTCTATCTCCATCGAGACCTGCCGTTCTTCAGATGCGAGATGTTCGACGACGGGATGTTCCTCACCTACTACCTCGACGGCACCGAATACCCGGAGAACCTCCAGTTCTCCTCGAAGACCCGGCCTTATCGCGCCTATCACGCCAGCATGGACATGACCCGCAAGTTCGCGAGCAGGGTCATCCGCTTCGGGACGGAGACCGGGCACGCCATCGGGTCGGACCAGGAGTTCACCGACCTCCTGACGGAGCTCGGCTGTATCGTGCCGCTGGAAGAACTGCGCAGCCGACGGGACGAACGGTTCACGTACTTCCGCGATCAGCTGCGCGCGGCCCGCATCGACGAACGGGACATCTTCTGAGCGACCGGAACCCGCTCCTGGGCGCCGAGGTCCTTGCACTATGCCCGCCCGGGTCGCGCGGCCTGGCACCAGACCACGCGACCTGATCGGGCGCTCATAGTGCAAGGACCCCTTAATAAGCCTTGGCACTGACAGTCAGGGGTACGCACCGCGTACCGTCAGGCGCTGCCCAGTTCGCGTCTCACAGCTGGCTGGCTGAAGCCGTAGGTCCGCCAAGACGGGCACGTGCGTCGTCTCGAACCTGCAGATCATTTCGGCTCCGCAGCTCAACGACGAGCGCCGCGGCGAGGAGATCCTCGCCGTCTTCGACACCGCCTTCGGTGAGCTCCTGGCCGCCGACCCGGCGTTCCGCGTGAAGTTCCGGAAGATGGCGGCCTCTGCGTTCGCGTTCTACCGGGGTACGGCGTGCCGTCCGGCTCCTATCGCGTCAAGGACGCGGTCGGCCGCGGCATCGACATCGGATCGGCCGGTCTGCCGTCGTACCACATCCTGCTCGAGGGGCACACCGACGCCCTGGAGAACGACATCGTGATCTTGTACCGGGCGGCGGCTGGCCTGGTGTGTTGTTGGTTCGCTGAGAGGCTGGGTCAGCGGTTTGGGTGGTGAGGCGAGTGCGTGTGAGCTGTGCCGAGTACCGGCGCAACGCGAAGGAACCGACCTGCCACAGCCGCACCTGCACCCGATGGCGCTGCGCTCAGGGCTGGCGACCCCATGCCGGACGACGACTACTGATCAGTAGCCCTCCTTCAGGCCGACGGCCGGTAGTCCGGGATCACGGCGGCCGCGTCGACCATCAGGTCCCGCACACGCCGGTACCTGGCCTTCGCCGAACGCAGCTCGCGAAGGAAGTGTTCTTCCCGACCGGACACCAGCCGCGCTTCCAGTCCTCCTCAAGGCTGTCCAGGAGGGTCATCAGCTCGCCCGTCATCCGCGCGAACCCAGTCCCGCTGGGCCAGCTCCTGGGCGGCGGGCTCGCGGGTCAGCTGTTCCACCGCCCGCGCGGACGACTCCATCGCCGTGAACGACGCCCTGCTGGTCGACACGAAGTCCTCCGGTTCGCCCATAGCTTGAGCAACGAGGCGCGACCGCCATAGGCACCACCAGGGCTGGGGCCGGCCATCGTCCCCGGCCACTCATCTGTGGTCGGATTTCTATAACTACCGCAGGTAACAGCAGATCAGTCCCAGGGCACAGGCAACGCACCCGCCCACCTGGTGACGCTGGTGGGCAGGCGCGACACGCTCATCGCCCGTCCTTCTCAACCGTGTCGTACAGCCGGCTGTCCTGAAGCCGTTCCAGTGCGGTTTCCTCTGGACAGGGCGAACGGTTCGACAACGACGGCGCCGACCCGGGCCGACATCTTTTCTAGCCGCCTGTCCGCTCCATAGCCCGGTCTGCATATAGACAGGGCATCACGCTTCAGTGAGCGGGTGGATCAGCCAGCCGGGGGGATCTCAACTATCTTGTTGCAGGCCCACTTGGTGGCTGCGGCACCAGTTGCGGCACCTGCGGCCGCCGCAGCGGCAGCTGTTGCAGGATCCTTGGTTTTCGCGACATCGGCGCCTCCGACCACCACCCAGCTGGCTGCCCCGGCGCCTGCCCCGACGATGCCGCAGACGCCGTCCGTGAATCGGTCGTACAGATTCTTCTTCGGGGCGGGCAGCGTTGGTGCCGGGGGCGCGGCAGGTGTAGTCAGGCGCGGGGTGGGCACGGAAGCGTTCAAGGTCAGCGCGGCCTTGGTTCGCGGACCCGCAATGCCGTCGACGACAAGGCCATGAGACGACTGGAAGTCCCGCGTGGCCTGTGCGGTGAGAGGCCCATCGATGCCGTCGACAACCAGGTTGGCCCCGTTGGCGTTCAGCGCCTGCTGCAACGAGGCAACGCAGGGCCCCGCCAGCCCTTCCGCCAAGTCCGGACACTCGTAACTCAGACTTGGCGAGGCGGACGCTGTGGCGGTGATCCCTCCGAAGGTCAGGCCGGCCCCGGCCGTGATGGCTACAAGCACACGCACGATCTTCTTCATCCCGTTCCCCGTCCCTTGACGTAATCCGGTTTCATCCTGGGCCAAGGCCGAGAAGTTTAGTACTACTAATGCGAGTTGTTATGGTGCGTTATGAATATTCCGAATGCCCCAATGCGCCGCAGGGCTTGGGAACCAAAGTAGGAAAACCCGCCCGCACCAGCCGATGTTGCTCACCAGCGAGACTTCGCGTCGTGCAGCGGGTCAACCACGCTGGGCGCTACTCAACCGGTCGATCACGGCGGCCAGGGCCTGGTTCCAGGCCACCCAGACACCGCGCTCCTGGTCTTCCCAAGGCTCGCTCGCGATGGAGGACTACTCGGTCTCGAGTGCAGGCGAACCACGACCAGGGCGCTGCGGGTGTACCTGGTGAGCAGGGAAGCGGCGATATCGAGCTGGGCAGGACGGCCTCCTGTCAGTAAAGGCTGAGCCCCCCGCCCCACCGACAGGCCACGGAACCCCGCTTCGGGTGGATCGGACCGAAGCGGGAGCGCGATCACCGCGCTGCCCACGCCAGCCCGATGTCGGCGAGCTGCTGGAGCCGTAGGCGGGACTACCGGGACGATCTACTCCCAGGTCGTCACCGGCTACGAGATGCTCGGCCGCCCCAAGGGCACCAAGACCGTCATAGCCGCCGCCGATCCCGCTTCTCCTACGACGGCTACCGCCGCCTGGCCGAGGCATGGACGCCGTCCTCCAACGACTGCGCCACCGCCCGCTCGGCGGCCGCGCTCGGCGGCCCGGCCCCGTACTGGACAAGCTGGGCCTACAAGCCTGGCGGCTTGCGCGACAGCCAGACCGAGCACAAGGCCACTGGTGGTGACACCAAGACCGCCTACGGCTACCCCGCCGTCAACGCCCGCGGCGCCGGCCAGCCCCTACGACGCTCAGGGCAACACCACCCAGCGCTACGGCCCCACCGGCAGTGTGCAGAGCCTCGTCTGGGACATTGAAGTGGAACTGAGCAGCCTCACCGAAGGCACCAAGACCACCGACTACCTCTATGACGCCAACGGCGATCTCCTTATCCGCCGCGGCCCCGCCAAGACGGTCCTCTACCTGGCCGGTCAGGAACTCCATTACGACACGGCTGCCAAGAAGTTCACCGCACAGCGCTACTACCCGTCCGGCGATGCAACCGCCGTACGCACCGAGACGGGCCTGTTCTGGATGGTCGACGACCACCACGGCACCGCCTCCATGACGGTGGACGCCACCACCCAGGCCATTACCCGCCGCTACACCAAGCCCTTCGGCGAGACACGCGGCACCACACCGCCAGCCTGGCCCGATGACAAGGGCTTCCTCGGCAAACCCGCCGACGCCGACACCGGACTCACCCACATCGGCGCCCGCGAATACGACCCGTCCACCGGACGCTTCCTCTCGGCGGACCCTGTCATAGCTCCCGACGATCACGAGTCCCTCAACGGCTACGCCTACGCCAACAACACCCCGGTCACCAAGTCCGACCCCACCGGCCTGAAGCCGGTCACGGACTGCGAACGCGGGTGCAACGACGGCAAGGGCGGCAGGTACCACGACTACATGACTCCAGGCCCCAAATGGGACCTGGTCTACCACTCCACACAGACCTACACGCTGCCTGCCCCCTTTACCGGCTTCAGCGGGAGCAGTGGAATCCTTACCGTCACCGTCAGGAACGACGGTGGGAAGATCTCCCAGCAGGTCATTGGGGATGGCTCTGTTTCCCCAGAGGGAGAAGTCGACGTTCCGGTCATGGATGAATTGGGAATCTTTACAGGTGACTTCGTGATGCGAGTCGATCGCGCATGGGATGTCATCGAGAATTTCGTCCGAGCGCGAACGGTCGAAGGGCTCGGAGAGTGGTATGAGCTGTAGCGAAAGCTAGGACGTGCCACCTCCAGCGATAGTTGGACAGTAAAAGCGCCCTCGAAGCGTGATCCGGCTACGCCGTGAGACGCACACCGCATTGCTCGCAGCGCCCCGGGCCCACCATTTTGGGCCTCGGGGCGTTTGCTTTACGGTCGCCACGAGGGCACTGAAGTGCGAACCCGGGGGCGTGACGTCACTTTCGCCCGAGCCGCTGGCGAAGCCGTAACCGACGTGCTTGGTCGTCTCGATGAGCTACTGAGCGAGGCCTGCGCCGCTGGTGACCATGCGCAGCTCCGCTGCCTTGACGTCCTTCCTACTCATCGACCGGGCCGACGGGGAAGTCCGGATGGTTCGCGAAGCATTGCGCCTCCGCTCTCATCCAATCGAGCTGCTTCAACGCCTGCTCGATGTCTCCGTGGTCGAGGTGCACACTCAGCTGGCCGTACGCCTCGCCCAACATCCGCTGATGCTTCGGCCGCCGTTCCACCTCCTCGAACCGCTCCTGCAGAAACTCGAACCAGCGCTCAGCCTCGACCCGCATGCGGCCCACGGCCACGCCGCCGAAGAGAGTCCGCGCCTGCTCGGCGGTCATGATCTGGTCACCGGCCATACTCGGCTCCTTCCTCGGGGACGGACTTCGCAGGCAGCTCAGCCCCGTGCACTTACCCCAACGAACGACTTGCCCCAGACACACGGGGCCCCGGACGGGCTACCCCTGGTATTCCGTGCGGCCCCAGATGACCTGCGCGGCTTCGCGTAGTGCGTGCGTGACGGCCGCCAGGCCTTCGATGGCACTCAGGGATCGTCGACCAGCAGACGGAGTTGCAGTTCGGCGATCTGCCCCGTTGGGCCGTCCGCCCCCAGGTGGGGGATCACGGTTTCCTCGAAGAAGCGGGAGCGCGTCTCGGCGGACAACCCGGAGGTGGTCGCTGTACCGATCGCCCACGGGGCGCCGTGGTGCCTCCAGTGGATCGAGGACAGCGTCGCCCCGGACTCCTAGTTACTGACCCTTTGGTGTGATGTCGTCAAGGTGAGGCCGGTTTCGGTGAGGCAGCCGTCAATGACGTTGCTGCGGTACTGGATCTGGCGAAGTCCTCGCCGGAGGGTGTGCAGCAGGTGGTCTGGGTCGGCGAATGCGGTATTGGTCTGACTGCTGCGTCGCAGCAGTGACCAGATGCCCTCGACGGGGTTCAGGTCGGGTGCGTACGCCGGCAGGAAGCAGCTGGTGATCCACTCCTGGGCATCGATGAACGCCCGCAGCCTGGCGTCCTTGTGCACGTTCAAATTGTCCCAGACGAGCACGATCGGCGCGCCGAGCTGTCGATGGGCGGCGATCAGCAGGTCGCGGTACTCGCTCCAGGTGAAACTTCGTCTGCCGCCCTGCTTGTGATCGACGTGCCGCTTGGGCCGGTAGATGAGGCGCGAGTGTTCGCCCTGCTTGTAGCAGGCCAGAGCGGCGATGGAGAACCGGCGCTGGGAACGTCCGCGGACCCGGATGACGGGCGTACGCCCTCGCCTGGCCCACGTTCGGGTCGTCGGCGGCGTCATCGAGAAGCCGGCCTCGTCTTCGAAGCAGACCCAGGCCCCGAGCGCCGCCGCGGTGTTTCCACCCGGGGCCAGGTCTCCTTCACCCAGCCGCTGACGGCTTCCTCGTCGCGCTCCACCGCGCGACGGGCCGGGACCTGGTGGCTGAAGCCGTGCCGGTGCAGCATCTGCGCGATCGCCGACAACGTCATGCTCGTGTGGAACCGGCGCCCGATCAGGGTCTTGATCCGCGACAGCGTCCAGGTCTGATCCGGCCAGCCGTGCGCCACCGGTCCCTTGGCCAGTTCCTGCTCCAGCACCGCGAAGAGCGCCTGGCTGAACTTGGGCCTGGACAACGGCCCCTTCGAAGCCAGCGCCCCGCTCTCCACCGTCCTCCCAGGCCCGGCGCCACCGCTGCACGGACCGCACGCTGACACGTAACTCACGGGCGACCGCGGCATTGCCCTGCCCAGCAGCGAACAACTCGGCCGCCTGCAACCGAATGTGCTCACGAAACGCCTGCCGCTCGGCGGTCAGCCCCCCCTTGCGGATACCTCATACCAGCGGCCTACCGCAGCACACACCGCCTGTCAGCTACGACATCACGCCAACAAAGTCAGTAGTGAGGGTTTTCAGAGTGGCCCCCGGAGGGGTGACGGTGGGGCCGTAGGCAACGGACAGGGTCCCCGTGCCGTTGAGAGAGGTGTCTAGGTCTCAACTCTCCAGCTCAGAAACCCTGTTGGTCCCGTATCCTGCCGCACTCGACCTGCCCCATGCACTCGTGGAGTGGGTGACGATGCTGATCGTCACCCGTGAGGGTGACCGGCGCTGCAAACTCCGGCCGTCCGAGCGTGCGGTGATCGCTCTGGCATACCTGCGCCGGCACGACCCCCTGGCGCAACTCGCCGCGGGATTCCGTATCTCCGTCGGCACCGCCCACGCGTATGTCACCACCGTCGTCGAGCACCTGGCCGACACGGCGCCCGGCCTGCTGAAGGTCCTACGCGAGGCAGACCCCGACTACGTTCTCGTGGACGGCACGCTCGCCGAGTGCGACCGGGTCGGCGACGGGCGCGCGGACTATTCGACGAAGCACAAGCGGCACGGTGTGAACGTGCAGGTCATCTCGGATCCGGCCGGGCGCACGCTGTGGCTCTCACCCGTCCTGCCCGGCCGCACACACGACCTGACCGCCGCCCGCACCCACAAGATCATCAGGATCTGTGAACGTCAGGGCGTCCCCGTCCTCGCCGACATGGCCTACATCGGCGCAGGCGAGTGGGTCACCACCCCCAAGCGCCGGCCGCCCCAAGGCGAACTCACCACGACCGAGCAGATGGTCAACCGGGCCCTCTCCGCCGCCCGCGTACCCGTCGAACGAGCAGTCGCCCGCCTGAAATCCTGGCGAATCTTCCGTCACGCCCGCTGCAGCCCGAACCGCATAACGTCAATCACCAAGGCCGTCCTCACCCTGGAGCGGCACCGTTGAAAACCCTCACTGAGCGTTTTCAGCGTTGCTGCTCCAGGGGGAGGACGGCGGCGGCGATTGACGACATTCGATTCGGGCTGCACCGGGCTTTGCGGAAGATCCGCCAGGACTTGAGCCGTGCGACGCCGCGCTCGACCGGTGCCCGGGCTGAAGACAGCGCGCGGTTGACGGTTTGCTGGGTGGGCGTGAGGTCGCGGCCTGGCAGGCGTCTGAGGGGTGTGGTCACCCAGGGGCCCGCTCCCATGTAGCCGCGGTCGGCGAGGATGGGGATGCCTTGGCGTTCGCAGATTCGGATGATCCGGTGGGTGCGGGCCGCGGTCAGGTCGTGCGCACGGCCGGGCAGGGCGGGCGAGATCCACAGCAGTCGTCCTGCCGGATCGGTTACCACCTGGACGTTCACCCCGTGGCGTCGGTGTTTCTGTGAGAAGTCGGCCCGGCTGTCGCCGACCTGGTCGCACTCCGCGAGGGTGCCGTCCAGAAGGACGTAGTCGGGGTCGGCTTCGCGCAGGGCCCGCAGAACCCCGGGGGCTCGCTCGGCGAGCAGGTCGATGACGGCTGCCGTGTTGGCGTGGGCGGTGCCGACGGAAATGCCGAAGCCGGCCGCGAGTTGGGCGAGGGTGTCGAGCCGGCTCAGGTACACCAGGCCGACCAGGGCACGCTGGTGCGGCGGGAGCTTGCAGCGGCGGTCACCCTCGCGGGTGACGATGAGCATGGTGACCCCACTCGACCAGGGCATGAGGCAGGTCGAGTGCGGCAGGATAGGGAACCAACAAGGCTCCTGTGCCAATGAGTTGAGACGTCGAACACCTCTCTCAACGGCATAGGGGCCTTGTCCGTTGCGGACGCTGACGTCCTCACCCGATCAGTGGCCACGCTGAAGAGCTCAGTCTCATGCCGTCAGTCGCCCTGAGCGGGCCCGTCCTGCCGTCCTGCGAGCTTGGTGTCCACAAGCAGGTCTCTGTGACAACTATCGTGCTTCGGCTCAGTCGGGTGTGGCGGAGCGCTTCAGTTGGTGAGTTTCGCCAGTTGAAGCGTTCAGGACTGCTGTCACGGTCGCTACAGCAGGGGCCCGAGGTCGCCGTGGACAATGGTCTCGGGGATCGGGGGGCGGTCCCAGAGAGCGAGGATCTCGTTCGCCATGGCGACGATCGCGCGCGTGTCCCGGTCGCCATACGCCTTGATAGCGGCGGCCGCCAGGCTGCGCGGGACAGCACCGGCGTCGAGCAGGACTCGCCAGTCCTCCGGCGTGAGTTCGAGGAACTCCAGCCCTGTCAGCCCGGCGATCTCCAGTGGATCGGCAAGCGTCCCGGCGTAGCAGGAGAGGGTACGCAGGCGTGGCAGCCCGATAACGGGTGCCAGGCTGAATGGTTCACCGTCCCAGACGCCGAGGCTCAGCGCTTCCAGTTCGGGGTGGGCCGCGGCCTCAATGCTCCTGATGCTCCGGTGGTTGACCCACGCCACGTAGGGAAGTTCGGCCCGGCGGTGCCCGGAGTACCAGTCCCGTTCCGGATCCTGGACCAGGGCGGTGAGGGACTCGGCGAACAGTTGGGCTCCGACGCTCTGTTCGTGGTCGAGCACGATGATCTGTCCGGTGTGGCCGCACGGGCCCGGCGTCAGGTCGACGGCGACCCAGTCCCCGCCGCCGGTGCCGCCGATGACGATCCATCCGGGCGAGCCGACCAGGTCCTGCACGGCGGCGTCCGGCCCGGTGACAGCCGCCTCCATCGCCGCGTGTTCCCAACGGAACGGACGGCACGATCTGTCGGCGATGGAAACGTCGTCCAGGGAGCCCAGCTCGAAGCCAACCGCGTCGAAGACGCGCTGCGCCGCCTCGTTGTCGTCACCCCAGTCCGCCCACCGCGCGCGCGTCACCCGGTAGAGCACCTTGATCTCCCCGGGCAGCGCCACTCCCAGACGGGCCTCCGACGCGACGATCTCCGCCTCGGTGGCGCCGATCGCCTCGGGTATCCGCTCACGCAACGTCCGTTCCAGCAATGCCAGATCCACGGACGGAGCCGGCCGCGCCCCGGGCACGGCCTCGGGCAGGCGGCGCCACGGCTCGGGCACCGCCCCCTCGACCAGGAGCAGCGCCCCCGGGTGAGCGTTACCGAGGCCGGGATCCGCAGCAGGGCTGGGATCAAACAGATGAAGCACAGCCTTCCCGCTCGGCTCGATCTCCACGGTGAACGCGATGTGGGCAACTTCCGCCGCGGTGAGCGCGTTCCGCACCCGCTCGATCGCGTCGAACTCCTCCTGCATGTCCGACACCAGCAGGGCACGCCCGGGCTGCGGGCGCCGCCGCTGTACGGGCACGCTCCACGAGCCCCGACCGATACTCCCCGCCACGTGGCCGCCCGGCGCCGCGAGGGTCTCCGTGTGGGCTGTCCGCAGGAGCCGCAGCAGAGGCTCCCAGGTGGCGAAATCATGCAGCGAGGACAACAGCAGCCTCCGGCCGGCTCGGTGATCATGACGGTGGTGATTATGTCGTCCGCCGCCGACAATCACGTCAGCCGTCCGGTGTCGTCCAACAGCGAGAGATTAGCCGGCGATCAGTTGAATCTGTCCTCCTGTCGGCGCGGCGCTCCTGGCGAGGCAAGAGACGTGCCGGAGCCCCATCGGAGCCAGGCCGTCCTCGATGCCGAACTCTCACACCGCCGACCTCTGCGCCGGCCCCACAGAAGTCGAGGACGCCAACCGCCTTGCGGCAAAGATCGACACTGAACGCTCAGCTCGCCAAGTGTCACGCTCACTCGCCAACTGAAGCGCTCAGTCACCCAATGAGCCGACGCACGATAGGTGTCACCAGCGACGAACGCCGACCTGCGGCGCCGCGTCGGCGAAGCAGGGTATTTGTTACCGGCATCGGCACGCTACTCGTCACCGGCGATGGAATCGGCTGGGTTGCTGTCACCTACACACCACGCCGGAAGCGGGCCGAGTTTGCCAACGACTCCCGGACGGCTCCCAAAGGGCTCGCCGCAGCGACGGCGGCGCGGAACTCCTGGGTAATGAGGGTGACCGTGCCGCGCTGATTCGCAGTGAGACTCCACAACCGCGGCGCGCTGCCGTACGTCCTACTCTTGAGCACCAACCGGAGTCGGCCACGGGGGAACGGGACGCGGACCATGCAGAAGGACACGGTCGTCCAGCGCATCACACGGTTCTTCTGGATCCCCCGTGGTGCAGGACGGCAGCAACCCACGCCCTATTGGCGGCTGATAGGGGTGTGGCTGTTGGTGCTCGCCTTCGGGGCCACGGTCACCGCGGTGGGTTGGGACGATGAATTCGGCGGTTCCTACATCATGGCTGTGATGCTCCTCTGGAATGTCGTCGACGACATCATCGATGGGGTACGGCACCGCTGGCCGGCCGCACTGGCCGCAGTGGCGCCCCTTTCCGGCGCGAGCCGGCTCACCAGCGCCGCCCTGCCCGGCTCCCTCGAAGCGGCTTGGGCGGCGACCATCGCCTCCGCCGCCGGCGTCACACTCGGGTTCGCGGTGGCCGCCGCGATCACGCGACTCCCGGAGCGCCTGGCGGCGGCCCGTTGAGGGTCACGTTCCCGGGTTCGATGGGGGATGCCCGCTGGCTCGGTGACAACAAGGATGCCTTTGTGACAACTACCTTGCTTCGGCTCACCCAAGCAGGTGCCGGGCCCGCCGATCGGTGTGAGGTCAGTAGTCGAGGTCGAGGTAGTCGATGTCGTTGAGGGTGACGTCGGAGAGTCCCAGAGCGCGGCTGCCGCTGTCCTGGAAGTAGATCTCTTTGAGTCCTTCGGCGATGATCTGGCGCATCTGCTGGCCGCTGGCGCCGGGGTTGCGGGCGTCGAAGAGGCGCTGCGCGTACGCCGGGGGGAGATGCACCGTCAGGCGGGGGAATCTTCCGTCGTCGGTCGTACCGATGGGCGCCGTGTACCCGAACCGTGCCGTGGTCTCCACGGTGATCCCGGTGGCGGTGGCGGCTTGTTGCTGTCGGCGTTTGCGGACCTGGGGCTGCCAGCGCTGCCGTACGGCGGCGTCGATCCGATCCGCGATGGCCCGGGGCGGGTGCTTGCGTTCGCCTTTGCGGTAGCGCTCCACCGACCGCTGGCTGACGCCGATCTCCTCGGCGACAGCCCGGGTCGTCTTGAGCTGCTTGATCAGGTAGCCGATCTGCCCTTTGAGTGTCTTGGGCGGCTGGCGGGTGAAGCTCTCCTGGTCGGCCCGCTCGATGGCGTCCTCGATCTCTGCCACGGCTCAGCCCTTCTCGACGGTGGGGTCCTGGCCGCCGGTATCGGCCGGCGGGAACCGGGTGTTGTGCGTGGGGCCGGTGTCGGGCACTGGCCTACTCTCCTTCGTCGAGGACGGCGTCGCCGCCCTTGATGTGGCGGGCGGGGTTGTAGCCCTGCTCCATGAGGTCGACGGCCCAGAGCATGGTGTGAGTGGGCGCGTTGGTGGCATTGGGTGGGTGTCAGCGGGATGGGATGCTCGGTGCCTGGTCATGGGGGGTGGTTGCGGCCGGGTCTGCTGTCATGGGGTGACCAAGTGGCTGCTTTTTTCCGGCGAGTGTGGGGTAGGTCGGCTGTCGTGGGGGTGGCTGTTCCTGTGGTGTGAGGGACAACCGCAGTGACGCTCGCGAGACTTGGACTCGGCAGTGGGTGGGCGAGGGAGTTCCGATGAGGACGCCTGACGGGCTGGATGAGTTTCGTTGGCGGTGGATGCTTCTTCGCCGTCCGAGGACTGAGTGGTTTTTTCTGCTGCACGCCGCGACGGGGCCTGCTGGGTTCCAGGATATTCGTGTCTACGGGCGTGACGGGATATCGGATGCGCGGCTGGTGTGGAAGGTGTGTCATCAGTGCGAGCGGGGTGTCATTTCGAAGATCTCGCTCTCTCCGGATGTGCAGCGGCAAGGTCTCGGTACGCGCCTTGTCGGCAGGGCACTTCTGGACGGTCCGGGGTATCGCTGGTCGACCAGTAGCCAGTCCCCGGATGGGCGGGCGTTCTTCCGGGCGATGGCGGCTCGCACCGGCGGCGAGTTCGTGGCGGGGGCCCGAACGTGCGAGCACATCCTGGAGAGTCGGCCCGGGCGCCATAAGCCGGTACTGGACCGGCGCCTCCATCGGGCGCGTCGCTGACGGCCGGCGTTCGGGGTGCTGGCAGTGGTTCACGGGGCCGGGTCGTGGAAGTGGTTGCTGTCATGGGGTGACCGGGTGGCTGTCACGGTGTGGTTAGCAGGTTGCGGGCCGGCTGTGTTGGGTTTGCCTGTTTTTGTGTGGGTGGGTGGCCGGGGCGGGTGGGGTTGGCCGTGTGACGGTTTTGCAGGCCCCGGTGGGGGAGGCGGTGTCGGGTCCGGCGGGTTCGGCGGAGGCTGGCCGGGTGGTGCGGTCGGTGGTGGTGCGGCGGCTGCTGGCGGTGGAACGTGAGGGCGGTTTGTCGGCGTTGCATGTGCGGATCGCGGCGGGGTTGGCGGGGGTGTCGGAGCGGACGGTGTGGCGGTGGCTGGCCGAGGGGCGGGTGGAGGCGCGGCCGCGGCGGGGCGGGTTCACGGTGGGCGACCCGTTGTGGGAGGTGCTCACCCAGGTCGGCGGGAACGTCGCCGAGTTGCGCCGCAGGATGCTCCGGGCACAGGAGGAGGGCGTGCTGGAGCGGTGGGGGGCGGAGTTGGTGCCGTCCCTGGCGACGCTGCACCGTGCGATCAAGGGCGAGCTGAGGGCGGGCCGGGTGCTTCAGGTCGCCCGCACGGCGTCGGGCCGGGTGGAGCCGAGCCGGTACGACCGGGCCCTGGCCGAACTCGGCTTCACAGATGGTGCGAACGGCCCGCCGGTCGTGGACGGCCCGGACGCCTTGCCGTCGGATACCGATGGTGAGGAACGGCCCGGCGCGGTGAAGACCGCTTCGCGGGCCCGGGTGTCGGGTGGGGTGCGTCTGTATGCGCCGGGGGCGCGGCTGGTGTCCACGCGGCAGGTGGCCCAGGTGGTGGAGGCGGTGGGGCACACGGTTGCCGCGCGGGGGATCGGCTGCGTGTACGGGGACACGGGGCTGGGGAAGACGGTCGCGGTCGAGCAGGCTCTGCATCTGCTGCCTGGCCGGGTGCCGGTGTGGCGGGCGGTGGTGGGGGTCAGGCCCGGGCTGCCGCAGGTGCGGGCCGCGTTGTGCGAGGCGCTGGGGCTGCCGTCGGGGTCCTTGACCCATCGTGCCGGTCCGGCTGACCAGGCGCTGGCGGAGGCGCTGGCCGAGCCGGGTGTGCTGTTCCTTGACGACGCGCAGCGTTTGTCGCCGCCGGTGCTGGACTACCTGCGCCAGCTGTGGGATTCGCCGGGTTGTGCGGCTGCCCTGGTGCTGTGCGGGGCGGGCAGTGAGCGGGCGCTGGCCCGGGCCGCGGCGATGCGTTCCAGGGTCCTGACCTGGCATCAGGTCAGCCGTCTCGACACGGAGGATGTGCCGCGGACGCTGGGTCTGTTTCACCCGGTGTGGGAGGACGCTGATCCGGCCGACCTGGGGCGGGCGGATGAGCAGACTGCCCGCGGTAACTTCCGTACCTGGGCGAAGATCACCTCGCATGTCTGTGCGGCCCGGGGCCGCGACCCTGGTGCGGGCGTGGATCGGGATGCGATCGGCCAGGCCTGCGCCCGGCTCGGTCCGTACTCATGACGGCCCCTCTTACGCGCCCGGGGCACACCGGTTCCGGCGGCGGAGCACCTCATCCCGTTCGGCGCGGAGGTGAAGCGGCGCGATGACGGACAACGGACCGCGGGACACCCATGGCGGCCGCGGCGTTGACGCGGGAGGGCAGTGGCTGCCACCGCCGGGGGATCCGGCGGGTGTGCTCGGGAAGCAGTCGCTGGTTGCGCTGCGGGCGCCCGCGGTGCGGCGCCTGCTGGCGTTGCGGGCCCGGGGCGGTCTTTCGCGGCAGCATGTGCGGCTGGCGGGGGAGTGCCTGGGGGCGTCGGAGCGCACGGTATGGCGGTGGCTGGCCGAGGCGTCCCGGAGTCCGGCGGCGGCTGCGCATCCCGGAGCCCGCCGCACCGGCCGGTTCGAGATCACCGCGGAGATCCGGGTGCTGCTGGCGTACTGGCACGGCAACGCCTCCGCAGTCCACCGCCAGCTCGTGGAGCGCGCCGCGGCCGAGGCCGGGGGCGTACGCGCGCAGACGTCCGGTACTGCCGCGCCCGTCCCGCCGGACCCGGTGGCTGTTCCGGGTGGGGCAGCCCTGTCGCAGGTGCCGCTGCTGGATCCGGTCCCGTCGCTGTCGACGTTCCTGCGCGCGCTGCGCCGTGATCTGACGGCGGGGGAGCGCGCCGGTCTCGCCATCGGAGCGGAGGCAGCACGCGCCCATGACGTGTTCGGCAAGCGGCCGCCGTCATGGCGCAACTACGCCTGGGAGACCGACCACGTCCAGGCCCCGCTGCTGGTCGACGCCGACGGCGACCTGGTGCGCCCGTGGATCACCTGGTTCATCGACACCGCCACCAAGGTCATCACCGGCACCGCTGTCACTCCGGGCCATCCCTCCCGCGCGTCGGTGCTGGCCGCCTTGCGTGCCGCAGTGGTGCGGGATGAGCCCTACGGCCCGGCCGGGGGAGTGCCGGAGCTGGTGAGGGTGGACCGGGGCAAGGATTTCCTGTCGGCGGCCGTCACCACGGCGCTCGGCGCGATGGGCGTGACGGTCAAGGACCTGCCTGCCTACAGCCCGCATCTGAAAGGCACGGTGGAGAGCCTCAACCGGGCTGCGGACCGGATGCTGTTCGCCGCCCTGCCCGGCTACACCGCCGGGCCCACCGGGCCCCGCGCGCAGCGGCGCGGTCGTACTGCGGGGGCGGTGTCCGCCCTGTCGTTCCAGGACTTCACCGCGGAGGTCCTGGCGTGGACGAACTGGTGGAACATCGCGCACCGCCCGAAAGCCCTGTCGGGCCGTACGCCGCTGGAGGCGTGGCAGGCCGATCCGACCCCTGTCACCGACATCCCCGCCGCCGACCTGTGGGCCTTCACTCTCGAGGACGACGGCCGGCTGCGGAAGCTGACCAGCCACGGCGTGAGCTGGCGCGGCCGCACCTACACCGCCGCGTGGATGACCGGCCAGGCCGGCCGCCAGGTCCGCGTGCGCTACATGCCGCACCACGACCACGAGATCGAGGTCTGCGACGCCCGAGGCCGACACCTCGGCCCGGCGCACCTCGCGGACGCAGCCACTCCCGAGCAGTTGCAGGCGCTGCGCGAGGCACGTGCGGAGCGCGCCCGGCGCCTGCGCGCCGACGTGAAGGCCGCCGAACGCCTGCGCCGCCAGCGATTCGCCCCCACCACCAGTGCGGAGCCCGCCCAGCGGCTGGGAGCCGTCACGGCCGCCCAGGTAGAGCGTGAACTCGCCGCCGCCGACTACACCGACGTCGCACGGCTGGCACTGCCCGACCTGATCCCCGCCCGCCCCGCCTCCGGCGCACTGGCGCACTCCGCCCGCCCTTGCGGCCGGCACAGCGACGCCCCCGCCCGCCTCCGCTCCAGCAGACCCGCCAGGGGACGTTGCGCCGGAGACCGGCTCCCGACCCGCAGGAGACGCCTGATGACCGCGGCCTCCTACCAGTACGTCGACCTGCCCGACGCGGCCGTCGTCACCACCCGGGCCCTGCTCACCGCGCGGGAGAACATCACCGACACCGTCGCCGCACGCGCCATGATGTGCATCCACGGCGGTGCCGGCCACGGCAAGACGCTCGCGGTCAACACCTGCCTGCACGAACTCGAACCCGCAGAGGATGTCCGACGGGTCACCTTCCGTGCCCGCCCCACCGCCCGGGCCGTGCGCTACGAGCTGTTCACCGCGCTCGACCTGCCCGGTGAACCACCCCGCCATCCCAGCGAGTTCGACCGCCTGCTGAAAACCTCCCTGGCCGAACACCCCCGCACCTTCCTCGTCGACGAGGCCCAGTGGCTCAACGGAGAAGCGTTCGAATACTTCCGCTACCTGTGGGACGAGCCCGCCACCCGCTTCGCGGTCGTCTTCGTCGGCGGCGAGGGCTGCCACACCGTGCTGCGCCGCGAACCGATGCTCTCCTCCCGCATCTTCATCTGGCAGCACTTCACCCGCCTCACCCCAGATGAAGTCCAGCAGGTCATCCCCCTGTTCCATCCGGTGTGGGCCGACGCCGACCCCGACGACATCGCTTTCGCCGACAGCCACGCCGCCCATGGCAACTTTCGCGCCTGGGCCCAGTTGACCGCCCACACCCGTACCGCGCTCGCCCGCACCGGCCGGCCCCGGGCCGACCGGGAACTGCTGCGCTGGGCCTTCAGCCGCCTCGCCTGACCACCACGCCGCCATGCCGCCCACCATGCCACCGTGCGTCGCCGTGGTCCTCGACCCGGGCGACGATGCGATCCACACGCACACGGCCCTGGCCGCCCACCATCCGCCCTCCGGGCGGATCACCCTGCACCCCGGCCCGGGCAGCACCAGCGAGACCGGCCTCGCCCACGACCTTCTGGCCGCTCTGGGCAAGCCGCCCCTGCTCCCGGGGCGTTTCCCCGCCGGCCGTCAGCCCGCCTGGGAAGCCGCCACCGCCTGGATCACGGCCCTGCCCGTCACCCGGCTGACCGTCCTGCGCGCCCACCGCCTCACCGCCCGCCGCACGATGCGCCTCCTGCAGATGCGCACCCTCACCGGCATCCACCTGACCCTGGTCTGCCACCGCCCCCATCTGCCCGCCGCCCTGCACCAGGCGCTGCAGACGGCCGACTACGCCGTCATCGCCGACTTCCAGGCCGCCCGCCGTCACTACTACGGCACACCCGCTCCCGTACCCCCGCCTGCGGACGAGGCCGCCCGGCCGGCAGACCGGTGGCTCACTCTGCCCGTGCTGGAGCGCCTGGTCTCCTACGACAGCCCCGCCCCATGTACCGGCCCGTGCACGCCGCCGCCGATCGTCTTCCGGCACCGCCCGCCACCCGCACCCCTCACCCAGCAGACAGTCCGGGAGATCGCCCGACGCCTGGCCACCGTGACCGCCCACCCCCGCTGGCCGCCGCCCTCACCGCCGCGTCATTCACAGGCGCCTCCTTCCAGCAACTCGCCACCGCCCGCCCCGGCGACTACGACGACGCGGCGGCCAGCCTGGCCCTGCACGACCGCGCCCGCTACACCGACGGCTGCGCCACCTACAGCGTGCCGCCGTGGGCACGCACCTTCCTGAAGGCTGCCGTGTGCTTCGCCCGGCTCGCCCCCGGCCCAGGACCAGCACCTGCTGGCCGGCCCCCACGACCGCACCCACCTGCTGCGCGTGGCCGAAGCAGCGAGGCTTCGCCCGCCACAACCGCCCGCCGGCCAGCGCACCGGCCGTATCCAGTGGGACTGGCGCGAACGCAAGGAAGCACAGCGCTACGACACGATGCTGACCCGGCACCAGACCCCACCTTCGCCCTGAGCCCAGCCCCCGACACCCAGGGCCGGCAAGGGAAAGACGGCGCCGCGCGGCACAGCGAGCCAGGGGCGTGGTCAGTCGATGGAGAAATCGGCGAACTCCACGTCAGTGAAGGCGATCCCGAGACCGTGGGCGCGCCGGCCTCCGTCCCGGAAGTAGGCATGTCCCAGAGCACGGGCGAGGATCACCATCTGCTGCTGCTCGCCTCCGCCGGCGTCCCGGGCGGCGAACAGCTCGCGGGCCACTTCTCCCGACAGGTACTGGGTGATCAGCCGTACCCGCGGATCGTCCGAGGAGCCTGCCGGAGCGGCGAAACCGAACCGCGCCCTGGTGTGGAAGACAAACCCGTCGGCCTCGGCCCGGGCCCGTCGGCGGGAGCGCACCAGGGGCTGCCACCGTGCCCTGACGGCCTCATCGATCAACCCCGCATGCACAGCACTGGGACGGCGGCGCATTCCCGGCCGGGTGGTGACCCACCGCTGTACCGTGCGCTGGGAGATCCCCAGGAGGACGGCCACGTTCTTCGTGGAGCTCTTCTCCGCCTTGAGCAGGAAGCGCACAGCGGCATCCTTCGTAGGCACGGGACGGGTCAGCAACGCTCGTTCGAGCCCTTTGACGATCTCACCCATGCCCGCCCCCGAGCGTTCTGCCGCCGCGATGACTGGTGCACGGCGGCCGTCTGCTCTCCCAGATCTCTCACACCAAGCCGCTCCCCCCGGCCAGTTCAGGCATAGCCAGGACACCACCGCGGGCCCCCGGCTAAAGAGCCTGCAGCAACCCAAGCCTGCGGACGCCTTTCAGGGAACAACCGTGAACCCCCAACCGCCATTTACGCCATCCGTACGCGGTTCGTACGCGAAACATGCGCTTCACGCTAGGGTTGGGGCAGGAGGTGCTGCATGTCCGAGCTGTTCGACGCCGTCGACGCGCTCATCGCGTCCCGCTCCCCGCTGCCGCCCCCGGCGGAACGCAAACGGCTGCGCCAGGCGCACGGGCTGACGCTGGACGAGGTGGCCGCCGCACTGCAGGTGCGGCGGGCGACGGTCAGCGGCTGGGAGGCCGGCAAGACCGAGCCGCGGCCGCCGGAGCGCGACGCATACGCGCGCATGCTCAAGCAACTCGCCCAGCTCTACCCCGCCAACGCCCCGGTGCCCGCTGAGGACACGGCGGTCCCCGAGACGCCTGCCCTCCCAGCGGCTCCTGCGCCAACGGGAACTGAACCGGCCCAAGCCCGCACCGAACCCACAGGCCCGATCCCAGAGCGTGTATCCGAGGACACCGCACTGCGCCCCGCCGCTGTGCCGCATCCGGCGGCAACGACCAGGCCGACGTCACGTCGGCAGCCCGCGCGTAAGACCGCCCCCGCCGGCACCCCAGCCGATGGCGCCGATGCACGGTTCGAGAACGGGCCGCTTGCGGTCGTCGGCGTCGCCGACGGTCAGGTGCTGGCGTACTGCACCGGCGGGCTGGTCCTGGACGTGCCCGCCAAGTCGATTCCGTCCCTGGTGGACTGGACGCTCACGGAGGCGAAGCTCGGGGCGCCGAAGCTGTCCGGCCCGGGCAAGGACGCCGACCCGCTGCTCGTGCTCACCCCGTCCGCACTGGAGCGCTACGGCCTGCCGGCCGCCCTCACGGAGGAGGAGCGGCTCACCGGGCGGATCCCCGAGGGCCACAAGGTCATCAAGCAGCTGGCCCGTGCGGAGTGGAAGCTGACCAAGCGCGGGTTCGGGCCGTGGGCGCGGATCTACCGCCCCGCGCAGGGTTCGGAGCGGGCCTGCGTGCAGTTGTGCATCCCGTCGTGGAACGCCTTGGATACCCGGCACTGGGGCGAGGCCGGGCAGCTGCCGCCGGCGCAACTCGCGCGCGTGCTGGGCGTGTACGCATCGCGGGTGATGACGCCGCGCGGATCGACCGCGGTGACCGGCCTGGAGCTGATGACTGCTCTGCACCCACCGACCCGTGCCTCCGAACCGGACGCGACGGGCAAGCGGCACTCCGAGCACAACCCCGGCTCGCTGGGCAAGGATCCGGTGGACTGCGCGCCGTGCGAGGCCCCCGACGGCCACCCGCTTCTCAAGGACCTGCCCCGGTTCCACGTCCGCGGCCCGGGGGAGAAGCTGTTCGAGGAGGCGTACGACTGGGCGCGGCCGATGACCGATGCCGAGTGCACGCTGCGGCACCTGGTCGGCATCGACGTGAACATGGCCTTCGCCGCCGGCGCCAACGGCCTGGTCGTCGGCATCGGTGCGCCCACCCACGTCAAGGCGCCGGTGTTCGACGCGAAGCTGCCCGGCTCGTGGCTGGTCGACCTCTCCCATGTGGACCTGTCCCGGGTGAAGGTCGGCAAGGACACGTGGGCGGACCTGGACGCGAGTCTGCTGCCCAGCCCGTTCACACCGAAGGGCGAGCAACCGGAGGGTCCGGCCTGGTACGCGACGCCGACCGTGGCGTACGCGGTGGAGCTCGGCTACGACGTCGTGCCGCTCGAGGCGTACGTCCGTTACGAGAACGGCCGTTACCTGGACGGCTGGTACAACCGGCTGCGCGACGCCTACCTCGCCACGATGGCCGACCTCGGTGTCGACGCCGACCTGTCGCCGGCCGACTTCCTCGCCGCGATGGACGGCTACCGCGGCCGTGACCCGGAGCTGGCGATCGTCGTCTCCGCGATCAAGGCGACGGTGAAAGGCGGCCTGGGCAAGCTGCGCGAGCGGCCCCGGGGTGAGGGCTGGCGTCCGGGCGAGCCGTGGCGTGCGCTGTCCCGCCCGACGTGGCGGCCGGACATCCGCGCGGCGGTCATCTCCCGCACCCGGATCAACCTGCACCGCAAGATCGTCAAGCACGCCAGCTTCACCGGCCAGTACCCGATCGCGGTCCTGTCCGACTGCGTCGTCTACGCCGCCAACGGCACCTCGCCGCTGGACTTCCTGCCCTACCGGGACGGCAAGCCGCTGCCCGGCGGCTTCAAGCTCGGCATCAACCCCGGCCTGGTCAAGCACGAGGGCACCCAGAGCGTCCTGTGGGGCGAAGAGGTCCGCGAGCGGTTCAACGCCCCCGAGCTCAACCTCGCCCGGTACATCAAGGACGGCACCGTCACCGACGCCGACAACGGAGAATAGGAGAAGGCGACGATGAGCCTGTTCGGGGACGGCCTGGAAGCCGCAGTGCAGAAGGCGTTCACCCGCCCGGCACCCAAGAGCGCGGGCGCGCAGATGCGGTACCTGGTCAAGCAGCTCAAAAGCACCAAGGCGGTCGCCCAGATGCTGCGCATCTCGCAGCGCACCGTCGAGCGGTACGTGAAGGACCAGATCAAGAAGCCCCGCCCGGACCTCGCCGCGCGACTGGAGCGCGAGGTGAAGAAGCGCTGGCAGCCACAGATTAGGGCCAAGGCCCGGCAGAAGGCGGCGACCACCGGCGGCATCGTCGTCGACACCCGCGCCCGCCTCGGCTACACCGCGCCGATCGGGTCGACGGACCAGGACCGCATCCGGCACCTGACCGTCGCCCTGCCGCCCCGCTACGCCGCCCGACTCTTCAACGCCCAAGAGGCCGGCGCCACCGACCAGCAGCTGAAGGAGATCGCCGCCGAAGCGCTCAAGGAGGTCTACTTCCAGGACGGCGGCCGCCGCGCGGGAAGCCTGGAGGAGGTCCGGTTCACGGACATCGAGCACCTCGAGTTCGACCTGTAGATCTCGAACAACCCAGGCGACTCCGTGCGGTGCGCTGGATAGGTTGCTTTGATGAAGCTGCCTGCGTACTGGATGACGCGTCCCGCTGCACCCTCGGACCGCACAACGTTGGCATCCTTCGACCGACTGCTGGAGCAAGCGCTCGCGAACGGTCCCGATGAGCCCATCGACTACCGGATCGAGGCGCCGAAATGGCAGTTCCTCTGCCGTGCCGCAGACCGCGGCAGACTGCTGTTGCACGGCTCGGGCGATCCGGCGATCAGCCGCTTCGAGCCCCGGCAGCCGAACGACAGCAGCGAGTTCGGCAACCGTCGCGCGGTCTTCGCCGCCGGCGACGGGCTCTGGCCGATGTACTACGCGATCCTGGACCGGGACCACCACCCGATGTCGTTGATCAATGGCTGCGCCCGCCTCGACAACGGCAGCGAGCGGCTCGGCGAGCCGCACTACTACTTCTCCATCAGCGCGCGGGCGCTGAAGCAGCAGCCCTGGCGTCCCGGCACGGTGTACCTGCTGCCCGCCGACACCTTCGAGCTGCAGCCGCGGATGCGGGTCGGCGATGTCTTGGTGCAGCCGGCCCAATGGGCAAGTCCCGTACCAGTGGCCCCTGTCGCCAAACTGGCCGTGCAGCCGGAAGACTTCCCGTTCCTGGACCAGATCCGCGGCCATGACGATGAGCGGGTCAGGACCCGTGCCGCCACGGACCCGGATGGCTTCCCCTGGCATGACGAGGCGTGACGCGAGCGCCGTGGCGGCTGAAAAAGCGCGGCCCCGATATCGTGTCCCGGGGGCCCTGCGCGATCCGGCGCAACAGCCGGGCGGTGTCGGCGTCACGCCCATTCCATGCCGAGTTCTCGTAGTGCGTCGAGCTGTTCCTCGGTGAGCTTGTCCCGCCTGGCACGGGTGTTCGATGTCCATACGCCGAGCTTGATGACCACCGGTTCGGTTTCGCCGTCGACCGTGATCTCTTCAGTGTGTCCGCGCGGTACAGGCCGGTGGGCGCCTTCCCGTTCGACCCACTGGGCGAGGGCTGCCAGGCCGCGTTGGAAGGCCTGCTGCGCCTTGCCCGGGCCCTTCGTCGCACGTGTGGCCGCAGGGGCCGGAGACGGTGTCTGGACGGGCTTGATGCCCAGTTTGGTCAGCCGTTCCTGCTGTTCGGTGGACAGCTGCTTCCAGGTGGCCGGCTGTTTCTGCCGCTTCAGCCACTTGCCGATGTCGTCGCCGTCGAAGAGGACGCCGGGTGCGATGTCGGGCAGGACGCCGCCGGGTTCGTCGGCGGCGAGGTCGGCGAGGACGCGGTGGTGGCGTTGCCAGTCCAGTGGCCATGGGCAGTTCCAGTCCGGGTCGATCGCCGCCAGCTGCTGTGCGCGATGCGCGGCCCGCTCCGGGTCCTTGCCAAGGCCGCCCTTGCGGCGGAGGTTGGCGATGTGCTGTCCGACCGGCACCATTGCCTCGCCCTCGCCCTCGCCCCAGACAGCGTCCTGCCTCGGGGCGAGGTGCCCGGTGGCCTGCCGGTAGGAGCGCAGCGCGGCGAGTTTGTTCTCCCAGGCTTCTTCGCCGGGCTCCCAGACCATTCCGGCCTCGGGGGCGTCCAGCAGCTCTTTGCGTCGCGGCTCCAGTTCCCCGGCCCGCAGGGCCTTGCGCTGCTGGTGGACCCATCGCCCCAGGGGAAAGTCTTTCGTGACGCCGACTTGGGTCTCGGTGTCGTAGGGGATGGCGTAGAGGCCGGTGATGTGGTGCTTTTTCCGCCAGTGGATGAGGGCTTGGTAGCCCTCAAGCCACACGAGGGATTCGGGCCGGTAGACCCGGGTGCGCAGGAAGGCCGCGATGGTGGCGGCGTCGCGCGGTGTGGAGAAGTGCAGCAGGGCCGCTTCGGCTGCGGCGTCGGTGCCGTCCTGCTCCTGGTCCTCGCCGTCGCCGCCGGCTCCGATGATCTGGCCGTCTTCATCGCGCCGGACGTGGACCTTGCGTTTCCCGCTGGTGAGGGCGCGGGAGGCGAGCTGCTCGACGAGTCGTTCATCATGACTGCGGAGTCCTTGGAGGACGGCTACAAGGGGGCGGAAACTGGCGGAGGCGACCATGTCGGTGGGGTCTTCGCCGGGCTCGAGGAAGACGGGCACGATGATGCGCGCGACCTTCGTGGTGCCGTCGCGGTTCAGCCGGAGTGCGCGGCCGATGTTTTGCACGATCTCGACCTGTGAGCCGCGGGTGTCGGCGAAGCAGATGGCCTCGACTCCCCGCTCGCCGGTGATGTCGACGCCTTCCCCGAGGACGCGGCAGCTTGCGAGGAACGCGCGGTGGACCCGGCGGCCGGCCGCGCCGATGCCGCCTGCGAACTGCCGCAGCACCTCGCGTCGTTCGGATACGAGGTGGTCGCCGCACAGCCATGCCGACCAGACGCGGTCCGGGGGTACGTGGCGGCCGGCCTCGAGCTCGTAGAACTCCGCGTCGATCGACGATGCGGGGAGCTGGTCAGCGGCCGCTAGGTCGTCGTCGGAGGCGTCGCGGGCGTACAGCTCCGCGGCCGTCTCCGGCATCTTCTCCGCGAACGCCGCCGCCTCCTCCACTTTCTGATGGAAAGTCATCACCGTGCGCAGATTCCACGCGGCGGCGTGCTCCAACAGGGCGGTCTGCAGCAGGGCCAGGCGCCGGCCCCGCTGCGCCTCCTGCGATTCCCCGAGGGCGGGTGAGGGGTCGCGGATCTCCAGCACGTCGATCTCGAACCCGGCGAGGATGCCCCGCTCGATCGCCTCGCTCAGCCCGAGTTCGGCCAGCCACGGTCCGTAGGTGTCGGAGTCCTGGCCCATCGACGCGATCTCCACCTCCTGGCCGTCCGCGCCCTTCTGCGGCTGGGGCGCGGCGAGGATGCGCGGGGTCGCGGTGAGGTAGAGCCGGAAGTCCGCCGGGATCCGCTGGTTGTCGTGGATCGCCGCCCACGGACGACCTAGATCCCCTGCCGTACCGTGGGCCTCATCCACGATGGCAAGCGAAAAACCGTCCATGCGCTGTCCATACAGCCGCTCTCCGCCCGCCAGAGCAGCCTCCAGCGGCCCGCGAACGCGTCCCTGACCCATCGGCTCCTCGAAGTCCTCGCGGTCCACCAGAGAGGCGTAAGTGGCGAACACGACGACGGGCCCCGACCGGGCCCACAGGGCGAGCTGGATCGGGTTGGTGGTGGTGCGCACTCCCAGCGAGTTGAGCACCGGATCGTTCTCCAGCGAGCAGACCGCGATCATGGGGGAGCGGTGGCCCACAGCCCGCCACGCCTGGGCGGTCTGCACGAGCAGGTCCAGAGTCGGCACGGTCACCAGGATCCGCCCGCCGGGGAAGCACTCCAGCGCGCACGCAGCGGCCGTGATCGTCTTGCCCGACCCGGTCGCTGACACGATCGTGCCCCGAGCCCCCTGGCGAGGAACAGACGATCTTGCAGAAAATCCGACCCATTTTCGGAATTGGTTCTTCTGGTCCACCTGATGCCCTCGAAGCTGAAATAGGCCCCGCATCTCTCGCCCGTTCTCCCTCTCGATCACCCGCACGGACCCGGAAACAGAACCTCACCAGCCGTGCTCAGGCGGGCCGACAACGTCCTTTCCGATCATGCGGGCAAGGTGCCGCGCCCTGTCTTCGTCACCTCGGTAGACGTGGACGTAGACCGTATGTCCTGCCACCGGTTCCAAGTTGGCGTCAGTGTTGAAGCATGCCTGAACGCCCGATCGTGCGTACTCCGGCCCGAGGTTGAGTTCCGGCACGGCCGGCCAGCTGAGACCCATCCAGGCAAGCTGACCCCACACCGCCGGCCGCAGCACCTCTACAGCCCTGGAGAGCACGTCCCCCCTCAGGTCCTCTTCCGCGGCGAGGTTCATCGGCAGCAGTCCAGCCAACGCTGCCGTATCAACAGGCAGATCGACTCCCCGGAAGTCGGAACGCCGGTGGGTGTACACCGCCTCGGGAAAGAGCTCACGGACCCTCATGACATCGCGAACATCCTGGAGTTCGGCATCGAGGCCCACCGTACTCTCCTCATGGGCATCCCCACAGCGAACAAGAGAAGAAGCGACAGAAACGATGCTCGCCACATCAGCCGACCGATACACCGGGTAAGCTCGCGTATTACCCACCAGAATCCCCAGTTCCCAAACGCTGTACCAACGGGTGCCCATAATCTTTCCCAATCCTACATGCTGCATCAAATCACAGCCAAAGCCCCCGCAGTGAACCAACCTCGACGTCACGGGTACTCCACACCCACCACCACCCCCAGGAGAGCTATGACCTTCCAGACCGGAAACGACCAAGGCAACCAATTCTGCAAGACATGCGGCACGTCGGCCGAAGACGGGAAACTCTGCAAGCACTGCAGCACCGCCCTGGACCTGCCCGACAATGCCGGACTCATCGAAGACCAAAGCGCGGCAGCACGACGCGACTTCGAGACACAGACTCACCAGCAACAACACAAGTGACCAAAACAACCCGAGGCAAGAATCCCCAGAACATCCACCCCTCGCAGCCAGCCAGGCCCGCGTCAGCGGGCCCCAGGTCCTGAAGGCGCAGCCGCAAGGACCCTCAGGGCGGGAGCGCAGCGGACCGCCCCCAGTCTGGAGCGAAGCGGAAGACCCCCAAAGGGGCGCAGCCCCCACAGCTCCGGTAGCGCAGCGAACGGAGCATCACCGAGCCTGCGAAGCAGGCTCGGAGAGCGGGACGCGGAGCGCTCCCGCCAGCGCTCCCGCGGAGCGGGAGCGCAACACCCGCGCGC